>CAZKOT010000001.1:0-63347 GCA_964554475.1 uncultured Christensenella sp.
AACTTATACAACCTGAAAAAGCACTATATTCAATTGTTGTAACCGTTTCAGGAATAATAACGTTAATTAATGATTCACAGGAAAAAAAGGTACCAAATACAATCGTTGAAATACCATATGGAATTTCAATTTCAGTTATTGCTGTTCCTCCAAAAGCCAAAGCACCAATTGATGTTACTGATGAAGGAATAATAACGCCCGATAAACTGGAACAAAATCCAAATCCTCCCATTTCAATTGTCAAAAGTCCTTCAGGTAAATCAATGCTTTCCAAACTTGAACAATAAGCAAAGGCACCTGTCCCAATTATTTCAATTCCCTCAGGGAAATTAACAATACTTGTTAAAGCGGAACAAAGAAGAAATGCATTATTTCCTATAGCTGTAATTCGACTTTCTGTTTCAAAAGTAACTGTGCTTAAATTTGAGCACCCTTCAAAAGTAGAATCTCCAAGACTGGTTATTCTGTTTGGAATAGATATATTTACTAAACCTGTACAATCACGAAAAATATCTTCTACAATAACTAAATCACTACTGCCACCTTCAAATGTAACATTTGACAAACTTGTGCATTCTCTAAAAACTGAATCATTAATCAAAGTTACACTAGAAGGAATAACAACATTATTTAATACAGCGCACTTCATAAAAGCATCATTATAAATGGTTTGAAGTTGACTTACCGTTTCAAAAGTTACACTCGCTAAATTCACGCAATTATAAAAAGCACCTTCTCCTATAGTTGTTAGACTTTTTGGAATTTCAATTTCTGTTAAACTTGGGCAATTTTGAAATGCTCGAGTTGCAATACTTACCAAATTTGTTGAAAAAGTTACACTTTGTAGCAAAGGGCACTCAGAAAAAGCATATTCTCCAATATGTGTTACACTGTTAGGAATGATAACGGAAACAATATTTAGTGAATTATTAAAACCAGCATAAGCAATTTGAAGAACTGGCTCACCTAAATATGTTGAAGGAATAGCAATATTAGCGTCAGTTACTGATCCTCTTGAAACTGAATAGCCACCTGGTATGGAGTAATATGTAAGTCCTTCGGTAAACATTTCTAACAAGCGTGATGATAATTCATTCCATTCACTTGCAGCCGAATAAGTCGACATTGTTCCTATGGGGATAATAATTGAATAAGTTCCATTAAAAGCGTTACTATCTAATAGTGTAGGCGGAGTTTCGCGTAAAACTTTTATTTCGGTTAAACTCGTACAACCATTAAAAGCATTTGCACCAATTTCTGTAACACTTGAAGGAATTGTAACCGAAATTAAATCATTATTATTTAAAAAGCCATTTTCTGCAACCTTGATTACAGACTGAGAATTATATTCGGACGGAATAACAATATGAGTATTACTTGCTGTTCCTCTTGAAACTTCATATCCTCCCGTAATTGCGGTAAACAAAAGTCCCTCTGACCACTCAAACAAGCGAGAAGAAAGATTTGACCATTCTGAAGAATAGCTTGTGTATGCAGTTGTGGTTCCTGTAGGAATTTGAATTGGATAAGTTCCGGCAAAAGCATTATAATCAAGATAGGCTGGACTTTTACCTAATAAAGTAGCACTTGTCAAACTTGTGCATCCATTAAAAGCATTATTCCCGATTGCATTAACGCTGCTTGGAATTGTAACTGTTTGCAAACCTGTGCAACTCATAAACATGCTGTTTTCTATTCTCGTGAAACCTTCTTGAAAAGTCACACTCTCTAAACCTGTGCATTGTTCAAAAATTCCAACTCCCATGGATTGCAAACTTGCAGGAATTGTAACGCCTGTTAAACCAGAACAAAGTCTAAATGCATAAGTCCCAATTTCAGAAAGATTACTTGAAAGATTTAAATTTGTTAAATTTGGGCAGTTTTGAAATGCTTCATCAACAATATGAGTAACATTATTTGACATTGAAACGCTTACTAAACTTTGAATTCCCCAAAAAGCCTGACTCTCAATCCTTGTAACACTTTCCGGTATTGTAACCGAAGTAATACTGCTGCCTCTAAATCCTTGGTAAGCAATTTGAATAACAGGTTCACTCCATAAATATGTTGAAGGTATAATAATATTTTGTGCAGTTTCATTTCCTATTGAAACTTCATATCCTCCAGTAACTTGCGTGTAAAGTAATTTTTGGCCATAACTGTCTAATTCACATATCCTACCCGCAAAATGCAATTCACTCCATTCGCTTGCTGATGTATAAGCTGAAAATGTATTTGAAGGAATATAAATTGTGTAAGTTCCGTCAAAAGCATTACTATCAATCAATGTCGGTGGCGTTAGTGCCAAAACAGTAGCATTTGTCAAACCCGTGCAACCATAAAAAGCATTAGCGCCAATAGAAGCAACTAAATTTGGTATTTCAAATGTATCTAATGCTACGCAACCTGCAAATGCACTTGTGCCGATTGTTCCCAAATAACTACCATTCTCAAAAATAACACTTTCCAAAAGTAAACATGCATTAAAATTGAATGGGTCAGGAGAAAGAGGGATTATAATAGAACTTGATGAAAAAACTTCAGTTCCCAATAAAGTTACACTTGCAGGAATTGTAATACTTGTTAAACTTGTGCAACCTGAAAATGCTTGATTGCCGATTGTTTCAACAGAATTTGGAAGAGTTATTGTTGTTAATGAACTACATCCTTGAAATGTTCCTGTGTTTATTACTGTCACACCGTATGGGACTACAATTTCGGTAATTCCTGAAAGCATTCCAAAAGCCATTTCACCAATAGTTGTAACACCACTAGGTATTTCAATTGCACTTAAACCCGAAAATGCAAACGCTGCATATTCAATTGTTGTTAAAGTTGAAGGCAAATTTACTTCGGTTAAATTTGAACAGAGAACAAACATTCCTTGTCCTGTTATTGTAACGCCTTCTTCATAAGTAACCGTGGTTAAATTTGTGCACCCTTGAAAAACTGCCATTCCAAAACTTGTTACCCCACCAGGTATTGTTATCTCTGAAATACCCGTTTCCCGTAAAGCATTTTCCGCAATTGTTGTTACAGTTTGAGGAATTGTGAATGATGTTAAACCATTGCAACCTTGAAATGCACTGTCGCCAATTGTAGTTAAAGTACTTCCACTTGTAAATGTAACCGAAGCAAGACTCAAGCAATCTTGAAAAGCGTATTCTTCAATAATTAAAACGCTGTTTGGAATTACAACAGATGTTATACTACTGCTTTCAAAACCACTCATTGCAATTTGAATAACTGGTTGACTCAAGTAAGTCGGAGGAATATATATGTCCAAATCATTACATCCACCAATTGAAACCTCAAACCCACCTGTAATTGCGCTAAAGAAAAGCAGTTCTGAATACGATTCAGCAAGTCTTGCTGATAATACAGTCCACTCACTTGCACCCGAGTAAGCTGATAATGTTCCTATAGGAATATAAATAAGATATGTTCCATCAAAAGAATTGCTATTTAATAATGATGGGGGAGTATCTCTTAAAATTTTTACTTTTGTTAAGCCCGTACAACCGTAAAAAACACTAGTTCCTATACTGGAAACATTAGCAGGAATTATTACTTGTGTTAAACTTGTACAATTTTGAAACGAACCGCTGCTTAAACTTAAAACACTTGTTGGAATACTAACCTCAGTTAAATAAGCGCAAGCATAAAATACTCCCGGCTCAATTGCTGTAATGCCATAAATGCATTACTCCCAATTGTGTTTAATTCGCTACCCTCTTCAAAAGTAACACTAGTTAAACCTGTGCAACCTCTAAAGGCATCGGCATTTATTTGTCTTATGCTAGACGGAATAAAAACCGAATCAATCATCACATTATCTAAAAATCCTCCAATTGCAACTTGATAAACGGGAAGCGTTTCATGCCCAACTATGCCGTCATCCCAATAGGGCAATATTTCAATTGCTGTTTCGGTTACCGAAACCCCACTAGCAATATAACCAGGTATGCTACCACCACCAGCATTAGAATCGTAAGTGTATGTAATTCCGTCATCATCTATTGAATAAATTTTTGATGAATATTGACCCCAAGATGACGTAAAAGCACTCAATCTTGTGTAGAAAACATTAATTTTTAAATTTGCTGAGCCCGAACCTGACCCAAACACTTCTGTTCCAAGATTTGCAGGTGAACTTGCAAAAACTGTTACTTCTAAATCTGCATGTGTGTTTGCAAATGCCATATATCCAATGTCTGTAACACTATTCGCAATTACTACTGAAGTTAAACTAACACAATTGTGAAATGCTTCATCTCCAATAATTGTTACATTGTTTGGAATTTTTATTTCGCTTAAATTCGTACAATTAACAAAAGCACTATTAGGAATTGTTGTAAAATTGACATTCGAAGGTAAAGTGACGCTTGTTAAACCTGAGCAACCATAAAAAGCAAAAATTCCAATAGATGTCACACTATTTGGAATTGTTAAGTTTGTTAAACCACAACTAGCAAACGCCTCAGTTCCAATACTTATAACGCTTTCAGGAATTACTATATCTGTTAAAGCTGAACAATTACTAAAGGATTGAAATCCTATGCTAATTACACTATTTGGAATAACCACACTTATATATGGTTCATTATCAAAAGCATTATCATCAATTATTCTAACAGGAAGTCCATTAAAAGTTGAGGGAATAACTAAATTTGTCCCTGCAAATGAACCACTTGAAGTAACCGAGTAATAATCATCTTCACCATTATCGTGAAAAGTAAATTCGAGTCCACTTACTGGATCAATGTCAGCATATGTTCCCTTATTAAAAGCAACAGTAAGCCCCCAAATTCCCAAAGAGAGAGAAAGAATGGAAATTATTGTTACAACCAAACTTCTAACCCAAAAATTTACTGCTGTTTTAAACATATTTTATCCCTCAAATTTTATTTTCATTTGTTTTTTTTAATAACATTAATATCTCCAACAATCTTTATTCTCTTTGGTGGCAAGTGATTAATGATGAGTTCCTTTGTTATAAGTTATGTCTTTTATTTTAATTTTTTATTATTTAATATCTTAAAAAAACTCTCTTGCACCGACTTGTCCTCACTCTTTCGTAAGTCGTAATTCCGCATTTATAATTGTATTTTGTTATTTGATTTGCGTTTTGTATTTTTGTTAATCTTTTTCATTTAACTTTTTAAGTAAAAACTCCAAATCTATTCCATGAACTTGTGCCGCTTCTTCAAGTGTTTCCATTTGAGTCATGGGACAGCCAAAGCAATGAAGACCAAAACCCATTAAAATTTGTGAGTTTTTTTTATCTTTTTCAATGACTTCTCCCAAAGTACTTTCTTTTGTAAATTTTTCTTTTATCTTACTCATTATTTTCTTCCTTTTTATTTATTTCAAAGGCATAGTAACTAAATTTAATTTCTTAATTTACCACTCAAATTCTCACCGCAAATTTCACATTCCTCATTTTCAGTTGAATTTTCAGCCCCGCAAAACTTACATCTTAAAACATTATTAGTATTAACGTTATAATACAAATTATCAAGCGATAAGTCAACATATTTTTCGTCATTATTCGTATTAGTAACTTGTTTTTCGTCATTGTAAGGTGGCAAAGCACTGACCGAAGAAAGTTTATCATCATTACGAGCTTTGAGTTGCAATTCCTGAGTGTCAAATTGCATATTCAATTTTCTAGGATTAGTTTCAACTGAAGAGGAAACTGCCGAAGAGCGAGGAACGCTTTCCAATGCCTCATTTTTTTTAGCCATTTTCTTTTTTTCTCTTTCCCACATCTCTTTTAAATAAATCTCATCATCTTCTATCTTTTTATTTTGTCGCAAATCATTAGTTTCCACCTCATTTATATTTTGTGATTTGTATTTTGTATTTTGATTTGTAGAATGTAAATTATAATTTGCATTTTGATTTTTTTTCCCAATCATTTCAAATCCAACCCAAGATGAACTTTCGCTTTTAGCCCCACTTATTTTATTTTTATTTGTTTGTTTACTTTTCTCTTTTAAAATTTCAATCTCAGTTTTTTCTTCAATTTTTGAAAGGGAGTTTAATTTTTCAGTAATATTTTTAGGCAAATTAACATTTTCAAATGAAAACCCCAAAAGAACAACTCCAATTTTTTCCAATTTTTTGACCAAAATATTAAATACTTTATCAGTCAAACTAACTTTTTCAACAAGGTCATCAAAATCGTAATCCGACTTTTCAATTATTGAAATAACCATTTCACTAACAAAACTACAAAGCAATTTTTCCGCTTCATTAATTTTTAAATAATCATAAACTTTAAATAGTTCTTTCAAAAAACTTTCGGGCTCATTAATTTTGAATGCAAATTTTCCATCTGCTGAAACCTTAAAATAACCAACTCGTGGATCAAAGCACTCAACTTTGCGATATGTTTTCCATTTCAAATGTTCAAAAGGCGTTAAATTCAAAAAATAGGCATTTGGAGAAAATCTAGTTGGCAATGAGCCATCTTTTCTAATTTTTCCAAGACGAAAATATTTAACAGATTTTGGCAAAATAACTGCTTTCAATTCATGTTTTCCAAAAGGAATTGTATCAAGAATTTTTCCTGATTTGGAAAGTACAAAAACAAAATTTTCTGGAACGGTAATTTTGTTTCCAAGGTAAACATGACCTTTTTTTAATTTATAAGGAAAAAGGAGAACCGAACTGATGTCAAAATCAAGTTCAATATCCTTTGAAAAAAATTTTTTAATTCTACTAAATAATCCCACGTAATTATTATAACATTTAACATTTACAATTTCAATTCAATATTCATTATTTTAAAGTGAGAAATAGTAAGTTGTAAGTTGTGAGTTTTCATTTAATAATATTCATATTTGTATTTTGTTATTTGAGATTTTGAATTTACGTTATTGTAGTTTGCTATTTATTATTTGTAATTTTTAATTTGTTAATTAATTTGTCGCTTAGTCTTGTAAAAAATTTGTCAAACAATGTCATAACACTCATAAAAAAAACATTGTTTAATAATTTAAAATAGGGGGACTTTTCAATGAACAAAATTTCACAAATTATTTCAAAAGAAGTTATCTCAATTTATGAGTGTGTTTCAGTAGGTTTTGTAAAAGATGTTTTTTTTAACAAAAATTTAACAAAAGCAAAAAGTTTTATTATTTTTAACGATGAAAGTGAAATTGAAAATCAGGTTCGAAATTTTAAAATATATTGTTTAACAGAAGAAGGAATTTTAATTCGTAACACAAGTAAAATTGAAATCTTTACCGCTGAACGCAATAATCCAATCAACAAAAAAGTGGTGTCTTTATCCGGTAAGGATTTTGGAAAAGTTACCGATGTGATTATAGATGAAAAATGCAGTGTTATTTCAATTATAACAACAATCAAAGAAATAAAGCCCAATATTATTGTAGCAAATGGATTAAAGCATTTAATTATTAATGACGCTGAAATTGCTTCTTTAGGAGCAAAAAAAATTACTCAAGGACGCTTCCGACCAAGAATAGCTTTTAAAACAAACAACGAAGATTTGAAAGACATTAAAGTAAAAATTGTTCAATCCAAAGAAGAAAACAATTACAATTCAATAATTGAAAACACAAAAACAGAAGATAACTTACCACAACAACTTAAACAAATTGAAAATAATGAAAATACAAATTTTGAAAAAATTTTAACCACTCAATTAAAGCAAGAACCGCAATTAATTATCCAAGAAGAAGAAAAATTTATTTTGGAACAAACACAAATACACCAAAATGAGAAAAAAGAATTACAAATTGAAAATGAGCAAGCAAAAATCTTTAATCATGAAAAACAATCAAAAGAACAAATACCCCATCAAACTCAAATTCCTCAAATAAAAAGAAATAGTGTGCCTATTTTTCCTAGTAAAATATCTTCTGAAAAAGGAATAATTGGCAAAAAAATAGCACAAACGATTATAGGAATTAACAACGAAGTAATCATACGAAAAAACAACATTATTTCCGCCCATACACTAGAAGTAGCAAAAAAACATAATAAAATAAATGAATTGTTAACACATGTCAGCGACTAAAAATTTGTTAATGTGCTAAAGAAATTTTAAAAAAAAATTTCTTTAGCGTTGACAACCTTTTCAATTTTTTAAATCGTCAATGGGTAAGTCGTCAGTTTACCACTCGTATGTAGTTTGTATTTATTTTACCTGTATCGGTGGTTTTTGCATTAACAATTTTTGTTTCCTACTATATTTTTTCAACTCTTCAACATCTTTTTTAAGTTTTTCAATTTCGATTTTTTCTTCTTTTTTCATTTCACTATTTTTTTCTTCTTCCAACTTTTTTCGAATACGTATTTTTGCCGATTCTTCTTCTTCATGTAATTCCATTTCTTCAGCTTTTGAAATTTCTTTTGCAGATTTTCCATGAAAAGCATCAAGCATACCTTGAATTAAACTTCTTTTTCCCTTTCTTCCAAATGATTCTTTATATGTTGCCAAAGGGAAAGTTGAAAAAGAACTAATGGGTTTTAAAAATTTACCAATTGCCCATCCTAGTTTTTTTAAAAAACCTTTCATTTTGCTACTCTCCTATATAAGCAACTGAAGAAAAAGCTATATTAATTATGGTGTTCCACCAGGTGGCTTAGGTTTTTTAGAAATTTCTCTCTTAAGTCTTTCAACATCTTGTTTAAGTTTTTTAACGTCCTCATTACCTCCGCCTCCGCCAGTTGTAACATCCTTACCTGATTTTGCAATTTTTTCATGAATTCTTGCTTTTGCTGCTTCTTCATCTTCATATTTCTTAATTGTTTCTTGTTTTTCAATTTCTTTTGAAGATTTACCCTGGAATGCCCACAACATACTTTGTAGAGCCATTTTATTAGAACGTCCAAAAGCTTTTTTAATTTCACCCATAGGAAAGGTCGAAAATGCTGCCAAGTTTGAAAGAGGTAAAACATCAGCTGTCCATGAAGCGACCTTACTTGCACGAGTTCCCATAATTTCAGAAGATTTTTGACTTTTTATTTCTCTAAAGGCTTTTTCTCCATAACCGCCTTTTTTATCTTTAAACTCATCAAAAGTTTGCCCGATATATTGTTTTGCATACAAACCTTCCATCATTGAGCCTTCACTTGATTCTTTCCAATCTTTGTAACTCTTATCTCCACCTTCATCTTGATAATCTTTGTAAGCCTCAGACATATTTTTAGTAAATTCTTCATTACTTCCCGTTAAAGAATCAAAAGCTTGACGTGCTCCGCCACCTTGCCATTGTGATTCAGCCTCTTTTACCATGCCTTCATGTTTACCAAAAGATTTAACCTTTGTTCCAAAATCTTGGAGTTTTGCTCCAGCGCCCATTACACCACCAACAAATTTATGATCTCCCGGATGTTGTAGCTCTTCTTTTTTAGCTTTTTGCCATTTAGACCCAATTACTTTTCCTGCAGTACGCCCAACTATCGTTGCCGGCAAAGCAGTTGCTTTAACCGCAAAACCTGCAGCAGCACCTGTGTATTTTGCAGCAGATGCCAATGTGTCACCAGTTTTTTCAACAAGTTCACCTCCAGCTGCAACTGCATCTTCACCACCAATAAGTCCGCTTAACAATTTAACAAACCCTTCAACAACAGTTAAGCCAACAATTATAAATAGTGTTGAAATAATCAAATTAATAACATAAATTGCACTACTCCAAGTTCCCGTTTCAGCAAAAAATTTAATATCATTTAGGTAAGGAAAAATTAGGAAAAACAAATTCATTCCAATAATTGCACCATAAGCACTCAATGCTTTTGAAAGAAAATTTTCCCGCCACTTATTAAATGCCTTTCCGCCGTCAAGAGGCATAACTGCAATAATAGGGGGTGAAATAATAAACAAAGCAACAATTTCAATAATACGTTTAACTAATGCCGCAGCAATTTTAACAAAAATTGTAAGAGCAATAATAAAACAAGCAAATCCAATTAAGAAATTAAATTGCCACAAATCATAATAATACCAAATAAGTGCAACATCATATTTTGAAAATCTTGTAACCGTTGATGGTGATGGAAAAACCATTCCACATTTAAGTGCATCCACACCATCACCAAATTGAAGTGTTTCAATGGTTGGTTTTAAATGAATGTTATTTGCAAACGCTTCATCAACCAATTGAGCGCATGCTTGAGCATCTGCCCCAGTGTCAAAAATCTGAAAATTTGAAATCCTATCTCTTTGTGATAATTGAAAAAAGCTCAAGTTTTCAGTGCTTAAATCTTCTTTAATAACCCAATAAGTATTATTTTGTCTAAATCTATTTGCATTATATGCCGCAGTTTTAAACATTAACCCACTGAATGAAGTTGTTGTTGTTGCAGGAGAATAAAAATAAAAAATATCATAATAAACATAAGACATTTGACCGTTACCCGCCTCACCTTGAACAAGAAGGTTTTTAACATTTTGCATTTCTCCACCTGAATCCATATATTCAGTTTTAAACAATGTTCCGCCAGTTTCGCCGCCTGTTGTGGCACTATCAAGAGCCATTAGCAAAATATCACTTAAAAATAATCCAAATATACAAGAAACAGGAACAATTAAAAATAAAAACAAACTTTTAATGCTTTTTGAAATAATAATCAATTTGTTGTTTGAAGGTTTTTCTTTTGCACTATCTGCATCGGGCATATACTCTTGTCTAATAGTAGCAATAATAGTTGTAACAATTAAAAGAATAACAGCAAAAATCACAAGCGCCCAAAATGCGTTTTTAATAGCAGGATAAGCAGAATCTGAAACAAAAATATTTCTAAGAAAAGAAAGTGCAATGTCTCCTGTTTGTGCTGTAGCATCTTCGCCAACATAATAGGTATCCAAACCAGCAAGTTTTCGCATTACAAGTTGTAAAGTATCGAGTAGCGACATTAAAGTAACGCAAAGAAAATAAATAAGTTTAGGAATTAATGAAATTATTTCCCAAAACCAATCAAAGGGTGTCCAAGCCAAAAATTGCATCTTTTTTCCTCCCTGCCTATTACATTTCGATTATTGCAGTTACATCATTGCGAGAAAACATATTCCATGGCATTCACTTCATTCTCGTTATTTTATAAAAACGAAATGGGTAGCGTTGTTAAACAAAATGAAAATATTATTTCTTTTTTGTTTGTGATTGTTCTGCTTTTGCTTTTTTTTGAACTTCGTAAGCAGCCTCTTCTTTTTTCTTAAGTCTCTTTTCTTCCATAAATCCAGCAATATCACCAAGTCCTTTGCCCATAAATGCCATTTGAGCAGCAGTAAATCCACCTTTTCCACCTTTAGTTGCAGCAGATTTCCATTCATCTTGTAGAAGGTCAGTAAGAAGTCCAATATGTTTTATGCCTGTTGCTCCAATTGCACTTGAAACTCTCGCTTTTCTTTGAGTTCCAATTTCTTGAAGTCTTTGTGCTTTTCCTTGTTTGACGTATGCATCTCTTTTTTCTTTTAGTGCTACATCTCTTGTTCTGCCTCCGGCGGAATACCTTTTTTCGGCTGTATCAAGTATTTGTTGTTCAATTTTAGCCTTTGCAGTTTGACCTTTTTCTGAACTTTCCCAATCTTCTCGGGTTAATGCAGCGGCACCTGAAGCTTTTGTAGTCATAGAATATCTTCCGTAAGCACTATCCATAGCATCTTCTTGATTTTTTTGTTCTTCCTTATATTCCTGACTTTGTCTTATTTCTTCGTTAAATTCTTCATTTGCTTTTTGTTTTTCTTCTCTATCAAATTTCTGTCCGTGTTCTTGTTCAATTTTTTCTTTTGTTTTCTTACTCGTTAAAAATTTTCCAGCAAATCCTCCCTCATCACGTATTTTGTTTGCTAAACCGGATTTTCCAATCTTTTTTCCAATTGCTCTTGCCCCTTTACCAGCGAGACCTCCTCCCATTGCTTTCATTGCAAGACCTGCTGCTCCACCCGTTAATCGTGCAGCACCTGCAACCAATGAACCCACTTTTTCAGTTAGCTTTCCACCCGCTTCGGCGGCATCTTCTGCACCAATCATTTTGCTAACCATTGCTAAAAAGGTGTTTATGACAGTCAATCCAACAATAATCATTAACGAACTTATCATAAGATTTAATAGGGCAGTAACAATTGCAATGTCTCCGGTTTCAGGAAACAGTTTAATTTGATTTAAATACGGAAAAATCAAAAACAATAGATTCATTCCAATAATACATGCAAAAACCGAGAGTGCTTTTTGAAGAAAACTTTCACGCCATTTATTAAAAGACTTACCCTCATCAAGAGGCATTGTGGCAATAAAGGGTGGTGAAATAATAAAGAGAGCAACCATCTCAATAATACGTTTCATTAAACCAAGAATAATATCAATAAATAATTTAATTGCAATGATTAAAAAAGCAAAACCAACAATATAATTAAAAAACCACAAATCATAATAGTACCAAACAAGTGGAACATTAAATTTTGAAAAATTCGAAATCTGTTGTTCATCTGTAATTGTCCATAATCCTAATTCTACAACTGAAGAAAAAGAACTGTCAACATTGATAGGTTTTGAACCTGGTGTTTGCCCCGTTCCTTTAAAAAAGACATGATTTGCAAAAGCTTCATCAATTAATTCAGCGGTTTTTTCTTTATCATCAGCATATAAATTAAATATATCAAAATGTGAAATTGTTGAAACTGTTCCCACTAAACGTTGAGAATATGTAACTCCACCATATTCTTTATTGATACGAACCCTGTTTGCATTATAAGCGGCAGATTTAAACATCATTCCGCTAAATGTTAAATTCCTCGTAGGCAATCCTTGTTCAAAAATATCAAAAAAACAATATGTTTGAGTATCAGCAATATTTTCACTATGCAGTTGACTTCTAGCAGTTGAATTAGACAAAAGTATCCCCCCAGTGGAAGTACTTGTCGTTGCACTGTCCATTGCTTGAAGAGCAATGTCTCCTAATGCAAGACCAAAAATACAAGAAAGAGGAACAATTAAAAACATAAAAAGACTACGAATGCTACTTTTGATTATTGTTAACTTATTATTTGATGGTTTTTCTTTTGAAGATTCTTGACCAGGCAAATATTCCTGTCTAATGATTGCAATAATTGTTGCAACAATTAAAAAAATTATGCCTAAAATAACCAATGCCCAAAATGCATTTTTTAAAGCGGGAAAACGTGAATCTGTAACAAAAATTTCTCTCATAAAACCAAGCGCAATATCGCCTGTTTCAGGACTAGTACTATCACCTATATAATAGACATCAAGACCGGCAAGTTTACGCATAATCCATTGAAAAGCATCAAGAACACTCATTAATGAAACGCAAATAAAATAAATCAATTTGGGAATAATGTTAACCCAAGATGTAATCAAATCTTCAAAACTTAAAATAAATGATACTGACAATTAATTATTCCTTTATATTATTTTGACATTTTCATTCTTATTATAACAAAAAAAATGAAAAAGCGAAAAGATTTTTAATAAAATCTCTGCTTTAGTTTAAACTTAATACAAAAAATTAATAATAAAAAAATAATATTGCTTCAATAAATAGTTACAAAATAAAATAAAATTATGATTGTCTTTTAAAAATCGAAATCGGTGAAATCACTCCTTGTTCCCCCGCCCAATTTTTTATTTCTTTCAGTTATATCAAAATATATTGCCTTTTCGTCAAGATATTTGCTAGGAACATATTTTTCTGCCGCTTTACGTTGATCAAATTGTGGAGTTTTGAAGTAGGGTGTAAGTTGGGTTTTAATAGGGTTAACTTGAAATATTTTAATTATTGCTGTTCCAAAAGGAAGTTGACCTAATTCATAAGGATAAATAAGTGGTCGCGAAACAACTTTTTTACTTGTTGTTTTATTTTCACCATCACCTTTTTCAGATTTACTAGAAGATTTATCCTCCATTTCCATTGAAATTTCGCCACACATTTTTGAGTATTCTTCTTTTGTTTTTTGGTCCTCGGTTCCCAAATAAATTTGGATATTACAGTTTCCTCTTATTGTTTCAGCAACTTCTTTAGAATATTTGTTTTCAAGCTGAGAATAAGATTGAATAACAAGTTCAAAAAAAATATCACGAGAACGTGCAACTGTAATAATACTATCCATCTTTGGAATTTTGGGTAAATTTGCGAACTCATCAAGTAAGAAGTACACTGTTTTGTCAAGTTTAAGTGATGGTTTAAGACTAGCTTTTTCAATTAATTTTTTATATATTTGTGAAATACACATTGTTGCAATACAGTGTCTGCTCTCTTTTTCATCGGGTACTTTAATAAAAAGAACGGTCGGTTTGTCTGTGAAATCGTCAAAATACATATCATTACCGCTTGTTGCGTAACAAATGCCGGCATCTTGAAAAATTGAAATTCTTGATTGTAGCACACCAATGTAACTTTTTGTTGTATTTGGAGCATTGTTAATAACCGTTGAAGTTAATGATTGCACCTTTGAAAGTTTGTCTCTTCCAATATTACAATATTGACGTAGTGTCCCAAAAATATTATCAGGATCTGGGTCACGATAATTTGCAATTTTTCCAAGATTATAAAAATTAAATCTTTCTCTTGTCATTCCTAGTTCAGGATTTGAACTATCTTCAAGCATTGCAAGCATAAGTCCAAAAAGAAAATCTTGTGCTCCACGCTCCCATGAAGTATCAGTTTTGCTTTCAATTGGAACAACAGTTGCAGCAATTTCACGAAGTTCGTTTTCTGCCATATCAATAAGTTCTTGTTTTTTTGACAAAGCATCTGTAACTGCCATTTCTTTTGTTGGATATGCAATTTTATTATATTCATACCAAACAGGTCCATAATTATTTGTTATTAATCTCAATCCACTATTAGGATTCGGTTTTCCTTCTCTATGTTCTTTTATCTCTCTTTCTAGATTGTGTGCTTTGTGGTACATCATATATGAGTTATCCATTGGATTCCAGCGTGTAGAAGCATATGGGTTACGAAGGTCAAGCACTTCAAGACGATATCCCGCTTCTTCAAGTTGAATTGAATGATTGTTAAAAAGTTCCCCTTTCGGGTCAGTAATCACCAAACAAGGTTTTTGTGCGGTGTGTGAAAGAATTCGTATTGCCGGTTCAATCAAAAGCGTTGTTTTACCCGA
This sequence comes from uncultured Christensenella sp., assembly GCA_964554475.1. GTDB lineage: Bacteria > Bacillota > Clostridia > Christensenellales > UBA1242 > CAJKWP01. The sequence continues at coordinate 15,119 of CAZKOT010000001.1, forward strand.
ACCAGTTGTTCCAATAACAAGGGTGTGAATTGGATTATACATATTTATTAATAATTTTCCACCACTTACAAGATTACGTATAACAATACCACTTCGTTTTATGGAAGAAAGTGCACCCCAATGAGTCGGTGTAAATTTAGAATCAGTTGCAAGTTCATTTAAAGTAATCCAACGAGAGTCATAATATTGACTCATGGTTCCACTTTGTTTTGTTTTACCTTGTCCAAAATCTCCGCCTTTTTTAGGTGTTTTTGTTAATACATATATAATTGCTCCAACTGCAGCAAGACCAAAAGCTCCTAAAGTTGTGCTGTTTGTTAAAAGAAAAGGAATGTCGTCAAAACCATTTAATAAGCCCGAAACAACAACACCTGCAACATATGAGAGAATAATTAAAACTACTAAATAAATAATTTTTTTCTTCATGCCAAAACCCCTTGAAAAATTTAATAAAATTTTATAATAACCAATTTTTTAAATTATAAATTATGAATTTCATTAATAGGTTACACAAAAAGAAGATTTTAAGTCAAGTAAATGGAATGAAAGTAGAAAAATATATTGCGAATTTTCTTTTTCACAAATAAAAATAAAAAAGATATTTTTAAAATATCAAATTGTTTCACAACAAAAAATAAGTTTCATAATGAGGTTTCATATTAATTAATAAAAATTTAAGAATATAATTAAACTAATAGTTTAAAAAAAATTTAAAATTAAATTTAAATTAACAAAAAAAAATCAAAATTTGTTTTGAAGTTTTTTTTTATTATGTTAATATTATTTTGTAAATTTAATTGCTTTTGAATAAATGCAATTTTATTGCGAAAAATACGAATAGAAAAATTGTTTTGGAGGAATATATGAATTATTTAGTAGCAGTAGCAAGCAAAATATTGGGTTTTGTTGCTTCCCCATTTCAAGTCGGTGGTTGGGAAAATATAGAAGATAGAATACCCGAGGATTTTGCTTGGATAAAAAATGTTGTTGATGCCATCACCATGATACTTTGGCCACTTTTAATTGTTGTCGGTGCTGCGGGAATGATTTATGCTGTTATTCTTGGAGTTAACATGGCGAGAGCTGATTCAACTGAAAAAAGAGAAGAGGCGAAAAAACGTTTAATTAATGTTATTGTAGGAATGGCAATTGTAATTGGATTAATATTATTCATGCAATTATTCATGTACGTCATAATGCCGAATTTCATACCAACAGTTGATTTAATACCAGCAGAATAAAAATAATAATAAAAACCTCTTTAACATTAAAGAGGTTTTTTTATTTTAATAAATTATTTTAGGTAGTCTCAAGGCGTCAATTTAAGATTATAAATAATGGCTTCCAATAATATTATTCATTCTCAAAACCCTTCTAAAATTTTCCGCTTTTTCTTTGGTTTCAAAGCGTGTTCTTAAGTCTACGTTAAACTCCCCTTTTAAGAAATCACAGTAGTAATCTTTTATATCTGGGTCACTTAAATCCCAATTTAAAATGCCATTATGTTCATCAACATCATAAAATTCGTCATATGTCCAAATAGTCGCTCCTTCCTCTAAAAGTTTTTTTAATCTTTCCCTTGTAATCATTTTAAAACTCCTTTTTTGTTTAATTGTTTACTATTATCATATTAATATTTTCTATTAACAAGATTCGTATGCCATTTTTAGAATTGAGAATATGTAAAGTTAGAAAGTGTGGCAATCTAAAATTTTATGTCGCTTTCCAACGATCTTTCTTCTCGCATTTTATTTCAACATGCTAATTCATTCATCTGCGATTTGTGTTTAGTATTTTGTAATTTGTTTTGGCATATTTTCTTTTCTATTACAAATTACTATTTATAATATATAATATAAAAACTATTATATTTATTTGCTCAAAAAAAATGGTTATGTTAAAATTATTTTGTCGAATTAAAACAATTTAGAGGTTTTATGAAAAACCATCACAAGAAAACCTTGCTTTCGGTTATGTTTTCACTCCTCCTTGCAATTACAGGTGGCTTTTTCTTAAATTTTCAAAAATTTCCATTAATTGCAAATGCTGATGATTTATTTACTCCCTCCTATCTTTCGATTTTTAAATATACCGAAAGTTCAACTCCTGGGGAATACACCAAAACAGGAAATACAATTTCACGTTTGGACGGAGTTTATTTAAATGAAGATCAAATTGTTATTTTAAGACTTGCACACCCAGATGAAGCAGTTTCTTACGGAAACTATAAAATAGAAGTTTATGGAACAGAAATATTTTTAAATAAATCAGCAATCACATGGAGACCTGAATACACTGTAAATAATTATAACGAAACCCAATATGATTACATAGAAATGCGTTTTAATGTTTGGGCATCACCCTATGGAACAGAGGAACCCGATGACGAAGGGAGATATGACATAAGTATTCAATATGTTGAATATTTTAACGGAGTAGCACTTCCATCAAAAACCTTAACTTATTCTTTTTATCTTTTCAAAACATCAAGTTATTATTTGGGAACCTATCCTGCTGTAACAATTTTAAATTTAGCAAGTTCATCTGACACAATTTTAGCAGGAGCATCTGCTTCTTATGCAAGAACTTTTCAGTATTATTACAAAAATAATGCACCATCAGAAACACGTCTTTCGCTCCCAGAACTATCATATAATCCCCAAAAATTTGAAATTAGAATTACCAAAACAATTTACGGAATTAACACTGTAAGCTATATTAGTTTAAATTCATCTGGCGAAATTGTTCAAACCAATCCAATTGTAAAAATCCGTAAGACTGGCGAAACAAATGCTATTATTAATTTTAATGACATAGGAAATTACCAAATTGATTATATATTTGTTCACAAATATTTAGACAATGATGTGATTGTAACAGAGCCACTTACTAACGTAACAAATCAAACAAAATATGACCGAATGAATTTGTTTGGCTTTCAATTATTTCACACTGATATCAATTCTTCTGAAGCACAAAATCGTTTAGAATTTAAATCATTTGATTCTAACAACATTTTAAGAACTGGCTTTCAAACCGACGTAACTTACACTCATATTTCAGACAATTCTACAAATGCAAGATATATTTCTTTTGCTGAAGAAGGACTAAACTCCTATTCAATTGTTCAAACAGATGGAATGAGTGAAACATTTCCATTGTCAACAATCAATTTTAACAATGAAATTTTAACTCTTCCCAGCACAAATCAAGCACCAGTCGAACTTGAGTTTAATGGATCAATTTTAACTGATAATTCTTCCTTAATTAATGACAGTTATTATTTAAAGCTTGACCACTATGACTCGACAGCAGGTAATACAAGAAATATTTGGAAAATGGAAAGAAATTATCGTGGAACAGCATTTACAGAACCCGGAACATATTTAGTAAAAGTCAGATATCAATCTCAAATATGTATGCAACCCGAGCGTTTTTTTACTCAATGGTTTTTCTTTAAAATTGTCAGTGAAACTCCAAATTACACAGTAACAACTCAAAGCGGAACAAATTTACTTTCAAACGCATTCACAAAAGAGTCAGTTATCGTTAACGCCATAGAAAGTGAATATAACAATCCTTTTAATTCACCAACTCAACTATTTGTTTATTCAAAATCTTTTGAAAGCTCAACTTATTCAAATGAAACTTTAATAAATCCCCAAAGTCCTACCTCTTTTTCATCAAAAGCAAATTATAAAGCAGTAATTAAATTCGGAAAAAACTTTTCTAAAAGTAAGAGTAGTTATTTTACCATCGACACAGATGAAATTTCTGGAATTACAACAAGAACTGTTTCTTTTATTGATGGCAACTATCAAAAAAACTCGGCAATAAATTTTTTCTCGAATTCAGATGTTGCTGTCGAATGGAATGAAAAAGCAGCAAGTGGAAATATCACAACAGCTCAATATAAATTTATCCCTATCACAAAAACTACTTCAACTTTTTCTCATGCCCAACTCTTAAATTATTATGAAAACCTAAGTCATTATATCCCAGTTAACTATGAAATCACTTACAATGGTGGATTAATACAAGCAGCTCCATACTCAAACACAGTAGGATCCTTAACCGTTCCAACCGAAAAAGTAAAATCACAAGAAGGAATATATTTATTTAAAATTTCAGATTTGGCTGGTAATGTTGCCTACCATTCTTTTGTTATTGAGAAATCAGCTCCACGAGTTCTTCAAAAAACCTTGGGAGAATATCAAACAGATTTTTCAACATTAAATCTAGTAAGCGAAAATACAACTATTCAATGGGGTGAATATAAAGTAATTAAATTTAGCGGTTTAGATTTAACCGGAATTGATTTAAATGATTGGACAATCCCCGATGGACCTGACCCAGGAACTGAACGTGATGACCCAAATATTGACCCTTGGTTACTCTTACTTTTTAGAAACAAAGCAACAACTTTAGAGATGTCAAATTCGAATGCCGATTTTAAAAGAATTTTAATTGGCAGTGAAACAAATCTTTTCTTATCTTCAAAAATAAAAACCAGCGAAGTAATGGTTCAAATTGGTGAAAAAAGAGTAATTGCGCAAACCGAAAACATTTATGCAGGTGGAGAACCCTTGCCCGTTGAACAAATCGGTGGAATTAATTACTGTTTTGGTTATCAAATAAATATTGCAAATTTGGCCGGCACTATTATTTACGAAAACACCTATTCATTTTTTGTAAATGATGAGAGTCAAACGAGAACGGGAGAATTCGCAACAACTCATAATATTGAGGTTTCAACAGACATTTCCAAAACTTCTGTTCGTTTTGCAACAAACGTTCCCTCAAATCCTTATGATGGTTTAAGTCGACATGATTACGAATTAACAGATTTAAGCAATCCAAATAATAGCACAAAATCGCTTTTTTACATGCCAATAAGCATAGATTTACTAGAATTACAGTACAAAGTTTCACCAGATCCCGGTTCAATTGAACTTGATGAAATAATCATTTATTTCTATCAATATGTTTCAAATTATTTGATTTATACGGGACCGACAGGAATTTTGCAAAATAACATGTATTACACTCTTGATGAGGAAATTGAATATGAAACAGGACAATTTGCTACTCTTCAATATTGTTTAACACAAAATATTTTTAGTTATTCAAATTTTCAGGTAGGAACAAGTTTTGTTCTTTCAAAAACTCCAATTGAAATAATTGTTTACAGTTTCGAAGAAAACATTAATCTAGGAAATATTGACGGAGACTTATATGTTTGGGATATTAACACAGTTTACGACACCACAAGTGGAAAAACTTTAACAAACGAAGGAAAATATGAAATTTTCAGAACCTATCGTAATCTTGAAGGTGTTTCAACACTAGTTGCCGGTAACTATGATTTTATGACTAGAAAAATTACATTTTATGTTGACAGACAAGATATAATTTCTTCACCAATTGTATTGTACATTGAACCCGATCCAAATCAGCCCATTCAACAAGAAAATTACATTCAAATAAGCCGTGTTGGTGGACATGGTTATTTGGAAGTATTATATATTTCACCTTCAGGTTCAGGTTTAGAAGAAAATAAATTTAAAGAATTATTTAGAGCAAAAAATTTAAATCCTGCATCTAAATTAAATATTTTTGAAACAAACAAACTTCCGGTAAAAATTAGTATGCCCTTATTGAAATTTGGTGATTTAATTGGCTCAAATTTCACTGCGTTCGCAAATTCACTTTTTTATGATTCAGTGCCAAATTCTTATATTAAAACGTTTGAAATTACAATTTCATTAAAGCATTTGCCCACAGGAACAATAACAGCACAAACCTACACAATTGAAGCATCAAATCTACCACACATTCCGGGCAGTGGAAAAAGTAGCATTCAATTTGCACCTAATCTTTACTTAATCACAACCGGAATAACAAACGGTTATATTGATTTTCCAACTTTTCACACCAGTGGGCAATACGAAATAACGCTTTCTCAAAACAATTCGCTTTTTAAAGGAAATCATTTAAATTTGATTTTTTATTTAGAAATTAAAAATCAAGCACCCGTTTTTTCTGTTGAAGATTCAAATGGCAATCCCCTTCAACCAAATATTGACGAAACACTTTACTACACAAATGATGAACAAATCAAAGTAATATGGACTGATTCAACAAGTCCGTATATGGCAAAAATTAATTTAAATAAAATTCAATACTTTGTTGGCACGGGTAGTTTACAAACTGTTAATCCTGTTGATATTACAACAGAAGGCTACAATCACTATTTTTCTTTAAATATTTCAGGACTTACAAGTGGTGCAAGAGTTACAATTCTTGTTGAATATGAAGGACAAGAATATTATTACTCGCCAGGTTTTTTTAGAAGCAGTAAAGTTGTTGAAATTGACAGAATAGCACCAACAGCAAGTATTGAAAAGCTAATAACCAAGGTAAATGCAAGTTCAATTATTAATTCTGCGAACTTACGGCAAGGCCATCAACAGCAAGTAAAATACAATAGAACAACAAAAGACCCCACAAGCATATTTAAAAACTTTGCATTTGCAGTTGATGTTCGCGATTTTAATACATTGATTTATTCTAATTTAGAAAGCGAACTATATTATAAAAATGTTCCAAACAAATACAGTGACATTTCATATAGCGAACTTGACCCTGCCCTTTCACCTCTTTCAACAATTCGTTATAGTGGAGATTATACAAGAATCTTAGACATCCAAGAAATTTACGACCTTGTTTCTTCTTCTGCATTTATTCCCTCTTATTATGAAATTGTCGAAGTTGATTTTGCAGGAAATATTACAGTATATTCAATTTATTTAACAGATTTATCAAAATTTGCAATTAATGAAGACTTAAACAATAATGGCATTTTGGATTCCAATGAAGACATCAACGAAAACGGATTTTTGGATGTTAACAATCAAGATTTACTTTCATACGTAAGTGATATTAGTGGTGATTTAAAATTAAAACAAGATGAAATTGTAAGAAAAAATTATAATAGCACAATTTTTTCAAAAGGAAAATTTGAATTAATACGTATAAATGCTTTTGACTATCCATGGTCAATAATTAGTTATAACAATATTAGTTATTTAAATTCACCAAATCTTGAAGATGGCCAAGTTTACAAATGGGCAACCACAATAACAACGACAACACTTTCAAACGAAATAAATTTGGGAGTGTCAAGATATAATTATCCTATAATGATAAAAAACGTTCCCTATTTAAACATAAATATTCAAGTTGTAGTTTCAAACGCAATTCTTGATATTTCAGAACCCAGTGGAATCGCAACCTCTTTAACAGTTACAAAAACTCTCGCAAATGACACCCAATACATTAATTGGACATCAATAACAATTTGGGAATACATCGGTGGGAATGTAACAAGAACAGCCGAGTTAAAAAATGGTGTTTCTGAACAAGGTGTTACAATTAATAATATATTAAGTTACAATGTTGTTGGCAACGTAACAACTTTCCAAATTGCAAATGTAAATGCAAGTGCAGGACCACATTATCGTTTTAGAATTTTTGATAATTTTTCTCAAACTTATACTTTTCATCATCTTTATGGACAAGAATTTGTGGAAACAATTTCAAACGAAGACGGTTTGGCAACAATGAAAACAGACTTTTTCTACGAAAATGAGGGCGACGAACCCCAATTATTATACATAAGCAACAAACCTTTTATTTTCCGTTTTTACAAATCAATAACAACAGTAAAACTAACCGTTATGGCATTCAATTCTGTTTTAGGTTATGGATGGAGTGCAACAAATATATACAACATATCAAAAGATTTGATTCCTAACCTCTCATGTTTTGGAATAATTAATAATAGCAATCCTTCATTTATTGAACTAAACTTAAGACCAAATCTTGAGCATTTAGATTATATTCTTAATTTCGCCAATCCAAATTTTACAGGTCCATCATTTTACTATATTATTGAATCTACAACAAATGTTCTTAGTGGTGTTGTTGGCGAAGATGCAACAGAAATTGAAACATTTAGATTTAATGTTAATATGCTACTTCCAAAAATTGAATTACGAGGAAAATATAGGCAAGATTTAAACGGACTGTTTATCAATAACAATATGACTTCTGACCCCGTAACAGTTGAATTTGCTGACACTTCCATCTTTACATATCCAGTTGAAATTTGGATTTCAAAAAATGGAGAACCACTTCAAAAAATAACTTCTGGACAAACTTTTACAGATGTTGGCGTTTACACAATTGTTAGAAAATGGACTAATGCAATGGATGTTTTTGAGGAACCCCAATTATCATTCACAATTTCAGATGCCGCAAGTCAGTTTTACAATGTTGCTGTAAAGGTTACTGGGGAAGAAAGATATGCTGTTATTTCTACGACAGGTAATCCATACGTTTTGGTAGATAGTCAAAGCAGTGGTTTAACGAGTATTTATTCTCATTATATTGTAAATACCCTTGATTTTGTTATTAATTTAAACACTTCGCAAAATGTTGAAATTTTAGAAAATACCTACGAAAATCAGACACTAAAATTTACCGATACAAAAAACGGTGTGAACACTTTTATTCGTACAATTTCAAATTACAACTCATCACCAACCTCATACGTTAATTATTTTGAAACAAAAATTGCAATAACCTACATTCCTCCTTCAAGTAAATTGTTAAACAATTTCACTTATACCGACACACAAGTTGATCAAAGGCCTTTTACTTACAGCGAATTAATTTATTCGATTAACAAAAGTGCACAAAGTGCCGACAGTTTAATAATTTCATGGAATAATTATTATAGAATTCCCGAAAATAAAGTCATTGTTGAAATTAGATATGGTCTTGAAAATCAATTAATTTCTTTAGCGGGAATGACAACAAGAAATGAGGTTAATTCAATTATTTTAAATCGTTCGGGTTATTACTTGTTCACCTTTAGAGATTTAGCGGGAAATATTCATAAATTTGATTACAGTGCTTCGGTTTTAAACAGTTCAACTTCGTATGAATTTGTATATATAAAAAATGTGGTTTTTAATGTTAATAATGCATCTCCAATTCCTTATGCAATCTACAATTCCGATGTTGTCATTAACTTACCATCCGATTCTCTTGCCTACTATGATGTCAATGCTCAACCGTCCATAAAAGTATTAAAAAATGGCGAAATTTACAAAGACTATACTTCTTCAACTGCTGAAAGAAAATACACGTTTACTGAGCCAGGACTATACCAAGTAAGTTTTTCAGCAAAACGACTAGGAAATGAAATTAGAGAAGAGACATATAGTTTTCAAATAATTAGAGCAAATGAACTTTGCTGGACATTTAATATTGACCAGTACGAAAATTATTACATTAAACAAATAATCAAAAATGGGGTTGACATAACAAGGGCACTTTCAAATAGTTCAATTGGAGCAATTATTTATGTTCAAACAGTTTTACCAAACGAAAGTGTTGTTAATCTTCCTTATTTAAAAGAACTTTGGGTTTCATTATATGATGAAAAAACGGGTGCAGGCAATTACTCAATTACAATAGGAACAAATAATGATTTGGGACAAGAATTTTCATTTTCTTTTAAAATTAATTCTGCCACAGCGCCAATTTCAGTTTCACTTGCGGAAGGAGAATCTACAACAGACACAATAACTGTGAAATTTAATGCAAAAAATCTTTTTGACAATGTTGGAGATTGTATTGTTCGTATTTATCCAAATAAAGACATTATAATAAACTCTGAATATTTTGAACAACCTGACTACATTGAGAATTATGAAGTTAATATTACAAAAATCGGTGATAGTTATGTGCAAATTTTAACTCCAAGTGGACGACTTTTGTACAGTTATAGAGTGATACGTAATCAACCTTTAAACTCCATTGCAATTATTCTAATTACCGTTGCATCATTAGTTGGAATTGGATTAACAATTATGTTTATTCTGCTTCGAAGGAGAATGAAAATTAGATAAAAAAACGCACTTTTTTGTGCGTTTTTTAATAATAAAAGAATCAAGCGAAGTCAAAAGAATTATTTTTATCAACATCATTTTTATTATAATGATATTTATGTATATATTCATTATAAAGTCTTAACAAATTTGGATTAGGAAAATCTGAAAGATTTTTTTGTTCAGATTTAAAAACAATTTTTTTCTCTTTTGATCCTATGTTTTTTTTATCTTGTTTTGTTGTTGATACCATTAATTTAACATCATTTCTATCTGATCCATTTTTGCTAAAAGCAAATGCGTATTCTGTAATTATATTATTTTGGTCTTTTTTTGATTTTTGTTGGAAAATTATAATTTGACCTTTATCATTAGGATTATTTTTAAGCTTTTTTTCAAAAAATTTAATCGAATTCTCATCAATCGGGTTACATTCAAATTCTTTTAATAATTTTTCTATTTTTGCAAAATCATTTAATGAATTTGCTTTTTGCCTATGAAATTCAATGTATTTGTTTTCAATATCGGAAGCTATTGAAGAATATAAACCTTTCCATGATGCTTTAGCAAGTATTTTATCTTCATAAACTACGTAACCATATTCAGTTGGATGATACAACGAATCGTTGATTTCTCTGTCGTCCTGATCAAAAACAAAAAGATTGTCTGTTCTAATCGGATCTTTAATTTTATGAAAAACATATCCTGACAAAGGAATAACAAATATTGGATACTTATAGACTTTTACATGTCTGCTGTCAGCTGTTGTATAAAGAAATTCCTTACGCAGTTTGACTTCAAGAACGCATTTTGGAACATTGTGAAATTTATCTTCAAGTAAAATAATTTTAACGTCGTCGACATCTTTATCTTGTAATCTAGATTTACATTCATTTACACCACTTTGGTGTACGTATTGGATAACATCATCAATTCTTTTAATTCTTAATCCCATAGTAAAATTTCCTTTTATAACAATTATAATTTTGAAAGTCAATGTTAATTTAAAAAGAGTTGTTTGTAAATAATTAAAAAATTTTTTCTTTAAAATTATTTTTTAAAAATTTTATCTGCGTTTTTAATAAGGTCATTTTTATAAAATGAATTTTCTTTTTCATGACTTAAACAACTTGCAAAAGTGGTAATACTCGCTCCAGTTTGCAAAACTTTTCCCGTATTAAAAATTCTTTTTGTAATTCTAACTGCTTCAACAGTATTATTTGTTCTTTCATTTTCAATTGCAAAAAACATTTCAAGTCCATTTAATATTCCAAAAATATCAAAAAGAACCAAAATAACTTTATTTCCCTCAAGTAAAAGTGAATTCACATGGTTTATTGCATCAATAGTTGCATCATACAGTCTAATAGGATGATCCTCTAAAAGTGAGTAAATAAATTCACCCTCAAAATCTTTTTCAATTTGTAATTTTGTGTAAACTGAAATATTAGGAGCTAAGGCAACAACTTTAAACAATTTAAAAAGGGGCTTAATGGTTTCTTTCATTTTTGAAATTGAATCTTTGAATGTTTCGCCGATGAAAAGAACATTTTCCCCTTCATTCACGCCTTCCAAATTTTTTAACGGAACTTCTTTAAGAACAACCTGGTCATTTTTTTTCAAATCTCTATTTTTTAAAACTTGATGATTATTTATACTTTCAATTTCAACCAAAACATAATAGCTTGTTAATTGATTTGCAACGCCTTCAATTTTATCTCCCTCAATAAGAGAATGTTCATTAATAAAACTATCTGGAACAGAAACCAAAATTTCATTACTTAAGTTTACTTTAAAGTAATAATTATTTGATTGAGTTTTTCTCAGAAAACCTTTAACTTCAACTCTTTCTGGATTTGCCACCTTACTTTGTGCAAATTGCAAACTTGCAGAAACTTTTTGAGCAATTTTTTTGTTTAGAACCACTTCAGTTAATTCTTTTGGAACAAATATATCTAAAACACTTTCTATTTTTTTAATTGATTTTGGAGGACGACCTTTAACCGAAATTTTTTGAGGTATCATTTCACCGCAAGAAATTTTTAATATTAATTCTTCTAATTCTTTTCTTTTTTTTGTTGTAGCCGAAGAAATGCCCAACCTACGAGCAAGTTCACGTAACTCATAAACTCCAAATTCTTTCAATTTTTCTTCTTTGTAACTCTTCATGTCTCCTCCAAAATTATTTTAACACTTTTACTAAAATTTCCCAAATTATTCCCTATTTTTTGATAAATTTAGAAAAGTTTTTTCTTGTTATTTTAAATTATAATTAGGTTCAAGCAATAAGTCAATAGAGAATGCATAATTCACAAAAAATTATTGTTTTATTCATTTTTTACAAAGTGTTATTGTCTTTGCAAGTTTTGTTCATAAAAATGTGCTCCACTCAATATTAAATATTTCCAATTTTAGAAAAAATTTTCATTACTTGAAATAAATTTGCTTTTTAAATTAAAAATTGTGCTCTTAAAAACTAAAGCACAATTTTTTAAGCTAACGATAATAATACGCATTTATTTGGTGGCAAAGCAGTAAAACCTTAGTAAGTTTTATGGATAGAGTATGTAAGTACTTTCCCAAATTAAAACAGGATAGGTTCCGCCACTATTCCAAACATTTGAATAAAGTGCATTAAGTTCATTGAAAAGATTCACCGTTGAAATATCAATTGAATTAAAATTTCCAGGTGGATTATTTATAGGTGAAACACCTATAACAGAAATGTAATAATTATAAACTCCTGACGAAAGAGATGTTGCCCCCGATAATCCAACTAGCAGTCCCAAATATCGAGTTGTCAATCCTCCTGGACTTCCAAGAATTGAATTACTTTCCGAAATTAAGGTTGTTGTGAACGAATTGTTAATTTTTCCACCATTTTGATTTGCTATATATCCAGAAATACCACCAATATATGCATTACGAGCTGATGTTGCAGTATTTAAATATTCAACAATTAAACTACTAGCGATATTATAACAATTTCTTATTATACCTTCATTTCTTCCGGTAATTGCTCCAACATAAGTGTTTGAAGCAGTTCCAAGAGTAATTTTTGCCCTTAAATTACCTTTATTATAACATTCAACAATTTTTCCAATTAAGTTTTCTGAAGAAGATGTTCCACCAAAATTAAATGCAGCAACTCCTCCAATATTTACTGTTTTTGCTCTTCCTGTAATATTTGCTAGATTTCCGCTTTTTCGAATTGTTCCTGTATAGGTTGTTTCACCCTCAGTTATTTGATTGTTTGCGTAAGCAATTCCGCCGATTGTCAATTCTGAACTTGTTATATCAGTATCATTAAAATCCAAAGTTGCGAGGTTCACACAAAGTTCAATAATTCCATAATTGTTGCATGCAATTCCACCATAGTAGTAATATATTCCAGCAGTAGTTGCTGAAGAGAATGAAACATTCTTGATTTGACAGTATGAAATTAAACCAAAATTTTCATTTACTAGTGATGAAAACCTGAGCGAATTAACATCAGTAGAGGAAATATTTCCGTGAGAAATATTGGCAATTATATTAAGATTTTTAATAATACCATTAGCATTTAATCTAACAAACAAACCAATATTTGTTGCTTTAATTGATGTTGTGTTTGTAAAACTCCAACTTATAGTCTTATTATCTCCGTCATAAATTCCACCAAATGTCGAAATCATTACATCAACAAGAGTTAAGTTTGCAGTTTGTTTAAAATTAAACACTTTTTCTATTTCTTCAACTATTCCATCACCGTCATTATCTTTTATTAAATATGTTGGCTTTGTCGGTCTGTAAATCATGTTTGCAAACTGCACTGAAGTTGCAATGTTATAAGGATTTGATTCTGTTCCTTCCCCACTTTCAAACAAATTAAAATTAATCAAAGTAAATTCGTGATCAACTCCCTCAATTGTCAAAACAAAACTAGAATGATTGATTAGTCCATTTTCACTTACAGAATTAAAGAAATATTTAAACTCAGAAGCAATGCTTCCATCTGGTGTGATTGCACAAACCTTAATTCTATGAAGACCAATCAATTCGGGCATAAATTCCATTACTGTTGAGGTATATGTTCTTGTTGATAAAACATTAAATGTTTCAGTGCTCTCGTTCCATGAAACAATTTCATCAACTATTCTAAAAGTCCCAGAACCAGAATGTGTCCATGCAATTTTTCTTGAACTTGAGAAATAGGAAAAATCTTCAATTGCAACTGGTGGAGTAACATCATATCTCACACTGTAATCTGACATTAAAACATTATTTGAATCTGTAATTGGTATTACACAAATTTTGAAATATAAGGTCCCCGCACTAATTAATGATTGAATACCCGGAGTAATTGGATCAGTATCAAACATACTTTCAATTTGACCATAATAATAAGAAGGAATTGAAGATTCATATTGTCCAAGTATTGCAATTTCTGCATATGTTTCACCATCATAACTATACTTAAACAAGTAATCATATCCAGTAACCCCGACTACATTACCCGTAAATCTCCATTTAATAATGAATCCACCATCAGGAGATGGATCAGACAAGTATTCAACACTATCGATTTCAGTAAGTTTTTTGAAATTACCACCCAAAGTTTCATTTGAATTAATATGTTCTTCCCCACCTAACGCTTTGATTTTTACCTCATAATCAACGTTAACTCCTAAACTTTCAAATTTAATAATATCATCCCCTGTTAATTGTGAAGGATTAAATTCATTTGTTAAAGTTGTAAAAGTAACAACTTGAGGCAATCTTGTGAATGTTAACAAATATGAAGTACTTTGAGTGACCTCATTCCATCTAATAACTCCATTATCAATTCTAACATTAGAAACTTGTTGCAGTTTTGTAAATTCGGCATGTGAAGCTTCTAAAGTTTTTCCAATTAAATATTTGTAAATTTTTCCATCAGTGTGCTCAAACTCACCATTTGAGTATGGTTGAATAGAAACATCATAATCACCCGCAAGATAAGCTTGAAACATTTCAATAAACTCGGGCGGAGGAGATGGATTTTCAACGCTTAACCATTGACCAATGAAATCATAAAGAACGAACGTATCTCCCAACCAAGCGAAAGTGGAATATTCTTCGTAATGGAAAGGATTGTAAATATGAGTGCCGAAAAACGAAATTTTATATCCTGTAACGTTGCTTCCACCCAAATCAGTAACATTTCTCCAAACCAGATTTCCCTCATGAACTCCAATACTTGCTACGGAATTAAGCATAACTGCATTAATACCATCCATATAACTCGAAATTGCATAAATAGGAGATCCTCCAAAAGAACTGGTTGTTGTTCCAATGGTTCGGAAATTGTAATTGTTATAACCTGGAGTAATAGATTCATAAATAGAGGTAAGACCCACTTCACCATATGGTAAATCAAACACTAATAACTGTGTTGAAGTTTGAACATAAACAAGATAACCACTGTTGTTTAAGACATTCGCCCATTCAAATCTTCCATGAACAATGTCAACGGATGGCGAATCAAGTTTACTTATTTCTCCTAAATCTGTTACTTTTCCTGATATTACATTTGTTCCGTTACCAATAGCTTGAATAGATAATTCATAGATAATTATATTTGTTTCACCATCTCTTGTTTCAAGCGGAAGAAAATCCCAACTGCTACCTGTGTGCAAAGCTTCATAAGTATCAATACCTGGTGATTGAGGCACTGCAATAATATTATAACCTGTTGCAAGTCCACTAGAACTATATCCAAGAACTCCTCCATCCATGTTTGCATTAACGGTTGGTAATACAGTTATGTTTACTGCGGTTGATGGGTAACCATGAATTGTCATATTACTATCACCACTGACAAAAACATATAATCTGTATTGTCCTGCAGGTAAAATGTCTGCATTTACTAGGTCTACCAAATTTACACTTCTATTATCATTGTCTCTTGTTGCAATTTGAAAACGATTTCCATTTGCAATATTTTCTGCAAGGACAGTGTAGTCAAATTTATCAGTTGTTGAATAATGATATCCTGCTTTAATAGGATAGGTTGACTCGCTCCATGACAATACATAATTATCAATACTAACCGAAGTCGGCGCTGAAGGAATGTAAACGTTAATTCCCAAGTTATATCTTGAATTGAGCCAATTATAATCATCTCCATTTTGCTTTACAGAAATTGTATAAAATCCCGAAGGAACATTTGTAAGTTCATTTGTAAACCAATTCATAACTGGCCAACCAAATTCAAAATCTTCACTTAATCCCAAATAACCTCTAATAACTTCCCAATCTTCAGGACTTGCATCCACCATATTAGGTCTAAAGAAATTTGCAGCAGGAACAGTGTAATAATTAAACCCCGTTCCCCCCTCATTTTGTAATCTTAATATAATAGTATTATTGTCAAGTTCATCTGGCCAAGGATTGTAATTAAAAGGTAAATTCGATGGAATAAAACGATAAGGGGTTGTCGAACTGAATTCATAATCCCAATTAGCATCACTCCATAAGAGTGTTCCATTTTGCACAATTAAATTTTGAGGAGCGGACAATTTAACTACGGGTGCTAAAAATCCAATATTATACGACTCAAAACAGCCCAAACCACTCGGTGCAATTTTTAAGGAATCATTTGTGCAAACTGCACGCACACCCAAAAAGTAATACAAGTTTTCATTTAATTCTCCAAAATAATCTGGCAATTCCCAACTCCACGAAGCATTTTGCATTGAATCAAGAAGTGTCGGGGGAGTTGAAATAAATGTAAGATATGTGATTTCATCTTCATATCCCCATTCACCTTCGCCAATTTCGATTAATTGTGGTTGTCTATAATAAATATAATAACCGTTTGCTCCACTTACATTATCCCAATAAAGATAACCATTTTCAACATAAACCGGAACTTCTGAAAGTTTGGTAAAATTATAATTAATTGAATATGCTGAAGAAATGAAATAATAACCGCCAACTTCAGGTTCGCTTTTTCCGTCAATACGAACTTTAAATGTATAAGTTCCACTTTGATAGTATAAATCATTCAAACTATCATTATATTCATCACTATTCATTTCCAAATAACTATCTAAAAAATTTAAATGATTGTAGTTATAAATATACGCAAACCCACCTTCATAATGTAAACAGCTCATTGTAATGCTATAAGTTCTGTCTGCCACTGCTTGCCACGAAACTGTAAATTGATTTTTTGAACTTTCATTCCAATCAAAAGTAAAATCATTAGATGAATCATTTGGATTTGGAGTCAATCTTATATTTAGAGTGCTTGAAGATAAATCTGAATTTAATAAATTACTTGATGCAGAAGAAGTTGCCATAATTGCAAAAGTATAATCCACATCATTTTGAAGTTGTTGTGCTCCGCTATAAAAAGCACTACTTAATCCAATAAAATATCCCGAATCAAGCCGTGATTCGTCAAGGTTATAATTACGATTAAGAAGGGTTTCTTTTGCAATAAAATTAGTTGTCCAATCATCATCTATGAAAACTTTAAATTCACCATTTAAAATTGAAATTTCGGTTGGTGCAATAAGTTTATGTGCTGTGTAATTTAAATCTTGATAAGAGTAACTTCCGCCAGGCAGAGAAGTATAACTCATCCTATAGCGTGAATCCAAAATAATGTTTTCACTTTTAATGATTCCTGCTTCCAAATTACCACTACATTTCAAATTAGCAACAATATCTCCCGAAATACCTGTAAGAAGATTGTTTTTTGTTGTTGGTGAAGCAATTTGAATATAATTTAATTCGGTTTGAAGAACTCTTAAAAGATATCCTTGGCAATCAACATCATCAGTACTATTCCATGTTAAAACACCATTCAAAGCATAAATATTATTAACTGGTGCTAGTCTTTTACCCGAAATTTGAGTAATTTTTGAATCTAAAAATCCATTCATAGAAACTTTTATTGTGATTGTAAAAATTCCTGTAGGAATGTAAAAATTTAAATCTTCTGTTATAGGGTAAATTAGTTTTCCAGCAACTGGAGACAATTCATTATTTTGGTAACTTGTTCCTGCAACGGAAAGAGTGTAAATAGCATTTATTGGATTACTTTCAATGTCGGCCTGCAATGAAATACTTTGTTCATCATTGTTTGCTTTTAAAAATCCGTCAAAAGTAAGAGCATTTAATTTGGTGCGAGTTGGTGCAGAAGTTGCCGAATTAATTGCATTTAAAGTACCATTATAAAAAGCAAACACTTCAAAGATATATGTCCCTCCAACTACTTCAACTCCTTGATATGTCCAAATGTCAGGAAATTCCCATACCTGATTTGAGTTTAAAATAACTGGGACTTCTGTAACATCTAAAATAACAGTATCAATTCCATCTGTATGTTTAACCGTTAAAGAAAATTGAGCATTACTGTTAACAATGCTTTCGTCAATGGTTAAATATGTGCCAAAAATATCAATTGAAGGTGCATCTAATTTTTGTTTTGCAATAACACTACTTGCTCCTGAAAAATAATACCTTCCATTAATTTGAGTGTCTCTATCCCCAAACGGTAAAACATAAAAATCAATTATTCCAGAAAAAGTAATATCTGCAAAAATTTCGCTTGTGAAATCATTATAAATATTTGAAGTGAAAACAGGAGTTGTAGGGGAATATCCCGATTTATGATAATAAGCATAATAACCCAAGTCAACTGATGCTGTAGTGCCAGCCCAACTGAAAACAGCAAGTTGATTAACTGCCAAATTTGTAATGGAAGGAAGTCTTTGAATAATTATTTCTTCCGAAAAATCCGAATTATAATAATTCTCGGCATTTGCCATTACTCTAACATTAAAAATTCCATTTGGAGCATTTTCAAAAATTAAATCTTCAGTGCTAAATGAATTTGTGTAGGTAATTGCAAAAGGTGTTTCAAAATTATTAATATAAACATTATATTTTTCTGCACCGCTCACCAAATCCCATGAAATTGTAACTTCAAGCTGCTCAACTGTGTCTTCTGCTTCAGCAATAACATTTAAAACCTGTGCTAATTTTATTAAGTTAGTTATAGTGGAAAATTGAGAAGATAGAAAACCTGTATAAGGATTTGTTAAAGTCAATTCTTCCACAACTATTGCACGAATTCTAACTTCATATATTCCTGCGTCTGAAATAAAATTTGCAATCGAGGTATGGAAAATGGAAATTGAAGTAACAGGGGTTCCTGCTTCAAAAGCATTAACAACAATTGAAATATTTTCCTCACTCGAATTCTCAATAATAATTTCGTAACGGTTAGCATTTGCAGTTTGCACCCAACTTATAACATCATTATCTATTAAAGGTGCATTCATTGTTGTAATTCTGTCAAGATTAAAAGAATTAACAGCACTATTTAAGTAATAAACATCCCCGCCTTCTAATCTACCCGCTCCAATTAACCTAGTTGCGATTGATTCACCCGTTGTCGTGACAAAAGAAATTGAATAAGAGGATGAATTATTTATATTTGCGACTGTTTCTTCATTACCCGTCCCTTCATTGAAAATAACACTTGAAACTTCATTTGTTAAATTATAAATTGAAAAAATTTCACTATCAAAAACAGTTACTTCGGTAACAGCGGGCAATCTCGTCAGTGTAAAAATTGTAATTTCGGAAGGAATAAAATTTGAATTGACAGCATAAAGAGTTAAAACGTAATTACGCACGGCAAGTGTATTTGAAAAAAGCGCATTAGTATTTATTATAAATTCTTCAGGAGCACCGTCAACAGAAACAAAAAAACCCGTGGCGCTTTGAACAGCTCCCCATGAAACAGTTACCGATGTTTGATTTAAAGTTAATTCTGGAGTTACATTTGTAATAAGTGGGGTCTCAAGTTTAGTAACTTCAAGAGCATTCGAAAACAATGAAGAAATAAAACTTGCGTTCTCTGTATTAACTGTAACATCTTCAATAACGCTTTTTACTGAAAAACTAAAATTCTCGTCTAACTCAGCAAAGACAGCAGGATAATCATTTAAATCTAATGAGTTAGTACTAGAAATTAACGTTTGAGAATAAGTAAGACCTTTTGTAATAATAACTTCATAATACTCTGCATCCGCATTTTCATTCCAACTCAAAATAAAATCTGTAAAGCTTAAATTATTTGGTGTTGAAAGTCTATTAATAGTGAATGTAGCTGTTGCACTGTCCAAATAATAAGGTGAAGAAATTGTTTCCAAAGCAACAAAATTAATAACAATTTCATTTGTTACACTAAATTCAAATGTAGAAAAGTTGATTTGAACTCCTTCCACAGTAGCATAGATTTGCTCTGCTGAAAGTTTTGTTAAAAGTGAAGGGTCAATCACCATTGTAATTTCTTCGTTTTCTGAAATTAAAATTGAAGTTGGGGAGATTAATTTTTCAACTGTTATTTCTGTTGGTAATGACTTGAAAAGATTTCCAACTCCACCATCATCAGCGCTATCATTTAGCGAAAGAGCAATGGCATTAAAGAAATAAATTCCAACATTTAAAACAATGTCCGAAACATTGTGCATTCTATCAGTTCCTGTTAATCTAACAAGTCGTTCCGATAATTCCAGTACTCCATCATCGTTATAATCGCAATAAATATCGTAAGCTTCAGCATTTACAATGGTTGAAACAGTTAAATTTCCATTTTCTCTATTAAAAGTCAAAGTGGGTGAAGCGAGAGTTGAAAAAACCCTATAAACAATGGAAGAAGAAAAATCAATTGCATTTAAAATCGTATTATTGTCGCCCATTGCTTTTACTGAGAAAATATAATCCCCAAATGGTAAATTTGCAAAAGTATATTGCAAATTTTCAGTTGTTCCGTTAATGTAAAATTCACCATCTCTCGTTAATTCAAAATTATATGTAACTGCATTTTCAATTTCGTTCCAATTCCATGTAACGTTTTCACCGTTAACCATATGAGTTGGAGCGGAAGAAATATTTGCAAGTCTTATAATAGTAATTTCTGTTGGCAAAGAATCAATTAAATTTCCGCCCGCGTCAAAATTATCATCTGTTGAAACCGCAACTGCAGAAAAAACAAAACTTCCTGAAACATCAACAATATGCGAAACATCACAAACTCCCCCATTTTGCAAAAGAACAACGGGTTCGCCAAGTGCATCAAGTAAAACATCACCATCATATAAAAGAATATATTCATCTGCATTTTGAATTGAATTTCCAAATGGTATAACTGTTAGTTGCTCGGTTTCATTATCAAAAGTTAAAACGGGTGAATCTAATTGTGTAAAAATTCTAAAAGAAACAGAACCAAAATCCATTGAATCCAAATAATTTTGATTATTGCCTATTGCCTTTATAAAAAATTCGTAATCCCCAAAAGTAAAATCATCAAGTGAATAAGTAGAATATGTAGTTGTTCCGTTCCTAAAGGGACCTGGATTCTCGTCCTTGTAAATTTCAAAACTATAATTAACTGCTCCAGTGATCCCATCCCAAGTTATCGTTTCATCAATTAAAGGAGTAATATATGTTGTATCACTCAACGGTGTAATATTTGCAAGTCTAACAACATTATAATTTGCAGGTTCTGCTGAAAGTAAATAATAACCTTCTTTTAATTCTAGTTCTTCGTCATATTCAAATTCATCATCAAAAGGAGAAACACTTATTATATAGGGTTCGTCACCACTTTTTGCAATAGGAAAAAGACTGTTAGTTGAGCCTAATGTTAAAGTAATTGTTGTCGTACCACTTTGAGTTGAAGCAATATTTTCACCGTCAATTGTAACAGTATAACCCAAAGCACCTTCTGAACGTATAAAATTTAATGAACTAATGCCTCCACTTGTATTATGTAATAAACCTGAAATATTACCTAATTGTTTAATATTTAAAATATTTGAAAAATCACTTGCAACCTCAAATTCTTGTGTGGGCATTTGTCTTGAAAAAACCTCAAAAATTCCTGCGCTTTGTTCAAATGTGTAAAAATCTTCCGGTTGAAGAAAAGAATCTCCCATGGGCAAAACAACCACTGAAGTTACGGTATTTCTAATAAGTATTTGTGTGTTTGATAATGTTGTTGAAACAGACTTTGTTAGCGGAGAAAATGAAATCGTGGGCGGAGCAAGTTTAACAACAGTTATTTGATTTGAATCTGCACTATCAAGGGAAATAATATCCTCTGTTACTGCACCAATTGCTTTAATAGTAATAAGATTATTCCCAATTTCCCATTCTTCAAAATTATCATGAGAAACAGTTAATTTATCAATAGTTCTAGTCCCCAAACTATCAGTTATTGTTAAAACATATTTTGAAATTAAAGATGCCTGTGAATAGTCCCATGAGATTCTATCATTTGAAAAAGAAATTTCTGGAGCAACTAGTCGTGTAAGGTTAACAGTTTCAGTTGCACTTGTGTAAACAATATCTTCAATTGTTAAGACGGCATTAACACTAATTGAATAATCATCAACAGATGACATATCATCAGGAATAATGAAATTACTATCGCTTGTTTGATAATTACTACTTGTTTGAGGAACAGTTAATTTATTAAAAACAATATTATATAAAACTCCCTCAACCCCAACTTCAGTCCAAGAGAGCGTTGAGGTGCTGGGACTAAAATTTAAATTTGTAGGCGTAGGAACCACTGCAAAAGAAAAAATGGCAGGTTCAGAATTATTATAACCCTCTCTTTTTGCAATAACAGTAGCAGAATAAATTCCACTGGCAAGAGGAATTTTTTCTTTTATATTAACATTATTCGTAAAAACATTTTCAGATTCAAATTGTAAAACATCATTTTGAAATATTTGAATATTATAAGAAGTTGCAAAAATCGTAGGCGAAATTGAGGTAGCATTCCAACTAAGATAGCTTGTTTCACTATTATATGTAAAACCAGTAACTGAGTTAAATTGTTCAAGATGTCTCTCTACTGTAACGGTGAAATATGCATAACTTTTTCCAACATTTGCTTCAATAAGTGCTATTCCTTCATTGACAGCAAAAAGGGTAAAAGTATTAGGGTCAACATAAGCGATGTTTTGGTTATTTGATTTAAATTTAACTTGCTGAACTATAGCTCCTCCAGAAGCAATCAACAAAGGTTTAATATCAATCGTGTCACCTTCTTGCATAACAGTATTTTCTTCTAAAAATTCAACTTTGTAATTTTGAGTAACATCTTCTCCACATGCAGAAAACAAGCCCATCGAAAACAAGCACACAAACAATAAAATAAATTTTTTGATTTTTTTCAATGCTTTCCTCTTTAGATTAACATTCCATTACTCTATTTTAGTATAACTATTTGAAAATTTTTAAAACTGAAAATATAAACTAATCTCATTTGTAACGTAAAATTCTTTTTTTCCTTTTCTTTCCAATTAAAACAGGAGGTCAAAATCTAAAATAGTTTTCGAAGGTCTAACCAAAGCGCTCAATTAGTCAGTTATAAATCTTAATTATTTAATCCATGTCCATTTTAATTTACTTCACACGAATGATTTTTGAAAAACTTTCTGGATTCAAACTAGCACCTCCAATTAGTCCTCCATTAACACCTTCCGCTTTCAAAACTATTTTTACATTTTCGGGTTTAACACTACCGCCATAAAGTATAGCAACCTCTTTTGCAGCTTTTTCTGAAAAATTTTGAGTAATTACTTCTCTAATAAATTTTGCGACTTCTTCGATTTGTTCTTTTGTTGGAATTTTTCCCGTTCCAATTGCCCAAATAGGCTCATAAGCAATGACAATGTTATTAAGTTCATTTTCATAAAGTCCACTTAAGCCCTGTTCAATTTGTTGTTTTAAAACAATTTTTGTTTTATCACTTTCTCTTTCAGCCAAACTTTCACCAATGCAAAAAATTACCCCAAGTCCATTCTTGAGAAGTTGTTTTATTTTTGCATTAACACTTTGATTACTTTCCCCAAAATATTTTCTTCTTTCACTATGCCCAACCAAAACAAGTTCGCATGAAAGATCTTTAAGCATATTTGCGCTAATTTCACCCGTAAACTCACCACTATCTTTTTCGTGAACATTTTGAGCACCTAATAAAATTTTTGTACCTTTAAGCATTTTTCTTGCAAGGGGTATGTTTGTAAAAGGAAAGCAAATTGCAATTTTATTATTTGCTTCTTCCACAAGAGGAATAAGAGTATTTAAATATTTTTTTGTCTCTTCCTCGGTAAAATTCATTTTTAAATTTCCAATAATAAATTTTTTCATATTTATCTCCTATGCGTTAATATCTATAACGTCTTCAATAACTTCAACTCCGGGTAAAATCTCACCTTCTAAAAGCTTTAAACTTGCTCCGCCTCCAGTTGAAATATGTGAAATTTTATCCGCTTTACCAATTGAATTGATTGCAGCAATTGAATCACCGCCGCCAATTATTGTGGTTCCTTTAACTTTTGCAACTTGATTTGCAACCTTTTTTGTTCCTTTAATGTAATTTTCAAATTCAAAAACACCAAGTGGTCCATTCCAAACAACTGTTTTTGCTTTTTTAATTTCCTTAATAAAACGTTTTACTGTTGCAGGTCCAATGTCCAATCCCATTAAGTCAGGGGGAATATCTCCCTTAATTCTTTTTGAAGGTGCAGTAGGACTAAAAACCGCTGCACAAAGATGGTCTGTTGGCAACAAAATTTCAACCTCTTGTTTTTCTGCTTCATCAAGAATTTGTTTTGCAAGTGTTAATTTATCATTATCAACAAGTGATTGTCCCACGCCATAACCCTTTGCACTTAAAAAGGTGTAAGCCATTCCTCCACCCAAACAAATTTTGTCAACAGTTTTGAGTAAATTCAAAACAACATAAATTTTATCTGAAACTTTAGCTCCACCCATAATTGCAATAAATGGTCTTTGAGGATTAGATAAAGTTGAAAGAATGGTGTTAACTTCTTTTGCCATTAAATAACCCACTGCATTAGGAAGCAATTTTGCAACACCAACAATTGAAGCATGTGCACGGTGTGCTGTTCCAAATGCATCATTGACATATATATCAGCAAGTGATGCAAGTTGTTTTGCAAAAATCGGGTCGTTATTTTCTTCACCTTTAACAAATCTAAGATTTTCAAGAAGCAAAATTTCTCCAACGTTAAGATTTTTTGCTTTTTCAATTGCATCTGGACCAACAATATCTTTTGCGAAAAAAACTTTGTTAATCATTAGATTAATTAATCTTTTAGCAACAGGAATAAGAGAATACTTCATATTAAATTCGCCATTAGGTCTACCCAAATGAGAACAAATAATTAATCTTGCCCCTTTTGATAAGAGATATTTAATTGTGGGCAATTCACTAACTATACGAGTATCATCTGTTATATTTCCACTGTCATCAAGGGGAACGTTAAAATCCACTCGAAGAAGCACTCTTTTACCTTTTACATCTATTTGTTCAATTGTTCGTTTCATAAGTTTTTTCCATCCTTTTATCTATTATTTATTTTATCACAAAGATTAATTTTCAAACAAACAGTTTTGCGTGAAAAATTATTAAAATTTAAGGTTGGAAATTATGAATTTAGATTAATATCGAATATACTTGAGAAAAAAAACTCAATTTAGATTTTTTATATTTTGTCTTTATTAATTTATTTGATTTGTCTTTCCAAAGTTTCTTTTAAAAAAAATCTACAACGTCTAAATCTTGCTTTTTTTTAATTAGTCAATCGTAAGTCGTAAGCTTCCACCTCATTTTTTTTGTATTTTATTATTTTTTAAAAATGCTTCCAGTTTTTCAACCATAAAATCTAAATCATCCATATGACAAATTTCAAGTTTTAATGTGGGAGCATTATAACCTTTTAAATACCACAAAAAATGTTTTCTCAGGTGTAAATTAAGAAACTTATCATCATATTTTGTTCTTAAAAGTCTAACATGCTCATTCAAGCAATTAATAAGAAGATTGCTTTGCTCATTAACTTTAATTTGTTTTTTTTCACTTTTTAAAATTGAAAAAATCCATGGTTTTCCAAGCGCACCACGAGCAAGTGAAACTCCATCAACTTTTGTTTCAAGCATTTTTTTATAACTAACTTCATCTACAATATCACCATTGCCAATAACAGGAATTTTTGTTGAGGTCTTAATTTTTGCAATTTCTTCATAATTTACTTTTCCACTATACATTTGTTGCCGAACTCTTCCATGAACCGTTAACAAACTGGCACCTGCATCTTCACAGGCACGTGCCACTTCACAGCCATTAATGCTTTTTTCATCAATACCAATGCGAATTTTTGCAGTAATAGGTTTTTTTGTTGCTCGAACGCAAGATGAAATAATTTTATAAATTTTATAAGGGTTTTTTAACAAAGCACTACCCTCACCATTATTAAAAATTTTTGGAGCAGGGCAACCGAAATTTAAATCAAAAAAATCAAAATTTGAAAGCGCTTCAAGTTTTAAAACTTTTTCATAATCACTTTCATCATTTCCAAAAAGTTGAACTGCGGAGGGTTTTTCTTCGGGTAAACAAAAAAGCATATTCTCGGTCTTTTTGTTTTTATGCAATAGGGCCTTAACACTAATCATCTCAGTGTAAGAAAGATCTGCCCCAAATTTTCGGCAAATTGCACGAAAAGCAAAATCACCAACACCTGCCATAGGAGATAAAAAAATAGGATTTTTAAAAATAGATTTACCAATTTTAATCATGAAATTATTATATATTAAACACAAAAAAATAACAAAATTAAAAACGTATATCAACTATTTGCCCTTTCTCAATTTTTTTATAAAAAGTATAAAGTTTATAAACAATCATTCTCGCAAGAAAATTGCTATCTTTAAAATTATGCTAAAAAAATATCTGTTGACCTAGTTTTAATAATGCATTATAATTTTTAAATCTAAGAATAATTTCAAAGGAGAAAACTTATGGCAGAATTATTTAAATATTATTATGACGGTTTAAGATTGACAGAAAAAGATTCTTTTTTTAAACTTGACAAAAATTTGGCAAGTTTAATAATTACAAATTTGAATCAAGAAAGTTTGGGGAATTGCGTATGCTATTGCTGTTCAAATTTGGAAAATGTGGTTTTTCCCAAAAATTTAAAAAACGTTAAATTTGGAGCATTTTATGGTTGCGAATCATTAAAAGTG
Source organism: uncultured Christensenella sp. (assembly GCA_964554475.1). Lineage (GTDB taxonomy): Bacteria > Bacillota > Clostridia > Christensenellales > UBA1242 > CAJKWP01. Next base: position 42,187 of record CAZKOT010000001.1, read on the forward strand.
GCATTTTTCCAAGATGAATTAAAAGTTATTGGCGATTCTTCTTTTAAATTTTCTGGTTTAGAAATCCTAATTATACCTGAAAACATCTCAAGCATTGGAGAATCTGCGTTTCATGGCACACCACTTAAAATAATTGTTTTTGGAAATCACATTATTGATGTTTCAAAAGTGAATGACAAGAGAAAAATTACACTCGCTTACTTAAAAGAAAAAACAAAAACGGCCCCGAAACTTTCACTTGATGAACTAAATTTAATTAATGATGCAAAGAAAGAATATTCTGAAAATCAAGAAAATAGTGTTAAAAAATTTGTTAACATATTAAAAAACTATAAAAATAAATCTTTAAATAATTCAAAAGAATTTTAGGAGCGTAAAATGGAAAGGTTAAACCATCGAGAAATTTTATCGCAAATTATTTTTGACGGAAAATCAATTCCAGAAGAAAGCGAAGTAATTGCTGATGGAAAAATTTTAATTATTCCCACTTCAATTGATTTTAATTATTCGAAAAAGAAATCTTTTCAAGAATGGAAAAAAATTAAACTGATTATTTTTAATGATAGAATTATCAATGTCGAAAATAATCGCAAATCCTATTTGATGCTTGAATATTTTTTCGAAAGAATTAAAACTTCTCCAAAAATATCAAATTCGAAAATAAAAAAAATTCTTAATTTTATTAAAAATTTCCAAATAGAAAAAAGTAAGTTGGAAAAATTTGTTTCAAGGTTAGTTAACATAACAAAAGAATACGAAATGAAAATTATAATGAATTAATTAAATTTTACGTTGACTTTTCCAAATTGTTTTTTTGCAATTTAAAATCTTTAAAATTCAAAATCCTAAAGACAAATAAAACTCCAAAATAAAAGATAACAGCCACTGAAACACAAAGTAAGCTTGAAAAAACATCATTATAATTTTTCATTAAATTTTTAATGCCCAAAACAAGTAATCCCATTAAACAAGTTGCAATTAAGGGAATTAAAATATCTTTTAAATTCATTTCAATGCCAATTTTTTGTTTTAAAAAAAACATATTTAAAACACACAAAAAACAGAAAGAAAAAACATTTGCAAGTGCCAAACCCACAATAGCAAATTTTGGAACTAAAACAAAAACTAAAACAACATTAACAACAAACAATAAAATCAAATTTAAAAGTACTTTAAATTCTTGCCGTAAACACTGAAGTATAACGGTAGAAATTTGAGCAAGTGAAGTGAATAAAATTGAAAGGGACGAAACTTGCATCAACTCGACCGAAAGGTCAAAAAATTCAAATGGAATTACTTTTGAAAAAGCAATATTTAAAATGTTGGGTGCTAAAAGTAAAATGCCAACAACGCAAGGAAGGGTTAGAATCCATATCGTTTTAAAACATTTTCTAATAATATTTTTTGCCGAAGCAAAATTATTTTTTGCAACATGAAAACTTAATGAAGGAATTAAAATAATAGCAAGAGCGGTTGAAAAAATTGTGGGGAAATTAATTATTGAACCAACAATACCGGTTTCAATTCCAAATAAAGTTGTCGCAATTTCTTGACTAAATCCGCTTTTATTCAAAAGTTTTACAACACTAAATCCCTGAAATGCACTCATAAGGGGAATAAAAAGTGATGATAGAGTAAGAGTTAAAGTGAATTTTAGCATACCTCTTATTTCACCTTTGCTTTCATTTTTTGAATTGTTAAAAATTTTTTGATTATTATTAAAGAGTTTTTCTTTATTATTTCCCGCTTCCCTTAACTCTTTACTTCTAAAAGTGTAAATGATGAGAAATAAAAAAGAAATTATTTCCGAAATTGCAAGGCCTAAAAATGCACCAAAAATTCCCCACTCTAAACCTTTTTTTGCAAATTCTGCTGATAAAAAAAGTCCAAAAAAAAGTTTAAAAATTACCTCTAAAACTTGAGAAAAAAAAGTCGGGAACATATTTTCGTATCCTTGAAAAAGTCCTCGAAATGCAACAATCAAACACGAAAAAAATATTGTCGGTGCAAGAGCATAATAACTCCTATAAATAGTTTCTTCTCCCTGAAAGATTGCAAGACGTTTTGCAAAAAGTAAAAATGAAATTGCAAAAAGTGCTCCTATCAAAAAACATGCAAAAAAACCTATTAAAAAAAATCTTTTAATTTTTTGCTCTTGGTTATATGCTCTTGCAGAAGCAATGTATTTTGCCATTGCAGTTGGTAATCCCCCACTAACAAAAACAAGAAGAAAGGAGTAAACTGGAAAGAGTATTTGATAAATTCCAATACCATTTGCTCCCAAAATGTTTGCAAGAGGAATTTTATAAAAAGCACCAGCAAACTTACAAATAAATCCTCCTAAGGTTAAGAGAAAAGCATTTTTGAAAAATTGTTTTTTCATAAATTTAGTATTTGTTAAAAAAAAAGAAATATTTTAAATTTTTTTTATGTAAAAATTTTCAGTTTAATAAATGATAAAAGAAAATACTGACTAAAAATTCTTTCAATGCAACGCTCAAGGTTTACCAAATCGTCTCTTTTTAAGTCTTTTTTCAATTTACCTATTGACAAGTAAAAAAATGAATATTATAATATACACATTTTAACCAAGAAGGAGGAATACTTTTATGACAAAACGTGATGAAGATGTGATCATTTCAAAAGAAACACTTAGACGTCAATTAAATGCTTACAGAAGAAAAGTGAAAGCATGTGAAAAAATTGTTAAAAATTTTGCGGAGGACCCCACTTTTATTCTTTCTGCATCTGATTTAAGCATTTTTAATCCTGACACATTTGATTTAAAAGAACTTGCACATATTGATTTCAACAATAACTCAGAAGAATCTTTTGAACCAAAAAATGAAATAGGTAGCAATTTGTTTGAACTAAATTTGTAAAAGACAACCAAAATAATTAATTCGCTCAAACCTTTCGTTTTGAGCGAATTTTTTTGTTATAATTAAAATAAAAATTTTTTTATTCATTCTTTATCCTAAAAAATTCAACCTTTTTCTAAAAATAGAAATAATCTTTCAAATTTCATATATGTCCTAAAAAACCCAACTTGTTAAACTATGCATATCACAAAAAAAGAGGTAATAAAAAATGACAACAAATTCAGTAAAAATTAATCCAGTATTAAAAGGCAACCCAATAATAAGCGCTTTGCAAGCAAACAAACTTATTAAGTTTTTTGAGACAAAAAAAAATTGGAAACTTCCAAGTAATATGGAAGAAGGAATAAATCAACTTGAGGAGCACTATTTTTTTAAAGAGCACTCTTTAAAAGTTCATTTAATTAGAAATAAATTTGTAGAAAATAATGAAACTGAGATTGCTTGTAAATATGCTGATATATTAGATTTTTTAGCTTACACTGTAAAACGAACAGGTTTTTGCAAAATTTTATGGAAACAAATTTACGAATTAACAGGTCCCGAAATTTGCGAGCTTATGAAAACAAAATTTTTAGAGGCAAAGCATAAATGCTCAAAAGCAGTAAAAAAATGTGAAGAAATTCTCACTGAACATGAGTTTTAACTAACTATTTAAATATTAGTTTAAAAATTTATTTGCTTTTTCAGAGCTTATCTGCTTTGAATTTTTTACAAACTTTATCACAAAAAGCAGAAGTAATTTCGTCTAAATTCTTTATAAATTTAAACTTGCTACAAGTTCTCTATTTAAAATTATTGCTTGAATATAAGCATATTTTAACTGTGAAGAAAAAATACTACTTTGTTCACTTGCTTCAGAAATTAGTTTTTCAGTCATTGCTTCAAGTTCTATTATTTTTGTTCTAATTTTAATTATTTCATTGTTTAATTTATTATTAAAAGAATTATCAAATGATTTTTTAATTTCATCAATATAATTTCTTTCTTCATTTACCAAAAGTTTACATTCCGTAAGTGATTTTATTGATGTGTCAAGTTCAATTGAAATATTATAAAGCTTTTTGAAAATTTCTTTGAAAAGGTTAATTGAATTTGTCATTGTGATTTTTTCAGCAGATGAAAAATTCATATCGATTTTAATTTCGCCAATATCTATTTCAACAATTTCAGAATCAATTTTGTCATCACCTAATTTATCACGAACTTTAATAGCATCGTTTTCGTTTTCATAAGCGCTTGCTAAGATATAATACTGCTCTTCCTTTTTAAAAACGAAGCCGGCGCCACCTTTTTGTTTTATTTCCAAAGCAAAGTTGTCAGCACTTTCTTTTGAAAGCGTTTTATTAAGCGAAATTGCGTAAATTTTGTAAGAGGAAGATTTTGAACCTGTTGCATTTAAAAAAGCAAAATCTCCCAAAGTTAAAACACTTGAAAAAAGATCTGCCAAAACAAAAATTAATGCTAAAGAAACACAAATGGTTATTATGCCAAATATACCCATGCTTTTTGACACACCAACCTTGACACTCATTAAGTTCTCCTTTAACATATTTCTATGCTAATCATTAAAAGTAAATGATTATTTTAAGATTTTTTGAAAATTAAAAAATTTCAAAAACATAAAAATTATATTTGTCTCGTTGACCTTTCTAAAAATATTTTGTTTCGACAAACAAATCAAATTAAACTGTTTAAAATTTTTGACAAGAAAATTTTAAATGACTATAATTTTTATTATATATGGAAAAGTGGGAGAAAAAAAATAGAAAGAAAAGTTGAAATTTAATAATTTGTTATTAATATAAAAAATTAATTTATTTTATTTAAAAAACAAAATTTAATTATAACTCAACTTTCCTACTTTTTATATTCTACTTTTTACTTAATTTTATAATGGAGGAAAAAAAATGAAACTAAAACCACTTTTTGACAGGGTTATAATAACCCCAAAACAACCAAACTCAAAAACCGCAGGTGGGTTGATGCTACCTTCGGCAAATCAAGAGAAACAACAACTTGCAACCGTTGTTGCCGTTGGGGCGGGAGGAATTATTGACGGAAAAGAGGTTGTAATGCAATTAAAGGTTGGACAAAACGTCCTGTACTCAAAATATGCCGGCAGTGAATTTAAACTTGAAGACAAAGATTACATTATTATTAAACAAACAGATATTTTAGCAGTTGTGGAGGATTAAAAAAATGGCAAAACAAATTAAATATGGTGAAGATGCAAGAAAAGCATTGGAACGAGGGGTAAACATTTTAAGTGATACAGTAAAAATTACTTTAGGACCTAAAGGTCGAAATATTGTTTTAGATAAAAAATATGCAATTCCTTTAATCACGAATGACGGGGTAACAATTGCGAAAGAAATTGACCTCCCCGACCCTTTTGAAAACATGGGGGCACAACTTATTAAAGAAGCTTGCACAAAAACAAACGATGTTGCAGGAGACGGAACAACAACTGCAGCAGTTTTAGCACAAGCAATAATACGTGAAGGCATAAAAAATTTTGCTGCAGGAGCAAATCCAATTGTTTTAAAAAAAGGAATTGACAAGGCTGTTGAAGTTGTTTCAAACAAGCTAAAAGAAATTTCAAAACCAATTGCTGATTCAAAATCAATTGCACAAGTTGCAAGTATTTCTGCTTCGGATGAAACAGTAGGTGAATTAATTGCACAAGCGATGAAAAAAGTTGGAAACGATGGAGTTATTACAATTGAAGAGAGTAAAACAATGAAAACCGAACTTTCAGTCGTTGAAGGGATGCAATTTGACAGAGGTTATCTTTCGGCTTATATGTGCACAAATATGGATAAAATGGAAGCAGTTCTTGAAAATCCGTATATATTAATTACCGACAAAAAAATTTCAGCAGTTCAGGATATTATTCCTCTTCTAGAAACCCTAGTTAAAACAGGAGAACGTCTTTTAATAATTGCAGATGAAATTGAGGGCGAAGCACTAGCAATGCTTGTTTTAAACAAAATAAGAGGAACTTTTAATTGTGTTGCTGTCAAAGCTCCAAGTTTTGGCGATAAAAGAAAAGCAATGCTTGAGGATATTGCAATATTAACTGGCGGAACAGTTATTTCTGAAGAGTTAGGTCTTGATTTAAAAGATACTCAAATTGAGCATTTGGGAAAAGCAAGACAAATTATTTCAAACAAAGATACAACTACAATCGTTGAAGGTGCAGGCGAGAAGGAAAAAATTAAAACGAGAATCAATCAAATAAAAATACACCTTGCAAACGAAACAAGTGATTACGAAAAAGAAAAACTCAATGAAAGACTTGCAAAACTTGCCGGCGGTGTTGCAGTAATTAAAGTCGGGGCAGCAACTGAAGTTGAAATGAAAGATAAAAAGCTTAGGATTGAAGATGCTCTTTCAGCAACAAAAGCGGCAACAGCAGAAGGAGTTGTTCCTGGTGGTGGTATTGCAATTTTAAGAACTAAAAAAGAACTTTTAAAACTAATTAACAAACTTGAAGGTGATGAAAAAACTGGAGCAGCAATAATTTTACGTGCTGTTGAAGAACCTGTCAGACAAATAGCAATAAATTCAGGTGTAGATGGCGGAGTTGTTGTCAACAATATTCTTTCAAACGAAAATCAAAATTACGGCTATGATGCACTTAACAACAAATATGTTGACCTGCTTCAAGCGGGAATAATAGACCCAACAAAAGTAACCCGTTCAGCACTAATAAATGCAGCAAGTGTTGCATCAACACTTTTAACAACAGAATGTTTAGTTACCGAAATTCCCGAGAAAGAAGATCATAAACATGGGGTAATGGGCGAGTATGGTGAATAACACGCAAATGATTATTCAATTAAAACAAAAAAATATTAAAGTCGTAGAAAATTATCTACGACTTTTTTAATTGCAAAATTTTATATTAATCATATTTTGGGGTATTGTCTTTGATTGTATGGTTTAATTTTTTTTCTTTAATCTTAATAAAATTAATAAGTAAATCAGTTTTCTTTTTTCTCTTCTCTAACATAAATTTTATAAAGCTCTAATGCTCTTTGTCTAAAAATTTCAGCAATTTCTTTCATATCTTTTTTTTCTGCAAGCATTTTGTTAATGTAAAGAGGCTTATCAATAATCATTTTATTTGTTTTTTTAGAAAAATAAACATTGTAAATAGGAACGTCAATTTTTGATTTTTTAAAATATAATTTTGAAAGTGACGCAAAACCCTGAAAATACTCAATAGGCATGTCAAAATAACCATGTGAAGAATCTTCGGGATAAATTAATATACTAATATTTTCATCAAGAACTTTGAAACTTTTGGAAAAGGTTGAAAAAATTCGATTATCTTTATAAGTTGAAATCAAACCTACAGAACGATAAAGCATTTTTGAAAATAGCGCAAAAAGGGTGGCAACAATAAAAGATTTAAATTTTCCCAAATGAAGTTTTTGCTGATAAAATACATAATAAAGATATTTCCAGCGATCACGATAACCTCCATTCATTTCATATGTACCCCAAGGAATATAATATTTCGGGAAAAACAACTCGTAAGTCATAGGTCCTTTTGCTGCGCTGTGATTTGCAATGATAATTGACCTGTCGGCAATTTCTTTATTTTTGTCAAGATAAATAAATGTTGGCTTTTTTTTAAATAACCTAACAATTTTTTTTAAAAAATTAAAAAACCAGTTTCTTTTTTTCTTTACCTTGTATTTTTCCATATTAATCCTTTTGATAAATTTGTTTTTTTATAAGCCCTTTAAACTGATAAAGTTAGAAAGTAGCAAAGATTTTCTTCATCTTTTATAGAAGAAAAATTAATTCTTTTATAATAAGTTTAACATAAAAAGAAAATATTTACTAATTCCCTCACTATACTTTTTGCAATTTTTTAAAAAATTTTATGTTTTTTTAATTATAATTTTCCTTTTTAATTAGTTTTGGTAATTAAATCAAGAATTGCTATAATAATATTATTAAATGAAAAAAGAAAAAATAAAAAATAAAAGAAGTCCTAAATACGTAAGAGTTCTAGCAAGTGTTATAGTTGGCATGATTTTTTTTACTATTACTTTTTCTCTCGTTGTTCTTTGGGGAACCGAAAGTATTTTTGAATTAATTAATACAGTTCAAAGTGTTGAAACTCGTCCGCTCGAAATTGGGATAGATGAAAATGATGGATATTATTATATTAAAAATGATAATGACGAAGAACCCATTAAAATTCTTCAATTAACAGACATACATCTAACATGCAGTATTATGACTCTTTGGCAGGACAAATTAGCGGTTGAAGCAGTTATTCAGATTGTCAACAACACAAAACCAGATTTAATTATTCTAACCGGGGATTTAATTTATCCTTCAGTTTATTGTTTAAACAATGACTTGCAATCAAAAGCATTGGGAACTTTATTTGAATCATTTGAAATTCCTTGGGCTTTGGTTTACGGTAATCACGATGCTGAAAATTTTGCAACTCTTTCCAAAACACAACTTTCTAATTATTTTTCTTCTCTTGAGTTTTGCATGTTTCAAAGAGGACCAGAAAACATAACAGGTCAAGGAAATTACATAATAAAATTACTTGATGAAGCAGGAGAACTTACAAATGCTCTTGTATTGATGGACAGTAATGCTGCATTGGGTATTGCAAGATATGACAAAATTCATGATGACCAAGTAGAATGGTATAAAACCGAAATTGCAAAAATGAGAAATTCTTTAAATGAGATTGTCCCTTCTTATCTCTTTATTCACATTCCGCTTAACGAGTATGACGATGCATGGAAACTTTATGAAAGCGGAAGCACTGAAGTAACCTATTTCTTTGGAATTAAAGAATGGTGGAGAGTGGCAGCACCTCACGAACGTGGAAAAATGTTTAAGGCAATACTCGAAATGGGTAGTACAAAGGCAGTTTTTTGTGGCCATGACCATTTAAATACTTTTTCAATTTCCTATAAAGCAATACGTTTAACTTATGGGATGAGCATTGATTATGTTGCAGATATAGGAATTTTTGGAAAAACAAAACAAAGAGGTGGAACACTTTTAGAAATTGAAAACGAAAATTTTGAAATAAAACAAGTTCCACAAGAAAATGGATTTAGACCTTGAAAAAAAAATTAAAGTCTACAATAAAATATGATTAAAAGAAAGAAAATTAATTTTTACTTTTCCGTTTTTTTACCTTCTAATATAAGTCATGCAATATGGTTTTTCGGCAATTGAATTAACCGTAATACCGTTTGCAGTGCAATTTCCATTATTATTAAAAACACATGAGGCTTTGCAATCAATATCAATTTTCGCCATATCCCTCATGGGTGCATACTCGGGTGTTTTCTCGAACATAGTTTTGCTTGTATCAGGTGTTTTTTTGTCAGATTTTTCAAAAGTTGAACAAATAATATTTTTATTAACCAAAATATCTTTTGCTTGACAAGCAAATCTATCATTAAAAACACAATTTGTTTTTCTACATCTAATATCCATTTTATTCAATTACAAATTACAGTGTAATTTTCGATCTCCTTTCTTGCTTTAAAAATAATAAATATCACTTTACCTATTTAGATTAATTTTAAATTGTTCTAATAATTAATTATATTATTTCAAAAAATTTGCAATTTATCCGCTCTTTATGTAAAATAAAAAGAGAAATGAAATACAAAATTCCTAGTTCTCAATTTATTAAGGGGTTTAATGAAAGTAATATTATTAAAAGATGTTAAAGGAAGTGGAAAAGCTGGTGATATTTTGAATGTTGCTGATGGCTTTGCAAGAAATTTTTTATTTAAAAATAATTTGGCAAAACCTGCAGACAATGTCAACTTACAAGCAAATTTAGCGCAAAAAAAAGCAGAAGAATTTCGCAAAGAGAAAGAACGTTTGCAAGCAGTAGAATTATCAAAAAAAATAGAAGGAAAAACAATTACTCTCTCGGTTAAGTGTGGGGAAAATAAAAAAATTTTCGGCTCTGTAACAACGAAAGAAATTGCCGACAGCTTAAAAAATTTCACAAACACCGAAATTGACAAGCGAAAAATAATATTAAAAGAACCTTTAAAAAACACTGGTATTTTTAATTTATCAATTAAACTTCATCCCCTTGTCAGTGCAAATTTTAAATTAAAAATAATTGAAGGTTAAAAACCTTCAATTTTTTTCATTAATAAGATTTTGTAAAATATGACTATTATGTTTATTCTGATTTGGTAAAAATCATAATATTGTACTTTTACATTTTAAATTTAAAAAATTAATGTGAAATTTTACATCTCGGCTTGCTTTTGCGTAGTAGGATATTTTTGTTTTGATTTCTGAATCCATTCTAAAACTTGTTCATAGTCTATCTCACCCTTTGCAATACCTAAACCATAGTTAATTATTTCTTCATTAGATAAATTTAATTTTATTCCATTCACTTCCAAAAATGTTATCATTGTCAACATACCAACTCTTTTATTCCCATCACAAAATGGATGATTGGTAATAATATTGATTCCTAACCGTGTGCCTTTCTCCTCAATTGTTGGAAGCAATTCTTGACCCTTATGAGTTGCAAAACAACTTTCAATAGCTGAATCTAACACACCCAAATTTAAAACTCCCGACTCTCCACCGGTTGATGCAATTATTTTTTTCTGAAATTCTATTATAGTATTTTTATTAAATTTAATCATTTACTTAGCACCTCAAAAGCATATTGATGCTTTTTTAAAATTCTGTTTGAAATTATTTCAATTTTTTCTTCATCTGTTAAAATCAAAAATGCACCATTTTCAATTTTTTGAATAACATATTTGGGTTTTTTGTCTTTTATTATAACGACATGACCATATTTTTCAACCTTTTTCAAAACACCAGAAATATTTTCTTTTGCTTCAACAAGTGAAACAAATTGTTCATTACCAGTATTTTCTTGTTTTTCGTTTGCCATTTTTTACTCCTGTTATTATTTTACTCTATATTCTAAAAAAATTCAATATATTTAAAAAAATTTTATTAGTTATTTTTTTAAAATTAAAATATTCAAATGTAATGTCATATTTTTTTTATCCCATCAATAAAATATAAAGAAAAGGGGGAGACAATGGAAGAAGAAAAATTTTTGGCGGTGAACAAAAATGAGTTTGAAAGTAAACAGGTTCTAGTAGAATGCGTAATCAACTTGGAAAATGGAGAACAAATTGACAAAGTATTATCTCTTTCTGCAGATGCATTTATTACAAGTGTTGAAGTCCTTGATAAAGAAGGTAAAATTTCGGGGGAAATTTATACCTCAGTTTTGTTCCAAACTCCTGATGGTCTAGTTGGAACAATTGCATCTGTCAGTTCGTTTCATGAAACTTTCAAAAATGATACTTTGGCGCCACAACAAAAAGTTAATGGGGAGGCAAAAATTGTTTCAATCACTCCAACTTCTGTTAGCGAAAGTTCTTTTAAAATACTAGTAACTGCCGAAATACAACTCATTTATGTTGGAAATACAAAAGTCGATGTTTACAGTAATGAGGAAGAAGGTTTTTGTTCAAAATTTGGACAAATTGAAACAAGCATTCTTACTGATGACATTATTGTTGACATAAAACCTGAAATTAAAGTTACAGTAAAAGAAAATATTAATAAAATACTCATTGTCGACTCCAATGCAATCATTAAAGAACTAACAGCGGGGGCAGGTTTTGTTTCTGTTACAGGAGAAATAAATACTTATTTAGTTTACATTAAAGAAGAAGGCGTCTTAGCCACATCTCAAACAAGCGATACTTTTAAAGAAGAAATTGAAGTTGCAAATGCAAGTAAGGAAAGTTTAATTGAAATTTGGGCAAAAGTGCGTAAGAGTGAATTAAAAGCGATAGTTGATAATAATGAAAACATAACAATAACAACTCCCATTGCGCTTAATTTAAAGGTTTACGGAAAACAAGAAATCCCTGTTTCAACGGATATTTACAGTTTAAAGAACGAACTAGAACTTGTTAAAACTCAAATTACAAATGTTAAACCTCTATCCCCTAAATTTTTTGAAGGAAAAATTGAAGGAAATTTAACTCTTTCGGAAAACGATTTACGTATTGACAAAATTTTAGCTCTCAGTGCCCCGAGATTAACCCTTAGTAATTATTACGTTAATGATGGTGAGGTTAATCTTGATGGAATTGTTCAAGCAAATGTAATTTATTTAAATGACACTGAAAATATTGTAAGTTCGGTTGAAATTGAAGTTCCTTTCGTTGTAAGTGAAAAAATTCCCGAAGAAAATGGATTAATAAAACTTACAGCACAAGCTGTGCTTTCGGATTGCGATATACTTGCAAAACGTGGTAAAGAAATTTATTTTGATTGTAAAATTAAAGCATATGTTAATTTGTGGACTGAAGAAAATTTTGAAGTAATTAGTGGAGCAACCGTTGGTAGAGGTTATCCAGAAAAAGATGCATCAATAGAAATCTTTTTTGCTCGTAGCGGTAACACTTTTTGGGATATTGCAAAAGAATTAAAAATAACTCAAGATGTTTTGGTTAGTCAAAATCCAACATTAACTGATCCATTAATTGCAGATGAAAAAGTTGTTGTATATTACGGAATTGATTAAAGAAAAAAAGATATTTGAATTTCAAAAATTTAAAATAAAACAAATTTAAAACAAACAACGGAAAGAAAACCGTTGTTTTTTAATTTTCTATTTGATTGACAATATAAATATATACTTTTATAATAATACTAATCGTAAGTAATGACTTAAAGTAGTTCATTAATTTGAGTGAGAAAAATGGATATAAAATTAGAAATTGCAAAATTAATTACAATCGAAGGTAAAAACGAAAAAGAAATTAAAGAACTGATTTCGTTTGCTCCTTCAAATGAAATGGGAGATTATGCTCTTCCATGTTTTTCAATGGCAAAAGAAAAGAAAATTTCTCCACAAATTATTGCAAAAGAAATACAATCAAATTTAGTGAAAAATAATTTAATAAAAAAAACCGAAATTGCGGGTGGATATTTGAATTTCTTTTTAAATAGAAAAGAGATTGCAAAAATGGTTTTAAAAGAAAGTGTTTTACCTAGCTTTTTTTGTGAAAATCTTGGAAAAAATAAAATTGCGTGTATTGAATACTCATCGGTTAATTTGGCAAAGTTTATGCATATTGGGCATTATAATTGCACAATCTTAGGAGAGTGTATTGCTCGTCTTCATGAGTTTTTGGGCTATAAAGTAATTAGAATTAATTATTTAGGAGATTACGGAACACCATTTGGAAAAATGGTTTTAGCTTTTCAGATGTGGGGCAAAAAAGAAGACATTGAAAAAGAAGGGGTCGCAGCAATTCAAAAACTTTACATTCGGTTTAATCAAGAAGAACGAGATGAACTTCTTGAAAAAGCACGTGCCGTCTCTAAAAAAATTGAAGAGAAAGAGGGCGAAGAGTACTTGATTTACAAATGGTTTATTGAAATTTCAACAAAAGAAGCAAAAAAAATCATTGAAAGACTGGGAATTAAATTTGATGATTGGAGAGGAGAAAGCACTTACAACAAACAACTAAAAAACATAGTTGCAGAATTAAAAGAAAAAGGATTAGCAAAGAATAGCGAAGGGGCTGTTATTGTTGATTTAAGTGATGTTGGCTATGGAGTTGCCGTTGTAGAACGAAAAGACGGAGGAAGTCTCTACTTAACTCGTGATTTAGTGGCAATTGAAGACAGATTTAATCTTTACAACTTTGATAAACATATTTATGTAACAGGATTAGCACAGAATCAGCACTTTGAAAATATTTTTGAAATTTGCAAAAGACTTAAAAGACCTTATGCGAAAAAATTACAACATATTGGTTACGGGATTTTTTCAATGCCCGAAGGAAAAATCGCTAGTCGTTTCGGTAAACAGGCTATTTTGGAAGAAATTTTAGAATTTGCAAACAAAAAAGCGCGTGAAATCATTTCAGGAAGAAAATTTTCAATTGAAGATGAGAAAAAAGTCGCTGATGTTATTGCACAAGGTGCAATGGCATTTTCAATTTTAAAAATTGAAACAATTAAAGATAAAGTTTTTGATCTTAAAAGTGCAATTTCTTTTGACGGCGACACGGCACCTTACATTCAATACACCTATGCAAGATGCTGTAGTTTACTTCGAAAACGAACCCTAAAAGAAAAAGAAATTTCGAATTTTTCATTTTTTGAAAACATAAACGCTTTTACAATTTTAAAAGAGATTAATAATTTCAAACAAACAATTATAGATTCTTATAAAAACAATGAACCTTGCTATATAGCAAGAAGTATTCTTAATATTGCAAAAAATTTTAATGCTTTTTATAATAATGGGGAAAAAATTATTTCCTCCGAAAATGAGAACGAAAAATTGGCTCTCGTTACTATTGTTCAAAAAACACTTAAGTTGGGATTAAATTTACTTTGTATTGAAACACTGGAAGAGATGTAAGTGATTTTAAATTTGGTTTATTTATGGTTTTTATTTAATTGGAAATACTAAACATATTATTTGACTTTGAAAAGGTTTAAGACTAAAATTTATTTATGAAATTTTCCAATTTATCAAAAAAGAATTTTAAATCTTTTATATTTCTTTTTATTACTTTTGCACTATTTTTTTGTGCAGGACTTGTTTTTTATTGTGATAAAGAAAACAGAAACGAAAGTAGCAATAATTACGATTACACTTACACACAAAAAATAAACAATCTTGCTGAAAGTGTAGGCTTTTCCGCTCCCCTTCAAAGTTTTTACGAATACGGAGGTTCCCCAATTACTGTTTATAATTTTTTGGTTGTAGCGCGTTTTAATGGCGAAGCTGAAAAGATGACTTCACAAACAACTTTGGATATGGGAACTCCTTCAACCGCTGATGATATTACCTTAACCCACTATGAATTAATTGACAGAATGTTTAATTCAACTTCAGAATATTCTGTAAAAAGATATTATCAAGAAATTTCAAATGGAAGATTAAATTTGCAAACAATTTTTGTTATAGGGGAAACCTCATTACAATTAACTCAAACAAGGTCCGAATGCGGAAACAAAGATTATAATGGTGGAACAGGATATGATCCAAATGCAACTCACACTTTTGGCGGATACACAGCAAAAGTTTCAGAATTAATTGAATACGAAATTTTAAATCAAATTTGCGGCGAGGCAACAGATTTTATTGAGGATTATTATCCCGCTACTTCGGATTTCAATAATGATAACTATATTGACAGTATTTCGATATTATTACTTCCCGACCCTTACGATACTTCCATAAATCCGGATGACCCTGGCGAAGTGGTAATTAATTGGGCAGATTTATTATGGGCACACAGCAATAATGTTAATTTGTGGGCAATTAACACTTATGGTTCATCTTTTACATCATTAGGTTACGATTGTGATATTGAAAATTTTCGATACACTTACAATTTTGAAACAATTGATGCGGGGAAATATATGATGGAACGACTTGATTTGTTTAACCCTAATCCTAGTGGTTACCCCAAAAACAATACAGCAGTTCATGAGTTAGGGCATGTCTTAGGTTGGCCTGATTATTACATGTATTATGGAACAGGTTGGCCTGCAACTGACTCGGAAGAAGACACGAGAGCTGTTGATGGTTGGGACATCATGAGTTACAATCATTTTGGTTACCCACAATATCCTTTAACTTATAACCGATTAAAACAAGATTGGTTAGATGAGCAAAATATTGTTGAAATTATGGCAAACGGAGAATATTCAATTAAACCAACAAATTATGAAAAAATTGCCGAACTTGAATCTATTGAAGTTGAAAATGATGATTTACCACAAAACAGAGTTTTTGCTTACAAAATTCAATCTACCATTTATCCCGAACAATCAATTTGGCTTGAATACAGAAAACAGTATGAAGGATCTTTTGAAAATAACGATGATGCTGTTGCAAGTGAAGGTTTAATTGTTTACCGTGTTGACGAAGGATTTAATGCGGCGGCAGGTTATGAAGATTATCTCTCTGCCGGAAATGTTGGAGCAGTCCCTTACAATGTTTATGTTTTTCGCAACCAACCGGTTTTACCAATTTCACAAGAATACATAAAAACCCGCTACTCTGCACCCTTAAATTTGGATAACAGCAGTATGGGAGACGAAGCATTACACACGGGTGTTTACACTCCATTAGGAGAAAGAACTTTTACTGCATGTGATATTACTTGGCAAGATTATCCTTCAGGACTTTCCCAAAGTCAAATAACATCTTCACAAGTAAGCTTTCCAGACAGTGAAATTGTAATTGAAATTACTTCAATAAATCCAACAACTCATGAATTGATTTTTCAAATTACGTGGGAAGAATTAGCACCAGAAAGCACAGCTATTTTAAGAGAAGATTTCGTAGATTCAAATCTTTATGACAAACTTTTAGATTTAGCAGGCAAAGAACAAAGTGAAACACTTTTTTCAAATGATTTAATTGAAGAAGAAAGTCTTGATTTATCAAATGGAAATTACACCAGTTTAGAAGGTTTTGAGCAATTATATTTTTACAATCTTCAAGTTGTTAATTTAGCAAACAATCAATTAAATAATATTATACAAATCAATAACATTGCAAACAATAATCCAAATGCAAAATTTATCCTTGTGGGAAATAGATTTGTTCTTTCAAGTTTAAATTTAGAAAACGAACTCCGTAATTTAAAATATATTTGGGGATTTCAAAAACAAATTTTTCCTCATGAGCAAAATTATTTAAGCGAAAATTACCTAATCAATGCGTCAGTATCATTTTCGTATTTTTGGCATGATAATTATTATTCTTCTTTTTCTTCAACAAATCTATCATTTTTCATAAATGACTCATTGGTTAGTAGTTCATTAAATATTCAAACTTTAAATTGCGTTACAGGAACAAACACTTTTGTTTTTAACGGAACGGGTGAACAAAATTTTTCATCAACTTTGAGCATTACTTTAATCAGCGCAACTCTTTCAAGTGAGATTCAAGACATTGAAAGAAAGGGTGAAATGCCTTATGTTATTATAAATGGTACAAGTGAGACGGTAACAATCACACGGAATCCCGAAAACATTTCAACCGATACAGTAAGTGATTATTTCAGTGTAATTTGGACAATTCAATTAACATCAAAACCTGCTGTTAGTGTGACTATTGAACGTCTTAATTACTTTAGAATAATTGATACAGTTTCTCCCGAAATTACAATTTTAGGTGAAGAGCAAATTAATATACTCCAAGGCGAAAGTATAGCATTACCAACAAAAGAATTGCAAATTGATGACAGCGGAGAAATCGACCTAGATTACACTTTTATATCCTCACCTCTTGGAACTGAAACTAATTATTGGACAAAAACCTATTATGAAATAATTTTTAATAGTGAAACAGAAACCATAGAAATTATTGACACATTAACAACTCTTACAGGAAGTGAAGAAGAGGGATTGTATGCTATTGGTTATCAGTGTTTTGATGGCTCTGGAAACAGTTCAGAAATTGTTTATAGACGTGTTTTCATTACACTTTCACTTATAGACACTCAAGCACCAAATATTGCTCTTTTGGGAAATGAAGTAATATATTTAAACAAAGATGCAGAATTTTTAGATGATGGAATTAATGTTTGGGACAATTTTGACGCAGATGCTCAACTTACAATTATTGTAAATTTATATGTAAAAAATGATGGCGAATTTGATTTAATTGAAACAAATGATGTCAGTGGAATTTATTATTTTAATTTTACTCCAACCATATGTGGAGAATATCTTTTAAGTTATCAAGCAACTGACACCTCCGAAAATGAATCCGAAATTATTTCAAGAACAATTCACGTTATTCACCAACCTTTGTCATCATTAGAAATTGAACCCATTAATTACGCCACGCAGTATAAAACGGGCACTAGTGTGGAATTTCAAATAGACTTATCACAGTACTCTTCAACTGACTACAATTTTGATTCTATTTTCATTTGGTATGTTAACGGAATAGAAGTTCAACGAGGGACAGAAAAAACTCTTACTTATGAATTTCAAACACCTGGAGAATACACAGTATCAGTAAGTGTGGAGAATCTAACAGAACTTGGAATAATTGAAATTGTTGACGGACAAGCATACACTGTAATAGTGGTTAGTTCCACAGTTTTTGAACAATATGGAATATATATTATCGCAGGTGGTATAATCTTAATTGTCATTTTCATTGTTATTTCTGTTGTAATAAACAGACGAAGAAAATTTTATTTTTAAAATTTATACGAATAAAATGCGGCAGCATTTAGATCAAACGAAGTTTGGCCGTGTGAGGTTATGAGAGAAAAGAAGGTTTAATGGCTAAAATGCGAAAGCATTCATGTCCGCGTTAAAATTTATTGTCTCTCATATCTTCAAAAAACAACAAATTATTTTAAAAATTTCCATAAATCGTTTGCATTTTTATTTTTATTCTTGTTATAATGTGAACATAAAATGTTTTAACAATTTAATAATTTGTTTGGCAACTGACCTGCCAAATTATGTATTATTAATTAATTTGTGGAAATGTGGATAACTTTGCTAATTTGCATAATGTTTTCCACATTTTTTTATTTTTTTTGAGAAAAGTATAAATATTTAACTATATGAATAAATATAAGGTTGTGGAAATGTGGATAACTTGTACCCGTTAGAACATAATTAAGACTTTATCAAATGTTTTCAATTGACAAAAATGTGGATAACGTTTACAATAAAAACACTCATGAAATAATTATGCATTACTACAATTTAAAAGCTTTAAAAATATATGTTAATTAGGAGAATATTATCAATATTAAAGAATTAAACCCTATCGTTTTAGCATTTATTGGTGATGCTGTTCACACACTTTTTATTCGTAAAAGTGTTATTAATTTCAATGATACTTCAATAAAAAATTATAATCGCTTGACTTCAAAATTTTGTAGTGCAGTCTGGCAAGCAAAGGTTTTAGATGAAATTCGAAACACTTTAACAGAAAACGAAAATGAAATAATAAGAAAAGCAAGAAACTCTAAAACTAATAATATTGCAAAAAACACAAGTATTGAAGAATATAAAAAAGCAACATCACTTGAGGCCTTAATAGGATTTCTATATCTAAATAGAGATGAAAAAAGACTGGAAGAAATATTAACTTGTTGTTTAAAAGGAATTGAAAATGCTGATTTCGGGAAAAAATAGTGTTTTTGAAGCAATTCAAAACGAAAAAACAATCAATAAAATTCAAATTTTGAAAAATGCACATGGATTTGAAAAAATAATTCAAATCGCAAAAGAAAAAGGTGTGCGTTTTGAATTTGTTGACAGGGTAGTTTTAGACAAGCAATTACAAAATCATCAAAATGTTATTGCTGAAGTAATTGATTTTGTTTACAGCAGTATTGAAGAATTGCTTAAAAAAGACAACAAAGAACAACTAATAGTAATTTTGGATGGAATTGAAGACCCTCACAATTTCGGAGCAATAATAAGAAATTGCGAGTGTGCAGGTGTCGACGGAATTATAATTTCAAAGCATAGGGCAGTTCCAATTAATGACACTGTTTTAAAAGCAAGTGCTGGAGCGGTCGCAAATGTAAAAATTGCAAGGATAACAAACATCAATCAAGCAATTGAAGAATTAAAAGAAAATGGATTTTGGATTTATGCCTGTGAGGCTGATGGAAAAAATGTTTACCAAACAAAATTAAATGGTAAAATTGCTATTATTATAGGAAATGAAGGATTTGGAATAAGCAAATTAACCAAAGAAAAAGCAGATGAAAAAATTTCAATTCCACTTTACGGAAAAATTAATTCGCTTAATGCTTCGGTGGCATGTGGAATAATTCTTTTTGAAATTTTAAGACAAAAAAATCAATAACAAAATTTAGGGGATTAAGAATAAATGCGTGAATTTACCAATGAAGAATTAGTTGAAAAGGTAAAAAAAGGAAATGAAGTTGCAATTGAAATTTTATTTGCCCGTTTTAAAGCGCTTTTAAACAAAATTTCGAGAAGTTTTTTTCTTTTAGGTGGCGACAACGAAGACGTTATGCAAGAAGCGATGTTAGGACTTTACAAAGCTTGCTTAAACTACAAAGGAGGAGGGGAAACTTCCTTCAAAACCTTTGCAATTCTTTGCATAAAGCGAAATATTTTAAGTGCTATAAAAAAAAATAACACCATGAAAAACAAAATTTTAAACGAAAGTATTTCATTATCCAAAATTTTTTTTAATGAGGAAGAAGATGTTACAATTTCCTGCGACATATTATATCCCGATGAAAAAATAATTGAAAACGAAAGTTATGAAGAAGTCAAAAAATTAATTTGTTCAAAACTATCACATCTTGAATTAAAAATTTTAAATCAATTTCTCATGGGATTGTCATATGATGAAATGTCAAAAAAATTAGACGTAACCAAAAAAAGTATAGATAATGCACTAAGACGAATCAAAGTAAAATTGCAATTTCTTTTACATAGAAAAATAAAATAATATTATTAAATTTAAAATCTTAATTTTTATCAAAGGGATTATCCCTTTCTCTTTTGTTAGCTTCATGAATTTCTTTATCAAGTTCAACCGCTTGTACATTATCTCGCTTTGCGTTATTAAAATTTTCATCATTCTGTGTGTTTTTTCTTTTAAAATTAAACCCATTATCATTAATTTTAATTTTTCCTCTTTGTTTAAAAGTCATTAAAACCATCCAAATTGCTGCAAAGCCAATTATTATATAAATCATGCGACTTAAAAAACTTGATTGTGTACCAAAAAAACCAGCAACAAAATCATATTGCATTAATCCAATTGAAAGCCAGTTGGCAGCACCAACAAGAAGTAACACATAACAAATTAAGGTTATCATTGCTCACTCCTTAACTTTAGTAATAAAAATAGTTTGTGCTGTAATAATTTTTTTATGCTATTTATACTTTTTTTTGGTTTTACTGCTTAATTTTTTTGCCACCAAAAACATGGAGCAAATCGACATGTTTTTGCGTTTGGTGGCATAAGCAAAAAAAATCGGCCGTTTGCTGATTGATTTTTTATAAATTAAAAAATCGAGCAAACAAGCCCATTTCAAATAAAAATTTGCATACCTTAATCTTTTCTTGCGAAAACTTCGCACGAGAGTTGCCACCAAAAACATGGAGTAAATCGACATGTTTTTGCGTTTGGTGGCATAAGCAAAAAAATCGGCCGTTTGCTGATTGATTTTTTATAAATTAAAAAATCAAGCAAACAAGCCC
>CAZKOT010000001.1:63447-67948 GCA_964554475.1 uncultured Christensenella sp.
ATCGGCCGTTTGCTGATTGATTTTTTATAAATTAAAAAATCAAGCAAACAAGCCCATTTCAAATAAAAATTTGCATACCTTAATCTTTTCTTGCGAAAACTTCGCACGAGAGTTGCCACCAAAAACATGGAGTAAATCGACATGTTTTTGCGTTTGGTGGCATAAGCAAAAAAATCGGCCGTTTGCTGATTGATTTTTTATAAATTAAAAAATCAAGCAAACAAGCCCGATTTTTTTGCTGGTCGGAGTGGCGGGATTTGAACCCACGGCCTCTTGGTCCCTAACCAAGCGCGCTACCTCTGCGCTACACCCCGAAAAAACAAATTAATAATGCAATTTTTAACTTAAAGAAGTTTAACAAAGTTATAACAAAAAAGCAAGTTGTTTAACTTGCTGAAAAATTTTTTTTAAAAATTAATATTTATAAGAACAATATTTTTTTATTCATTTACTACTTTTTTTTGTTCAATTGCATTTTCTTCTTTTTCATTAATATTATTTTCTTTCTTAAATTCAAAAATTGCCTCACCACGATTTAAAATAAAATTTTCATCAATGGTAATTTTTGAAACATTATGCTTACTTGGAACATCAAACATAATGTTTAGCATATAATCTTCCAAAATTGTGCGAAGACCTCTTGCGCCTGTTTTTAAATCAATAGCTTTTTTTGCAATAGCAAGAATTGCCTTGTCTTCAAATATTATTTCAATATCTTCCATTTTAAACATTTTCTTGTATTGTTTGATTATAGCATTTTTTGGTTCGGTTAAAATTTTAACCAAAGCATCATTTGTTAAGCTGTGAAGTCCAACAACAATTGGAAGTCGCCCAACAAATTCTGGAATTAGTCCAAATTTAATTAAGTCTTGTGGTTGTAAATTTTTTATTATTTGAATATCATCATATTCTTCTTTTTTTGTTTTAATTACAGCATTAAAGCCCAGTGTAGATTCATTAATGCGCTTTTCAACAATTTTATCGAGCCCAACAAAAGCACCCCCACAAATAAAAAGAATATTTGTTGTGTCAATTTGAATAACTTCTTGATGAGGATGTTTTCTTCCACCTTGTGGAGGAACTGAAGCAATAGTACTTTCAAGAATTTTTAAAAGCGCTTGTTGAACACCTTCACCAGAAACATCCCGCGTAATTGAAACATTTTGAGTTTTGCGTGCAATTTTATCAATTTCATCAATATAAACAATTCCTCTTTGAGCTTTTGCAATATCATAATCAGCATTTTGAATTAGTTTCAAAAGAATGTTTTCTACGTCATCGCCAACATAACCTGCTTCTGTTAACGTTGTTGCATCTGCCGAAGCAAAAGGAACTTTTAAAATTCGTGCTAAAGTTTTTGCAAGAAGTGTTTTTCCACAGCCAGTTGGTCCCACAAGTAAAACATTACTTTTTTCAAGTTCAACAAATTCCTCGCTCTTTTCCTTTTCTTTGTTAGAATTTATATTATAATTAATTCGTTTATAATGATTGTAAACAGCAACTGAAAGCACCCGTTTTGCATCTTCTTGCCCAATAATATATTTATCAAGTTGATCCTTAATTTCAAGTGGGGTTGGCAAAACAATTTCATTTTCGAAACCTTTTTGAACCTTATCTTCCTTCATAATTTCTTTGCAAATATCAACGCACTCATCACAAATAAAAGCATCACCGGCAGGGTTAGCAATAAGTCTTTTTGCCAAATTTTGAGTTTTTCCACAAAATGAACATGAAAATTTGTTATCGGTTTTCAATATTAATACCTCTTTCTACTTCATATTATTAACTTTTGTTAATTTTTGTTTTTCAATTTTTATTTATCTTCTTTAAATTATATTAATTCATTCATCATAAGTAGATGCGTTATTATTATGTTTCTTTTCTATTCTTTTGTATTAATAAGTTTCACAAGCAAGGAAAATTTAAGTTTTACACAATGAAATCTTTACTTTTGTTACACACCCTAACACTTTAATTGAAATTTTAATTTTTGTCAATGGCTAGCAACTAAACTTCATATTTAAATAAAGGTCGAATTTTTATCTTTTTTCAAAAATCTTGTCAATAATTCCATAAGTGAGCGCTTCTTGAGAACTCATGTAAAAATCTCTATCGGTATCCTTTTCTATTTTTTCCAATTTTTGTCCCGTTCTTTCGCTTAAAATAAAATTTATTTTTTCTTTAATTTTTTGAATGTGTTTTGCTTGAATTTCAATGTCACTTGCCTGCCCTTGTGCCCCTCCTAAAGGTTGATGAATCATAATTTCACTATTGGGAAGAGCAAAACGCTTTCCCTTTGTTCCGCTTGCCAAAATGAATGCTCCCATTGATGCCGCAAGACCAACACAAATTGTTGAAACATTACATTTTATATAATTAATTGTATCAAATATTGCAAGACCCGCACTGACACTTCCACCAGGGGAATTAATGTAAAGAAAAATATCCTTATCGGGATTTTTCCCTTCTAAATAAATGAGTTGAGCAACAACAATATTAGCCACTGAATCATTTATTTCTCCTGTTAAAAAAACAATTCTATCTTCAAGTAAACGGGAATAAATATCATACGAACGTTCCCCGTAACTTGTTTGGTCAACAACCATTGGAATTAACATAATCATTATCTCCTTAAAATTAAGATTTATTTAAATTATAGTGTTATTTTTCTCCAAAAAGTCAATTACTTTATCCATTAATAATTCATTTTTAAAATAGTTTATTTGCTTTTCGCCAAGTGATTTTGTGTAATCCTCAAGTGATTTTTTATATTTTGATGCCAAATCGGTTAATTTTACTTTTAATTCTTCATCTGTTACATCAAGTTTTTCTTTTTTAATCAATTCTTCTAAAACCAATCTTGTTGTAACCATTTCTTTTGCTTGTTCTCTTTTTTCTTCGCGTAACTTTTCAACAGTTGTATTTGACCATTTCAAATAATCATCAAGTTTAACATTTTGGTAAGAAAGCCTTGTTTCAAAATCCTGTAAAAACAAATCAAGTTGTCTTTCTGTTAAAACATCTGGAATTTCAACCTGCGAATTTTTTACAACAGCTTCAATTAAACGATTTTCATTGTCTTTTTTTATGTGCTCATTAAGAGTTTCTATTAAATGCTTTTTAATATCATTCTTATAATCCTCAAGCTTATCAAATTCGCTTACTTCGCTTGCAAATTTATCATTAAGTTCGGGCAATTGTTTTTCTTCAATTTTTTTCACTGTAACTTCGAACTTTGCTTTTTTATCAGCAAGTTCTGATGCTGCATAATCTTTTGGAAATGAAACAATGACATCTTTTTTTTCATCAACTTTCATTCCAACAACCTGCTCTTCAAAGTTGTCAATAAAACTTTTAGAACCAAGTTCAAGCCTATGGTCTTTTGCCGAACCTCCTTTAAACACTTTTTCATCAACACTTCCGACAAAGTCAATGGTAACAACGTCCCCTATTTTTGCCTCACGTTCAACAGGAACAAACCTGGCCTGACGTTGTCTTGCTTGATTCAATTCTTTTTCAATTCTATTCTCATCAAGAGTTTCTTTGCTACCTTCAACTTTCAATCCTTTATATGCACCTAAAACAACCTCGGGCATACATTCAACTGTTGCATTGATTACAACTCCATTTTCATCAAAACTTTCAATTTTAATTGAAGGTTGGTCAATTGGTTCAATATGTTTTTCTTTTTCTAACGCCTCGTTATACTCTTTTGAAAAACCAATGTCAAGTGCCGTGTCAAAAAATATATTATTCCCATAATTTTGCTCAATAACTTTTCGTGGTGCCTTGCCTTTTCTAAAACCCTGAACTGAATATTTTTCCTTTGTTTCTTCATATGCTTCTTGTAAATATTTTTCCCACTCTTTCGCATCAATTTTGATTAAAATTTTATACTTATTTGGGGATATTTTTTCGCTAGTATACATTTTTTCTCCTTCTGTCATTTATATAACATGTTTATAATTATATCTATTTTTTTAAAAAACTTAATTAAAAATTATGTTTTAAAACTTCGAATTTTATATTAATCCTAATATTCAAAAAATAATTTAATAATTTACAGAGCAATAACGCCCGGGAAACTTAAAATAAAAAGTATTGCAATTATAGTTACCGCAATTGCATAAAGCACGTACCAAACTGGTTTACGTTTAGTTCGAACAAAAAAGAATGCTGCCAAACATGTAACAACAATTGACACTGCCTCTCCAATTCTCAAAGTAACATAAGCAATATCAGAACTAATCTTAACCCAACCAAAAATGTTGTAAAGCAAAAGTGCTGTTGCAATAAGCATCACGCCAATAAAAGCAATTAAATAAACCGTTCTTTTTGCATTTAAATCATTCATCTAAATCTCCTTTTTTTTAAAAACCTATCAAAGTTTAACAAAACTAAAACATTTTGTCAAAATGTTTTTTTTACTTCTTATTTTTTATAGTTTTAATATTCTTATTTTTTATAAAAACTGAGTAAAAATATAGAATAATCATAAATT
>CAZKOT010000001.1:68048-74436 GCA_964554475.1 uncultured Christensenella sp.
CAAAATATTCCGGCAACTTTGTTTCAAAGCTTAAAATTTTTCCACTTGAGGGTGACTTGAATTCAATTTTGTAAGCGTGTAGTAATTGCCCTTTGCCGAAAATTTTAATATTTCCGCCATATAATTCATCTCCCACAATAGGATGACCCAAATGAGATGAATGCACTCTTATTTGATGAGTTCTACCCGTGTCCAAAACAAACTCAACAAAACAAAAGGAAGCAAATCTTTCCAAAACTTTGTAATGGGTAACAGCAGTTTTTTTCTCGCCTAAAGTATAAACCGTCATTTTTTTTCTATCTTTTAAACTTCTTCCAAAGCCTGTCTTAATTGTTCCGCTATCTTCTTTAAAATTTCCGCTAACAATTGCCAAATAATGTCTTTTGCATGTTTTGTTTTTGATTTGCTCTGCCAAATTTTCATGTGCTTTATTATTTTTTGCAACAATTAAAAGTCCGCTTGTATCTTTGTCTAAACGATGAACAATGCCAGGACGAACATCATTATCACTAAGTTTTTTAAAATGAAATAATAATGCATTAACCAAAGTTCCTGAATGGTTTCCCGCGGCGGGGTGAACGACCATTCCACGCATTTTATTAATTACAGCTAAATCATCATCTTCATAAATAATTTCAATTTTAATATTTTCGGGAGTTAAATCTGATTTTGGCTCTTCATAATGAAAAATTATCTTGTCTTTTATACATAATTTTTCACCCGCTTTAACTTTTTTACCATTTAAAAAAACTTGCCCGTTTTCAATTGAATTTTTAATTTGTGAACGAGAAAGTTTTGTTTTTTCACTTAAAAAAATATCAAGACGTTTGTCAATATCTTCGACGGTGATTACAAAATCAAAATTCATTTTATAACCTCGTTTTTTTTCTTAATCGCGGATAAACAAAGAGAAAATAAATACAAAACAAAATGACGCCAAACGTTAAAGCAATATCAGCGACATTAAAAATAGGAAAATTTATAAACTCAAATTTAAAAAAATCACGAACGTGTCCCAAAACAATTCTGTCTGCTAAATTCCCAACCGCTCCCCCAACAATAAGTCCGTAGGCAATTGAGTATAGTTTATTTTTTTCATCGTGAAAATGATTGAAGATTATTAAAATAACCAAGAAAACTATTGATATGATGGTCAAAAGCCAAGTGTGCTCAGAAAGAATACTCCACGCTGCCCCCGTGTTTGTCTGAAATTCAATGCTTAACACATTAGGAATAACATCAAAAAATCTCTCTGTTAACAAATATTTTGTTAATTGATCCACTATTACAACAATTAAAAAAATAAATAATGCAATTAATGCATGTGTCTTATTAATATTTAACTTAAATTTCATTATTAATTATTTTTTCCTTCTATAAGATTTGAATAATATTATTTCTAAATTTTAATACATTAAAGATAAAAAGTAAAGAATTATAACAACAAGCTTATTCCTCTTCATCAATTAGCGAACAGTAGTATTTTTCGTCTTCAAGTTTTTTTATGCTTCCTTCAAGAGCAAAAATTGCTCCTGAAATAAAATCTAATGCCCTGACCCTATCGGTAATGTTAAAGCCCGAAAGGTCAATAATAACAACTCCTTTTTCTTTTAATTCATCCAAAATTTGTTGAACTTGAAGTTGAGAGGAAGCAAAACGGGTTGAAGGGGTTCGTGTGCGAAATTTTTTCAAATCAAAACTTGCACCCTCTGTTTTTTTCTCACCTTGCAGAGTTGCTTTTCCTTCGTCTTCAAATCCAAATGCTTTAAAAATTTTATCCAAGAAACCCATAAAAATTCCTCAAATAATTTTAGCACAAATTACGAAAAATCTAAATTGTTTTTTTGTTTAATCAAAAAATTCTTAAAGTCTTTTAATTTGAATTTAAATGATTAAACTCTAAATATTTTTTATAAAAAAAGCCCAAAAATTTGGGTCTTTTTTTCTTTAAAAAATTTATTATAAACACAATACTCTAACAAAATAATAAACTTAAATGGTTAACTCTTTTTCAATAACTGGCTCTTGATCATATTCAAGTCCTTGTTCAAATTTTGCCAAACAAGAAAGTGCAATGATTCGGTCGTTTGCTTTTTTCTCCAATTTTTGATATTTATGATCCGTGTTAATATTAATATCACTAATTAATTCATATGCAACATCTGCTGCTCGATAACCCGTCCAAGAATCAAAATTACCAACAAAATCTTCATTTAAGTAGTCTTTGGGATTTTTTTCTCTTAATTTTAAAACCTGTAATGCTAGTGATGCGGTTTGATTTTCCCGTGGGAGAAAATGAAGCACATCCGAAACTAACTCGGAGTCACCGTTTAAGCAAAAGTTTTTAAAAACAGAATTTTGTACTGTCTTGTTTATTGCATTATCTTTTTTAAAACTTTTTGGTGAGTTCATTTCTTTTTTAAAATCATTGTGAATTAAAAGTATTATATTTCTTCCATTTTCAGAAATTCTTAAATATATTTTGTGAATTTCCTTTTCGCATTTTTCTTCACGAAAATTACAATACCATTCTGAACCTTTTATTTCTTCACCTTTTTCATTTTCTAAACAATATTTTTTTTGCACAAATTCCTCCCTATCATAATCAAATATTTATTTTTAATTCTTATATCTTACTATTCCCTATCTTCCAAAAGCTTTAACAAATAATCTCGACCTGCTGCTTTTGCATTATCACTCCCGCCATTTAAACCTGGAAGAGCAAAATTATTAACTCCAGCATTACTACTACCAGAAGATTTTTGTGCCGTTGGTTTTGGCGGAAGAGCTACTTCAGGAGTAGAAGGATTTTCAACCTTATTAGTAAAAACAGGTTGCGACTGAGGTTGTTGATATTGTGGTGGAGAAGATGGCATTTGAGGTGTTATTGGGGGAGGATTTTTTAAATCAGGCTGTTGTTGATTAAACATTGGTTGCTGATACATAGAATTGTTATACATCTGTTGAGGCGGAAACATATTTTGATTGTAATACATTTGTTGTTGGGATTGCATAGGATTAAAAAAACCGTGACTTATGTTAATTCCTCTTTCTGCAAGCATATGTGCACCTTGATTTACCAAAATGCTTTCAATTTCACCAAGTTTTTGTGATAAATTCATCCTTAGCATACTATTACTTCTATCATTCCTAACTAAAGTCATGAGAGTGTCAACAATATTCGTAATTGACAACAAATTGTTAATAACAATCATGTTATCACCATATAACATTATCATATTGTCATTACTAATGTTTTTTAAAGTTTCTTCAAAATCTTTTAACAACATATTTCACCTCCCATAATTTTTAATTAATTTATTTTACCACAAAATGACAAAAATAAAATTCCTATCTTCATTTTACAACAAATTTTGTAATACTGCAATAGGAATTTTTAAAAAATTTTCTAAAATATGAATCTTTTCACTATTATTTAAAAATCTTAGGGAAAAAAATTATTTAAAAATTTAACGGTAAAATTTAAAATAATCCTAACAAAAAGAATCCTCGAACGTTTGCCATAACTGCATTTTCTTGAATTATTAATCTGGGGTCGTTAAACAATTTTCTTAAATATTTTTCATAAAGTAACGCACCGCCTCCAGTAAGAATAATTCTAAAAAATTTGTTAAATTCAAGTCCCAATCCCATAATAGCCTCATGTACTCTTTTCGCTTGAATTTCTTTATGTTTTTCAGAAAGTGTTTCCAAATTGTAATTTCCAAAAGGAGTTTCAACAACATATGACTCTAGTAATGCAATGTCTAATTGGTGTGGATTTAACGCATAAATGCTTGCTTCTGGGAATTTATTATTCGCTTCTTCTTGAAGATCAGAAATATAATCCGAAGTTCCAATTTCAAATCCAAAAGTTCCTCGAACTCGTGATGATTCAAGTACTGCCAAGTCAGTTGTTCCCCAACCAATATCAACAACTAGTGTTCTTTGATTAAGAATTTTTTGATCAAGTTCTTTTGTTTCTGCTTTGTAAACATAATTATATAATGTTCCGAGTGGTTGTGGAACAACAATCACTTCAACAATTTCAAAATTGACGTCATCAACTTGGTCCCATTTAACTGATTTAATTGAATGCTGTCCTAAAAGACTTTGTTTAAGTTCTTCAATTATTGCTGCATTTTTAGAAAGTGTGCTTGGAATACCGGTAACAATACGCAATTTGTGATTATTATCAGTTTTAGGATCAAGAATGCTTGTTATTGCTATTAATGCCTCAATTTTATATTGATGTGAATTATAACGTGCCTTACCTCTTCCTCCACTTCCCATTGCTTGAATATCACCAACTTCAAAAACTTCTTTATTATAAACATACATTTGATAATCGGTTTTGAAAGAATAAACTAAACCCGCATCGTTAATTTCTTTAACAGTATTACGGTAAGTTAAATTCTTATTGTCGTCTGTCCAAACTTTAATAGTTGAATTTGCGACGTCAATTCCGATAACTTTGGTAAAGTTTTTACCAACATATTCCTTTTTTACTTCTGGTTCATTAGATTTTTTCACAGGTAATTCTCCTTTTTGCTATACTAAATTTTTTAAAACGTAACCAAAGCTATATTGTTTTAATTTGGTGTTGTCCAATCCACCAAGTTTAACACCGAATGCTTTTTCATCTTTTAAATCTTTGAAAATTGAGGGTAGTAACCTAAATTTTTTGAATTCCTCTGCCTTAAAAATAAGAATATCAGCAACTGAATTATTTTCATAACAAACAACTGCCAAAAAATGATTTTCGCTTTCTAAATTTAAAAGGTCTTGTGGAAATTTCACGATTTCACTTTCGACATTGTAACCAATAACAAGAAATTCACCGATGTATTTTTCTTTGCTATCAGCCGTTTTAACTGTTTGATAATTTAAGTTATTAAATGTCGTATATCCAGTAGTTCCGCAAAGATATTTAAAATCAAGTCTTGCTTTTTGATTAAGTGGCAAATCCAAAAAACCAATTTCAGCATTTTCACTAATAATTTTATTTAATTCATTTAAAAATGACATTTATTTTCCCTTTTATCTTCTATAACAGTTTTTAATGTATTAAAATTTTATCTTTTAAATACAATAATAAAATTTAATTGATTAACATGTTATTTTTTTATTGATGTTTTTGCTTTAGTTGAGGTTGTAGTTTTTGAAACAGGTTTTTTTGCCGCTGTCTTTACTGAAGGTTTTGTTGAAGAAGTTGTTGACTTGCTTGCAACACTTGGGGACTTACTTATTGTGGAACTAGTTGTTGTTTTTTGTGATGCAGAAGTTTTTGCAACTTTACTTGCATTTGAAATGCTACTTAATTTTGCTTCAAGTTCTTTTTCATTAATTTTTGGCTTAGCAGTTCCTTCAGCCTCTTTTTGTTTAAAAGCATTTTCAGCAACATGTTTTGCATTTTCGTTTTCACTAGCTTTTTTCGCCTTGTCATTTTTTAACTCAACAAAAAAATCAACAATTTTTTTTCTGTAAAAAATGCAAAGTATTATTGCAACTGCGATAATAACGCAAGCAATAATTAAAAGCGTTAATTCTACGGGATTACTCATAATTTTCTCCTTTATGTATTAGTTTTTCTATTGTATTTTTTTAAATACATTGATTTATTATACTAATATTTTTAAACATTGTAAAGCAAAAATTTTTCAAATTAATTAAATTGTTTATTTTATAAGCTATTTTGTAATTTTTTTTGAAAATCAAATATTAGTATAAAAAATACTTTATTAATTATTCAATT
The DNA here is from genome assembly GCA_964554475.1 of uncultured Christensenella sp. GTDB lineage: Bacteria > Bacillota > Clostridia > Christensenellales > UBA1242 > CAJKWP01. The sequence goes on from CAZKOT010000001.1 coordinate 73,804, forward strand.
TCCATTAACCCCAAATATTTTTTTTTAATAACCAAATATGTTTAAATGTGAATTATCAGTCGGTATTTTGCAGGTTTAAAAATTTTAAAATTTCAAATAGACCAAAAAAAATAAAAATTTTTTTAAAAAATAACAATAAAATGACATTTTAAATTGTTTATATTATAGAAACAAAAAAAATACACATACTAAAAAAAAATAAAAGGAGAAAAAAATGAAGAAAAAAACAGGTATTATTATTGCAATTGTTTCAGCAATCGTTTTAGTTTTAAGTTTAGGAGGTTATTTTACCTACAGAGCAATAACCTACGCCGACAGTTTGGTGATTATTGATATAAACCCAAGCGTTGAGTTTGTTGTAAACAATCAAGACAAAGTAACAAATGTAATTGCACTAAATGAGGATGCTGAAATTGTTTTAAGTGGGTTGGATAGTCTTATCGGACTAGACACCGTTACAGCAACTGAAGCATATATCGCTGAAGCAACATTGTTAGGATTTGTTGATGTTGAGGCTGACAGTGAAGATCCAAATGCTGTTTTAATTACTGTTCTTAGTGACAATGAAAATGCACAAAACAGACTTAGAAACAGAGTACAAGAAGGTGTAAGCAATTACATGAAAAACAATGG
>CAZKOT010000002.1:0-4172 GCA_964554475.1 uncultured Christensenella sp.
ACTTGACTGTAAAATAAAACACTTTTTATTTGCAATCTGAAACAGGCATATAAAGAATATCATCATAATTAGGAAAAGGTTTTAAATCTTCAGCAACTTTACCCTCAATTTCATCATATAATTCTCTTATAATTTTCATTTGACTTAAAATGTTATCACGATAATGTTTTGCTCTTTCAATATTTGAAGAAATTGTTTTTGCTTGTTCAATTAATTTATTTAATTTTTCATTACTTAAAAAAATTTCATTTAAAACATATAAAAATTTTTGTTGCAGAGTTACATGATAATCTGACTTCCCTGCAAATCTATTCAAATTTTCACTCAAGCAAGGTAAAATTTGCGAATTTACAATGTCATAAAGAATACATGCTTCAGTTTTAATATTTTCACAATAACTTTCTAATAAAATATGTTGTCTTAAATTAATTTCTGTGTCAGAAAGAACATTCATTTTTGTAAATACGCTTTTTTCTTCTTTCTTACCTAACAACTCATAACAACTAACTGAATCGGTTAAGTTTTCAATTCCTCTTTTTTCTGCTTCTGCTAACCATGATTCGCTGTAACCATCACCATTAAAAATGATACGTTTTCCAGCTTTTATATTTTGCTTAATAAAATTCAAAACTACTTCGTTAACATCTCCACCATTTTCAATTAGATTTAGTAAATCATCAAGTTGTTCTGCCAAAATTGTTACAAGTGTAATTGCCGGCATTGCAAGAGATTGAGAAGAACCAACCATACGGAATTCAAATTTATTTCCAGTAAAAGCAAAAGGACTTGTTCGGTTTCTATCTGAAACATCACGATAATTGCTAGGTAAAAATTTAACGCCAATATTCAATAACTCAGATTTTTTTTCACTTATTTTTTGAGATTCCTCAATACGTTTAAAAATATCTAAAATATAATCACCAACAAAAACCGATATAATTGCTGGAGGCGCTTCATCCCCTCCCAAACGCAAATCATTTCCATTATAAGCAGCACTAAAACGGAGCAATTTATAATGTTTTTCAATTGCAGCAAGCATACTTGAGAAGAACAATAAAAACAATTTACTGTCATGTTTTGCATCAAAAAGATTAATTCCCGTGTCGGTCGAAACAGAAAAATTCAAATGTTTACCACTTCCATTAATTCCTTTAAATGGTTTTTCATGAAGTAATGCTTCAAATCCATGTTTTTTTGCAACTCTTGTAATCGTATCCATAACAATGTGATTGTTATCACAAGCGATGTTTGCCTCACGAAATATTGCAACAAATTCATATTGCATGGGTGCAACTTCATTGTGCTGATGCTTTGCAATAATTCCAACTTTCCAAAGTTCTTTGTTAACATCATTCATAAATGCCGAAATATCACTTGGAATACTACCAAAATAATTTCCATGATTAACTTGTGATTTTGTTGGTTCTTTGCCAAGAAGAGTCCTTCCAGTTATCACCAAATCTTTTCTACATAAAAAACGTTTTTGTGGAATGATAAAATATTCTTGTTCAGATCCTAAATTCGCCGAAACACGTTTTACGTCATTGTAACCTAACTTATGTAATAATGTTACCGCTTTTGAACTCAAAACTTCTAAAGCACGAAGCAAAGGGGTTTTTTCATCAAGTGCAATTGAGGTATAAGAACAAAATGCTGTAGGCAAAAACAAAACCAAATTTCCGTTTAAATCTTCTTTCAAAAACGGAGGTGAGGTATAATCCCAAATTGTGTAGCCTCTTGCTTCAAAAGTGAATCTTGTGCCACCACTTGGAAAACTTGAAGCATCTGTTTCACCCTTAACCAAATCTTTCGCATCAAAATTTTCTATAACATTACCATTTTGGTCAAACTCGGCAAAAGCAACCTGCTTTCCTGCAGTTTTACCGCTAAGAGGAAAAAACCAATGTGTATAATGGGTTGCACCTTTTTCAATTGCCCATTTTTTTAAAGCATCAGCAATAGAAGAAATTAATTGAAAATCAAAAGGTTGCGCCTCTTTCATTAATTTAATGTATTTCTCAAAATCATCACTACTTAAAAATTTTTTTAATACATTTTCTCCAAATAACATCGAACAAAAATTTGATTCTGATTCTTTTTCTAGCATAAGGCACCCCTTTTCTCTTAAGTACTATGTAAATTTATTAACTGATCTACTTAACAATTCAATTTATGCACATATGTGAATAATTGTTTTTAGTATTTAAATTATTTATTTCGTATTTTAGCAAAATGAATGATTAAACGCAAGTGCTAAACTAAAAAAATATTTTCATGATTTTAGTTTTAACACTAAATTTATATGAAAATTAATCAAAATGAACTTGAATTATTAAAAAATTATTTTTTCTCATTCTTTTGAGTTTTCGTAATAGGTGTGTCATATTCAATAATATCTTTTAAGAAAATTCTCCCATCATAGCCACCTTTCTTTTCTTTCTTTTCAATACGTAGCTTTTCTGCTTTCTTTAGATTAATTTTTAAAATATCGGCAACAGACAAAAGAACCTCACTTAAATCAGCATATTCTTCCAACTCATTTTCTTTATTTTTTTCGTTAAAAGCAAAAAAAAGCATATTAACTTTTTCAATTAGTTTTGCTTTTAATGCTTGAATATAATCTTCATTATCTAAAACCAAATAAATAGGTTCCCTTCCAGTTTCTTTTATTAAATCAACTATTTTTTTACGGATAAGTTTGTTATATGTGATTTTCTTCATACGTTTTCTCCTTACAACAATTCCCCTTATGACAAACTAATTATAGCACAAGAATTAAAAAAAAACCAAAATTTTATCTAAAAACTTCTTTTGCAAAAAAAAATAAGTTTATTTATTACTTTTATCAATCCTTAATATTCTAGGAATGTATCCTAAAATTATTTCCATTTTTATTCCTTGTTTGCAACATTTACTACTAATTCATTTTGTAATCTGTTTTCTGTTAATTGTATAAAATCATCATTTTTTTCAAGCTTCTTTTCGAGTTTGAAAAGTAGAATACCCATAATTGGAATTGCAATAACAGCACAAACTAAAAATACTCTAATTGCTAGATCTATTTCTAGCAAAATTCCTAAAATTGAAAGTAATCCAAAAGCAAGTGCTCTTCCAATAAACAAAAAGAATTCAGCAACATCGTGATGCTCTGCAATAAATAGGTCAAGAGAAAAATCTCGAATTAAGCCAAACTTTCTTTTTCCATTAATCAAATTAATTATTTGGAAAAATAATATATAAATTCCATTCATAACAAGGAGAATTATGTTGGGCGTAAAGAAGCAAATGATTGCAGTTATTAAAGGAATTATTCCAAAAATAATAAGTAGTATATTTTTATTTTTCCATTTAAGAATATCAAATAAAAACACTGCAAGAACAGCGACAGCAGTAAAAATCGTTCCCACTATTCCTAGAACCAAACTATTTCCATAAAGACTAATTGTAATTATAACCGAACAAATCGGAATAGTATTTACTATTCCTTCTAAAAATGCACAAATATAAACAGTTTTTAAAAATTTATATTTTGGTTCTTTGAGAGTTTTAATAAACTTCCGCAGTTGCATTTTTGAACCGCCGAACTCACTCGTTATTAAAAATGAGAATAAAATTTCAACGAGACCAAATACAAAAACAAACACTGATGTAATTCCAAAAGTTAATGAGTTTATTATTGAGCCTAATAATGCAGGAACAATGATTGAAACAGCAACTGAAGCCATAATAAATTTTGCATAAAAACTTTGCATTTTTTCAGGTTTTACTTCTTCAGTAATTAAATTATTAAAACAATTATAATAAAGTCCGCTTGCAGCACCGAAACAAAAAGCAAAAATCAAATAAGAATTATTAATGCTAATGTGTGCAATTTCACTAAAAAAGAAATATGCAAAAAAAATAACACATTTTAAAAATACACTAATACGAAAAAACCACAATCTGCTTGTTCTTTTTGTAATAAATGAAAACAAAAAGAAAAACACAAAAATAGAGACATAAGAAACTAAATTGTAAAGAGCAACAACTAAAATTTTATTGTCAACAGTAACTTTAAAAAGTTCGGCATTAAAAAAAGTGCTGAAAAATAAATTTGTTATTGTTGCAACCACACAACAAGCAATAATCGAAAACCTAGTTTTTGCTTCTTCTTTTATTTTCAAATTTTTCCC
>CAZKOT010000002.1:4272-24556 GCA_964554475.1 uncultured Christensenella sp.
TCACGAACCTTGAAATTTTTATTCATTTTAAACCTCTTATGTTCCATATAGTTATACAATGTTTGTATATAATAATATTTATTTTATTCACTGTCAATACACTTATTTTATTATCTCCGCATTTAAGTGTAATAAAAATGTTGCATTTTTCTTTTTTTTTGTGTAAAATGTTGAGTGATGATATTTATTTTGTTAATTACATTGATTTTATTGTTGTTGATTATTCAAAAGAGAAGTTTAAAAGATATTCTTTTGTCTTTGGTAATTATTGTTTTATCTTTTATTCCTTCAATAATAAAATTCTTTGAAATTCATATTGAAATTCCATTTAATAAATTCAATTTTAAAATAAATAACGAAACAATAAAACATTATTTAACTCAATTGCAAGGATTTGGACATTATGTTTTAACTTTTATTATCTTTGCAACCTGTATTTGTTTTACTCTTTATTTTTTCCCTTTAGTTTTTCTTGAATTTCCAAAAGAAAATAAAAAAGAAACAAAACTTGAAAAAGATTTTTTAAATTCAAAAAATATTATTTTTCAGTTTAAAGCACCGAATACTAAAATGACAGCATAAAACGGGTAATATTACCAAAAATATGATAAGCGATATATTGGAAATTTCGCTTTAAAAACTTTTATAATTTCAAAAAGTTTAAATTGTTTGCATAAATCAAACAATTATCATGTTGTATTCATTTTTATAATTTAAAAGAATGTTTTCCAAATCTTCCATAAATTATTTCAACAAAAGGTTAAAATATGATTTATGCGTTAATTATTTTAGGAATTCTTATTTTTGGAACTGCACTAATTTTTTTAGTAAGAAAATTTGAAAATAAATCTCAACTTATTTTAAAAATTTTAGGTGTTGTATTTTTAGGTCTATACTTTTCACGACTTTTAAATCGAATGGACGTAATTGATAGCGTAGTTAATTTAGAAACAACAATGCTTCCAAAACCCATGCTTGTTTTTCTCGTGATTTTAAGATGGCTAACCCTTGTAAGTGTAATTTTCACAATTCTTACCCCATTTTTTCCAAAAGTTAAAACATTAAAAAATCTTCAAGCATTTTTTACACCTTTTATCGTCATTTTAAATATTGTTTTCTTTAAAGAAAATGTAATTTCATTTGAGGGAGTGGCAAATTACACAGGGTTTAAAGCAATTCAATTTGCATTTGAAGTTGGATTAATGGGTGTTTTTTCAGCAAATTATCTTTATCAAAAGATTGCAAAAAAAGATTGGAAAAACATCAAAGAAGAGTTAAAAATTATGTCAGCAATAATACCAATGGCAATTTTATCTGTTGTCCCAATGACAACATTTAGAATACTTTTCGGTGAAACTTTTGGTGTTGCAGATGATTTTGAATTAACTCACCGTATAATGCTCTATATTACATTTATTTTTCCCATTGTTGCTTTCGCAGTTTTCAGAAGAAAAGAATATGACGTTAAAAAAGCAGCAATAATGTTCATGGTCTTTGCTGCTTTTATCAGTTATAATTACACACAAAGTGTTCTTGATTACACTTGGTCAGAACTTCCTTTTCACCTTTGCCACACGGCGGTTTTCTTAATGCTTATTTCGTTTCCTTTTAATATTAAAAGTATATTCTTCTTCAACTACTTTGTTAATGTCATAGGTGCTTTTATTGCAATGTTAATGCCAAATGTATCCAGTCAAATAACAGAAACACATGCACTTCGTTTTTGGGCATACCATTCTTATGACATGTCACTACCCATTCTCGCGGTGCTATTTGGCTTATTCCCTCGTCCCAAATTTAAAATGATGAGTGGAGCAATAATGATCTTCACAATTTATTTTATTTCCATGATGTTTTTAAATGGTTATGTAAACACTTTTTCTTCTGTCGATTACTTCTTCCTTTATGGAGATGTAATTTCAGACAAAATAGGCTTTTTAAAAGATATTCAAGCACACAATCAGTGGCTTATTCCACTAGGTAATGGAACTAGCATGATTGTATTTTGGTTGTATGATATTTTGATTTATATTGGCTTTGTTTTTTTCATGTTTATGGTTTGGCTGGTTTACGTTTCAATTTTTAAAGTTCAAGACCATTATGTTGAACTGGTACAAATAAGAAGACAGGATGTTTTGGAAATGAAAAAATTTAAAAAACAATTAAAAGGTAGACCACTTTCAAGTCCGTTCAATTTAGAAGGAGTTCATATGATTAACATATCACATTTTTCAAAAGTCTATGGAAACAACAAATTTAAAACCGTTGATGACTTCAATCTTCAAGTAAATACGGGAGAAGTTTTTGGTTTTATTGGTCATAATGGAGCGGGAAAAAGCACTCTAATAAAAAGTATGGTTGGAATCCAAAGCATAACTGAAGGAAAAATCGAAATATGTGGCTACGACATTGAAAAACAACCGCTTGAAGCAAAAAGTAAAATTGGATATGTTTCTGATAATCACGCAGTTTATGAAAACTTAACCGGACGAGAATATATCAATTACGTTGCAGATCTTTACTACGTTTCAAAAGAAGATAGAGATGAACGTCTTGAAAAATATGCAAAAATTTTTAATTTGACTAATGCAATTGATAATCAAATTAAAAGTTATTCACATGGAATGAAACAAAAATTAGTTGTTATTGCAGCAATAATTCATGACCCAAAAGTGTGGATTTTGGATGAGCCCTTAACAGGACTTGACCCAACAAGCGCTTATGAAATCAAGGATTGTATGAGAGCTCATGCCAATAAGGGCAACATAGTTTTCTTTTCAAGCCACGTTATTGAGGTTGTTGCAAAAATATGTGACCGAATTGCAATAATCCAAAACGGGATTCTCGTGGGAGTTTTTGATATTAAAGAAATGGCGAAAAAAGGCGTTGATTTGGAAGAACTTTACCTTTGTTACATAGAAAAAAATGAAGAAAATCAAAAAAATATTCTTTGTAAAATCACAAATCAAATAAAAGTTAATGAAAATGCTAAAAAAACTAATGTTAAAAAAGTAGACCAAAATGATGTTTCAAAAAATGATGCGATAGAAGTTAAAAAAACTATCAAAAAAAAATTAAAATTGGTCAAAAAAAATCAACCAAAAAAAAGTGAAAATTAATTAATAAAACCTTTAAATTAAGCATAAAAAGGAAAAAATAAAATGACTAATGAAGGAACAAAAAAAAGGTGGACGGGTATTTTTCACAGAATAAAAATACTAACCTTAATTCAACTCAAAAACAAGAAAAAAATAATAAAAACAAAAGTTAGTGTTTTAGTTTCAGTTTTATTACGAATTTTGATTCTTGGAGTAATGTCTGCCCTTCTTTGGTATGCTTTAAATTTTTTGCAAAAAGGAAGTTTTTTTCCTGTTGATAAGAATCTTTTACTTTGTTTATTATTTTTAACTCAGGCATTAAGCATTTTTACCTGTATTTTTGGACTTGTATCCTCTTTGTATTGGAGCAAAGACAATACAATAATATTTACTTTTCCAGCGAGACCGACAGAAGTTTTTATTAGTAAACTTACAGTGTTTTACATTTCTGAATTTTTAAAAAATTTGTTTTTCTTAATTCCCTTTTTAATTTCATTTGGAATAATTTTAAAAATGTCGTTTGCTTACTTTTTTTTAGTTATTCTCTCAACTTTTTTCTTACCTTTAATTGCGGTATTGATTGGAGCAATATTATCCCTTCCACTCATGTACCTTGGTAAATTAATAAAAAGATTTCCCTTTCTCAAATTAATTTTAATTGCAATTATAATTGGACTTGTCATGTGGCTACTAGTTTACATCACTCAAATAATTCCACGACCACTTAGAATTTTAGCGCTTTTTGGACAATTTACCACTTGGCTAAGAAATTCAATTATTTCAATTAACAATTATTCCCTCTTTTATTACAATATTGTTCAAATTTTTAATCAACAAGCAGTTTGGACAAATATTTTAATTGTATTTTCAATTTTTGTAGGACTATTACTTCTCACAATTGCAATAACTTTTGCTTATTTTTCAATTGTCAGTCAAACTTTTGAGCATTCAACAACAAAACGTAAAGTTGGAGTAAATAAAGTTAGTAAAAATACTTTTGTAACTTTTATTAAAAAAGAACTACGTTTAACTTTCCGCAACGTTGATAACATTCTTAATCATTTTATTTTCATAGCAACAATGCCTTTTGCTCTTTACCTAATAAACAGCATTATGGACGCAATTGCTGTTAGTGGACTTGGAGCTTCAATGAAAATTGCAATTAACATTTTGGTAGGATTACTTCTTTTAACAGCTTCAAATACAATGAGTGCAACTGCAATAACAAGTGAAGGCTCTGAATTTGTTTTGATTAAAACGGCACCGAGTAAAACAAGTAATTTATGCTGGGCAAAGTTACTAATTAACTTTACTTTTTCGTTAATGGCGATTATTGTATCATGCATTGTTATTGTAACTACAACAGGAATTCCAGCAATACATGTCTTAATAATTTTTTTTATTTTATTACTAATTAACACATCTCATATATTTTGGACTTTTCAACTTGATTTATTAAACCCAAGACTCAATGATTATGCTGCAACAGGAAATATTCTTGACAATCCAAATGTTTCAAAAAGTATTCTTTTTGGACTACTTCTTGCTTTATTTCTTGGATTTACATCATTTATTGTTTTCAACAGTCCAGAATACTCAAGTGATATTTTTAAATTACTAGGTTTTTGTTTAGGATTTTTAGCACTACGAATTTACTTATTTTTAATCAATTTAAAAGTCTACTTTGAAAGGATACAATTATAATCAATTTTAAATTAAAAGGATGGTGATGCAAAAAAAAATTTTTCAATGTTCTAATGAACAAATTAATTTTTAATAGATAAAATTTTCAAAAAAAGAAATAATAAAAAAAGGAGAAAACAAATGAATAAAAAACTTGTTGCAATCATTGTTGCAGTCGTAGCAGTTTTAGCAGTTGTCGGTATTAGTATTTGGGGCGGCACATTTGACGTTTCTGACAAAACAGTCTCTGCTCAATCAATAAAAATCACAAATACTGAAATTCCCGCTGATTCTTACTATGGAACAACAATCAAAACGATGTATAAAGAAATAGAACCAGGCACAACCACTTATACAATTTATTGGAATGTGCTTCCCGTTAATACATCAAAAAAACAAATTTCATTAACTTCTAATAATGAAGATGTTACAATAACCGACATTAATCAACAATCATCAGAGGAAGGAAGTGCAGTAATAAATTTTGGTGTTGAAGATGATGTCATAATAACTCTTCGAACAACTGATGGAAGTAGTAAAGTTATTGCAATTCACTTCCATTTTAGAGCACCCGACTCAATGCAATTTGATGTTACACTTACACCTGAAGAATTAACATTTGCTCCTGCTCCAGGAAGCACGAATATTATGACCTATGATGAAACAACACTTGTTTTAATTGAAAACAATTCTTACACTCTAACAGGAGGCATTGATTTAACAATTCCTTCAGGCACAGATTCAACATTTGAAGACAGTGTTTTAATTCCTCAAGGTTTGGGCGAGTTTCAAATGGAAGTAACTGATGGTGTGAACACTCACACTCAAAATGTGAAAGTAATTGCTGACATGCAAACTTTCATGATTGGAGATCAGTATCAAAGCTACAAAAATATCATAGCTGATTTTGCTTCAGGAGACCCTGAAAACTCACCCTATGATTTCAACACGAGAGTTGTGTCACCTTATCTTGTAGGAAATGAAAATGATTTTCATTTTGACATGAACATTAGAAGAGCGGGAATAGGAGAAGGTGCAGTAATTTCTTTAAATGATATTGAACTTGACTACACAGTTTATGAAGGCACATCAATAACCGGAACACCGCTAACTTTTTCAGAAATTGCAACAATAGTAGACAATCAAATTCTATTTGATTCCTCATCTGTTGGAGAAACATTTACTTTTAGCATTGTTCCAAAATATAATATGAGAGAAAAATCACCTCTTGCTTTCACAATCACAGTAACAGAAGGTATTAATGTTTGGACACATGAAGATTTGAGAGCAAACTTTGCAAATCTTGATGTAAATCAAATTAACATTCACTCACAAATAGTTCCAACATTACTTGAAGCTCAACTATATGAGGGAAAAGCAAGAAATTACGCATATATTTGGAAAGATGTTGATCCAGGATATATGAGCGGAAGTCCATACACAAGAGGTTATAAAGCAACTGATGAAGGTGGAAAAAACCATTTGATTGTTAATGGAAATTTCTTCATGATTGACGGCACAAATCTTCCTCTTGTTACAACTTCGGATGTAGGAGGACTATTTGGAAATTTGGATTGGGCAGAAACTGCTGGATTTGATATTGCTTCAGTTCAAGAAGGGATTTTTAAAATCAGCGATGAAAGAGATGCTACAAGTATTAGTGACGCAAATAATTTGGAGGTAACCTATAATAATTTAAAAGTTGCTGCAAACTCTGCAAAATCTGCAATTTATCCCGAAGATTTTGACCCAACTGACCCAGAATTTGAAGATTGGGATGAGGTTGAACAAATTGAAGCACAAGGAAGTGGTTATGTGGCTTTTATGTCTAAATCATCGGTTACAAATTTTAACAATACAGTTGCAACAAAAGCATTAATTGCATATTGGAATGCATATGAACATTCAAAAATGAACATAAACGGCTCAATTGGTTATGATATTTGGGGACAAGGACTTTACAGTTATGGCGGAGCAAATGTTAATCCTGAACTTACAAATGGTACTGAAATAACCCTAACAAATACAAAATTTACACGTTTGGGAGCATCAGTGATTTGTTATGAAGATGTTAGTTGGACAATTGAAACCGACCCTGTTGAAGCTGATTTAATTTTTACAATTAATGAAGGTGTTGTTTTTGACAATTATGTTTCAGGAACTGAAGGATGGTTTGTTGTTAATGGATTTACCTCGGTTATTCCAACATTCAAATCACAAATTAATGGAGTTGACACAAATTCTGACGGAATAGTTGATACTGGAGTTGGAGCAATAGGAAAATCAATTATAAAAACTGAAAATATAGGTGGATCTGATTATGAAATGTTTAATTATATATTTCAAATCACTGCAGAATACTCTGCTCCACAATCAAGTGATCCAAGATATAGAGAACCGTCTGATAACATTCAATTAACAATTAATCAAATAAATAATGAAACAGAAGTTTTGTCTGCAATTGAATTAAATCCAGACATGACTCCTGCAGAACTTGAAGCACTTAGAACTTACCAAACAATCACTCGTAGATCGGGTTTCAAAGAAAATCATCCGTTTATAACAGAAGGAACTTATTTAGGAGCAATAGGTGATTATTCTAACATTGATGATTTTAAACTTCTTCAAAATGTTGTTGGCGTTGTTGGTGGTTATTTACAAAATGATCCAAATATTCAATCTATGCTAAACAACTTTGGAACCGAAACTCTAACAGTAATGCTAAATAGCTACAATGCTGTTACTGGAAAATCATTAACTGAAACTTCTCAACTTGCGAGTGACTATGGAACATTAGGAGCAATGCAACAAAATGCTCTTATTGGAATTTGCAGTGATAAAATTTTACAAGACTTGATTATTTCAACTTTCTTAAATGATGTAAAAATGTTTGATTATGCAACTACAATTGTTGGCGGTTATTTGACTTCCGATGCTAGTATGAATGGATTAATTAGCTATGTTAATACTGTTGATGAAGATCTAATCACAAGTTTAAAAGCTCAAATTCTTGCAATTGCAAATGTTTTATTAAGTAGTTCATTTGACGAAACAACATTGCTTAACACAGTTCCATCATTAGATCCTGGCGAAATTCAAAATCTGGTTATGGGAATCAGTAGCAACATGAATTTTGAAAACATTCAAGCATTTGTTACCATTGCAAACCCAGTTGCACCTGGAGTTTTCCTTGATGAACCTACAGCAGCTTACTTACCTTTAATAAACGGGACACGAACAAATGATACTGCTTTAGGTGCATTTGCCGCGTCAATGAATTGTGAAGAAAAAAAGCTTCTTGAAATTAATCCCGACTTTGCTTCACTTGGAGTTGATATTGGTCAAGAATTTATTTTCATTGTTGAATTTTTCGACATTGAAGATTAAATTAACTTTCATTATAAAGGGCTACGGAATTATGTCGTAGTCCTTTTTTAATGAGGTGGAGCGAAATTCCGCCAAAAAGCGAGGAACGGTGGGTGAATAGTTGAAAATAGAAAGTTGAAAGTGAATGTTAAGGATTTTTTTTGTGTGTTTTCTCTTGAATAGTTTATTACCACTTGCGTCAAGCAAAGTGTGTGTTGGTAACTTAAAGGGGAAGATGTTTGTTTATAACATTTTATTCATTTGTTCTTTTAATTTTTTTTGATATAATAATTTTATATAAAAAATTGAAGAAAAATTTTTAAACTAAACAAACTAAAAAAAACTTAAGTGTAAATTAATAAAACTTAAGGAGAAAAAATGAAAAAAAAAATAATTATAATCATTGTTGCAATTGTGGCATCACTTGCGGTTATTGGAAGTGGAATTGGCATATATTTTGCACTTATTCATAATGATAATAACATCCATATAAGTGAACTTAATATTACTAATTCAAATATTAGCGCACAATACGATTACAATGGAGTAAACACAAAATTAGTAACCCTAGATGAATTTACAATTACTTATAGAATTAATTATCAAATCTTGCCTGACAATGCCACAAACAAAAAAATTATTTTTACCTCAAGTAACTCTGAAATTGCAACAGTTTCAACAAATGGTTTTGTTGTTTTTGTTAAATTGCAAGATGTTATAATCACTCTTACAACCCAAGATGAAAGCAATCTTTCAAGAGCAATTCATTTTCAATTTTCACCTTTGGTTTCGTCTTCTCTTTTTGTAACCGTTGAAGCAGAATCGGTCAATTTTTCAACCGAAGAAGAAAACCCTCTTTATGAATCAGAAGAAACAACTCTTGCATTAATTGAAGGTGTTGAGTATATCATAACTACAACTGCTGTAACAACTCTTCAAAACACCCGTTCAACGTTTTTACAAGGAAAACTACGACCTTATGGACTTGAAGATTTTGATATTACTTTTTCCGAAGGAGGAATTTCTCACACAATACATGTTGTTGTTCTCCCCTTCATTGAAGAATTTTCACTAGGCTTAAATTATTCCTCTTATGTTGAAATTATGGAAGATTTTTCCGGAGAACAAACCTCCGATTTTTACACAAAAATTTACACACCTTACGAAGTTGGAAACGCAAATGAATTTTATTTTGACATTAAAATTTTAAATCAAGAACAATTAGTAATAAAACCAGAAGAAGTTCTTTTAAATTACACAGTTACAGACATAACTGATGAATTAAATCCATTTTCAATTTCAGATATTACAACCATTGCAACAATAAACAACAATATATTTTCTTTTAAACCTATTGCAATTGATCGCATTTTTATTTTTGAAATTGAACCAAAATATAACATAACAAAAAAATCTCCCTGTTTTTTCACAATTAAAATAAATGAAGGCTACAATGTTTGGACACATCAGCAATTAAAAGACGCATTTTCAGACCTCGACATAAATTTGATTAATATTCATTCAAATATTATTCCCATTCTTAATGAATCTCAAATTACTTTTGAAATGGAAATAAGAGCAAATAATTATTATCATTTATATGAAGAAGAAACTTTAGGTTATGAAATTTTTCCCGAAAAAAGCGGAAGTGCTTATTCAAGATATGTTCCATTGGAATATCATGGAGAAAATTTATTAATTCTAAATGGAAATTTTTTCAATATCAACGGTTCAAATCTTCCCCGTCTTTCCTACTTAGAAAATCAAGGTCAATTCGGTGAAATTCCTTGGACAAAAGAAAATCCTAATTTTCACATTGCTGCCGCTCGTGAAGCAATTTTTAAAGTTGAAGATGGAAGGGGTGAATTAATTGATTGCGAAAATTACTTACAAGTAACATACAACAATTTAAAAGTCATTGCAAATTCATCAAAAGAAATAATTTTACCCGCATACGCTTCACAAGAAGATTTTATTGAAGAAGAATTAAATTTAATGTTTGCTCAGCAAGGTAGCGGTCATTGTGCTTTTATGGCATTAAATGCTCAAACAAATTACATTAATACTGTGGCAACAAAAGCAACAACAGGTTACTTTAATTCTGAAAAAAATTCAATTATGCAAATTTTAGGCTCAATTACTTATGATATTTGGGGGCAAGGAGTTTATGCTCTCGCTCCATCAAAAACAATTTTGACAAATTCCAAATTGACTGCAATAGGCGGAGCGTCAATATGTTTAAACGACACTACTTATTCTCTAGAATCCACCATAACAGAAGACGATTTGTTTTTCATGCTAAACGAAGGAGTTGTAATTGAAAATTATTCATCTGGTTTGGAAAGATGGTTTGTTGTTAATGGATTTAACGATTTTATAGAACAATTTAAAACAAGCATAAAGGGCGAAGTTGATTTAAATGAAGACAAAATACCTGATTTTGATTATGATGAAGACGGTATAATAGATTTAGGAATAGAAACTGTTGGAAAAACTATTAGTAAATATGTAGACCTTGAGGGAAATTTGTATTCAAGAATTGACGATTATATAGGGGATCCAAACGATTTAACAGAAGTTTTTAATTATATTTTTCAAATAATTAGTTCTTACACAATTCCAGAAATTGACACAGACGAAGACGGAATACCCGACACCTTAGCTCCCGATTGCGATATTCAATTTACATTAGAAATTTTGACTAATGAAAGCGAAGTTTTGTCTGCAATTAGTGCAAATCCTGAAATCACTTTTGAAGAATTAGAAGCTATAAGAAATCATAAATTAATTGAACGTAAAACGAATTTTAAAAATGAACATTTTCTTAATCAATTGAATGGACAATATTTAACAGCAATAGGTGAATATTCTAATTCAGAAGAAAAATTTTTAAATTCAATCAGAACTTGTAGAGTCGCTTATGGTTATTTAAGCGAGGATTCTATTATTACAAATTTATTGAATGAAACTTCAGTGGAAATTCGTGACAATATTCTTCAAAGCATTCTAACAATTTATAATACAGAACTTGACCCCGACACCACAGTTGATTTTTTAATTACAAATTTTGCTTTATTAGATTCTTTACAACAAAAAAATTTAATAGCTTTAATTGGCAATGACGAAGATCTTCAAGAATATGTTTCAAATTTTATAACAGCAATTGATGATCCTGTTTCAATTACTTCAATGATTATTGAAGGATATCTAACTGAAGATGCATCAATTTTAAATCTTTTCGATAATGCAGTGGCAGAAATTAGTAATATGGCACTTAATAAAATGCTTGAAATTTATAATGGAATTTTTGAACCTAATTTAACCTCGGTTGATGATTTAAGACTGGAATTTAATTACACACTAGATTCAATTCAGCAAGATTATTTAATTGAACAATGTATAAACGACCTCTTTTTACAAGCCACATCTGAACAATTAATTTTTCAAACAACTCATGCTTTAAACACAGCTTTTGAAATAACATTAACATTGGGAAAAGAAGGAAGTAAGTCAATGCTTGAAATAAATCCAAATATAAACGGACTTGAAATAGGAGTTGGAGACGAAATAATTTTCATCCTTGAATATTTTGATTTGTTAGTTTGATTAATATTGATTTGAAAAGGTTTATATCATAAAAAATAATATTATAATATTAATATCGACGCAATTAAAATACAAATAATTAATCAATTCTTCAAAAAAAAATCCCCCTCTTTAGAGGGGTGGTCGCAAGTGCATTGCGAGGAAAAAAATTTTTGGTTGTCAATTTATTGATTATTAAAATTTTCAATTCTTTTGGGCTCAATTTGTTTTTCAAAAGTAATAATTTTCTCTTCATTTTCATTTTTAATACTATTTCTAGTATTATGCTCGTTTATTTTGCTATTAGATGTATTATCTTGATTTTGCTGCCTAATTACATTATTAAAGCGTTTATTAATTTCAATGCTTTTTTGTCGATTTGAAATAAAATTTTCTTGTACAGCACTGTTATCACCTACTATATTTTTTCTTTCATTTTGATTTTGTTTTTCACTGTTTTTATTTTTTTGTTCTTGATCATTTGTGCGAATTTTTGTTTGATTGTGTAAATTTTTTTTCTTTTCCAAAAGTGCGTTTTTTTGTCTTTCTAAATTCTTTTGATTTTTTTCAAAATTTCTAAATTCATTTTTTTGTTTATTAAAATTAATTCTATTACCGTTTTTGTTTTCGGTTTCTTTTTTTGAGCTTGTGTTATTTTGCAATCTTTTTAAATCTTCTTTTTGTTTATTTGTATTTGTATTTTCAGTTTTAGTTTTTTGTTGATTTTCATTTGTATGATTTCTATTAACAATTTGTTTATCTATTTGATTTCTTGCAATTTCATTTAAATCTTTTTGCTTATTAACATTTTGTTTATTTTCAATTGTGTTGTTTACATCACTATTAATATTTTGAGTTTCCTGTTTGTTTGATTTTTGATTTTTGTTTATTATTTCGTTTACTTTTTTATCACTTTCTTTAATTTCATTTTTATTAATTTCATTTGTTTTTATATCATTTATTTGATTTTTATTAATTTGCTTATCTATTTGATTTCTTGCAATTTCATCCAAATCTTTTTGCTTATTAGTATTTCGCTTATTTTCAATTGTATTTGTATCATTTATTTGATTAATGCTCTGCTTATTTAATTTTTGATTTTGGTTTTCGTTTTCTTTGAGTTCATTTGTTTGATTTTCATTAGCTATTATTTCGTTTTCTTTATTTTCCTTTGCTTTGTTTACTATGTTTTCATTTTCAACTTTTTGTTCTATATTTGTTTTATTTTCTTCTTGATTAATATTTTTATTTTCATTTGCCAAATTTTCAACTTGCTCTTTAGCACAATTAAAAGAACTAACTGAAAAAGATAACTTCCCTTTTTCATAGTTTGCCACATTAGATTTTTCACAAAACGAAGCACACACATTATAAAGTTGTGAACCTGAAACATAATTTCCCTCAAAAGAAAAAATTCCATCATGCTGTTCATAAGAATAACAACTTATTAAATCAGTCATTTGTCCATTTGGATTCAATTTTGCATTTAACCCATAATAGCAACCCTGCATCAACTTGTTAAAATCTTCAAGATTCGCATTTGCCCAATCAATGCAAATACATGATGTTCCATCTTCACACGATTTTACTTCAACATTTTTTGCTGAATAATTTGGAAAAATTGTTGGTTCTTGAGAAAGCCCTACAGTTTCCCACTCTTTTGCAGTTGGTAGTGCTGTTCTAACTTGATTAAAAAGTTTTTGCTCTTTTGTAATTTTTTGACTTTCAATTTCTTTTTCATATATGTTTTGTTGCTTTAATTGTTGCTCAGAGGTGTCTGGTTCACTATTATTTTGACATGCGGTAAAATAAAGCATACAAGTTAAAACTAGTAAAGACGAAACAATAACTGTAAAAAATTTTCTCATGATCCTATCTCCTTGCGACATAATCAATAAATTCCTTTTTTAATTGAATTAAGGGATTATAAAAATGCCTTTAAAATATTTTTTGTAAAAACTTTTACTTTATTCAATTTTTATTATTTGAATTTCTTTTTCTTCTTTGTTATATATTTTTTGATTAATTATGTTAAAATAAGTAACAAGGATATTATTATGAATTCGACTGAAACAACTCAGGAACGCATCGACCCTTTAAAAACAAATTTTTGGAGATATTTTTTTAAAACATTAAAAAAATCATCATTTCTCATTATAAACAGTGGAATTCTTGCGATTTATTTTATACTTAGTGCTATTTTTGCAAACAAAATGGATCTTGACAGTTTGACATTTTATAATGCAATGATTGCTATTGGTGATTTTGTATTAACATTTGGTTATGGCATTGGCTTAGGGGTTTCACTTTTTATAAATCAAAACATAAACAACAAAGAAAAAAAACAAGCCTACATTAAATTAGGTTTGTTGCTTACTTTTATTTTTTCTTTAGTTTTTTCTGCTTTTTTATTGATTTTTAAAAACAATATTTTGGAATCGTTTATTGGAATTGATGCAGCTGAAAACAGCAATTTTTATTATTATATGATTGCTTTTGCATTTCTTAATTCAATTGCCTATTATTTAACTGTAATTTTAACACAACAAAAATATTTTGTAATGACAATAATAACATCAGTTGTATTTAGCCTATTAATAATTATAGGGTTTGTCATACTTTATTTTTCATCATCATTAGCTCTTGATTTAATCGGTTTAATTTTTTTGATAGCAATAATAATGTTGGTTATCGTTTGTTATTTAATTTTTCTATATCATAAAAATATAAAAATCAATCTCTTAAAACCACAAAAATTTTCAATTAAAAAAAGTGTGTTAAGAATAATTTTAACTTTTATGTCAAATGCGGCGGTGTGGAGTATTGGAATAATTTTTTTAAATTATTTCCTTTTAAAAGTAAATAACAATGTTTATAATGCGTATTTTTATTTTCAAGAAACTTTATATATTTTTGATATATTTTATTTCGCTTTCGCAAGTTTAATTTCAATTGAAATAACAAGAAGTTTAGGCGAGGGAAAATTTGATGAGGCGTTTAAACATTCGAAATATTGCATTTTAGGAAGTTTGGTTCTATGGGGTTTTTTTGCAATTTGTTCAATTATTGTTTCAATTCCACTTATTAATCAAATTAATTTCGAATTATACTCCATCGCTTACATCTCAATTGCTCTTTACTTGGTAATTCAATTAATACGCTATTTTTTTTGGAATTTTTCTTCATATATACTAACGTGTGGAGGAAAAGTCAAATTACAATTTTATTTGGAATTAGCATCAATGATTTATTTTATTTTACTTTATATTATTGCTGATTTTATTCCAGATAACATTTATCTTTTATATTTTTTAATAGTTTTAGATATGATTATTAAAATTCCAATTGAAATAATAATTTTTAGACGTAAAAAATGGATGGCAACATTAAAGCCATCCCGAAGAAATTTAAATATGATTCGCAAAAAGTAACCTTTGTTTAACCAACTCCACCCTCCATTGACAATTTCATTAATTGATTTAATTCAACAGCATATTCCATTGGTAGTTCTCTAGAAAAAGGTTCAATAAAGCCCATGACAAGCATTTCAATTGCCTCTTGTTTTGTTATACCTCTGCTCATTAAATAAAAAAGTTGTTCTTCATTTACTTTGCTTACAGTTGCTTCATGTTCAATGGAAGATGAACCATTATCAATAATATTTGTTGGAATAGTGAAACTTTTTGAATTTTTATCCAAAATTAAAGCATTACATTCAATATGACTTTTTGAATTTTTGGCATCTTTTGAAATTTTTACTGTACCTCTGTAAATTGCGTTCCCACCTTCTTTAGAAATAGATTTTGAAATAATATGCGAAGTTGTGTTTGGTGCAAGATGAATCATTTTTGCTCCAGCATCTTGAACTTGACCCCTTGAAGCAACGGCAATTGAAATTGTTGTGCCTTTTGCTCCTCTACCATTTAAAACACACGAAGGATATTTCAAATTAAGTCCACTTCCCAGATTTCCGTCAATCCATTCCATTTGTCCTTCTTGATCAACAATTGAGCGTTTTGTCACCAAATTTATAACATTTTTTGACCAGTTTTGAATTGTGGTATAACGGCACTTTGCCCGTTTGCCAACAAAAACTTCAACAACCGCAACATGAAGCGAGTCATCGGAATAGATTGGTGCAGTACAACCCTCAACATAATTCAAATCTGCGTCATCTTCAACAATGATAATAGTTCGCTCAAACTGCCCCATTCTCTCACTGTTAATCCTAAAATAACTTTGAATTGGTTTTGAAAGTTTTACCCCTTTGGGAACATAAATAAAAGAACCTCCGCTCCAAACTGCTGTGTTGAGAGCTGAATATTTGTTATCAGCAATTGAAACAAGTTTTGTGAAATATTTTTTAAAAATTTCAGGATAAAGCTTTAATGCAGTATCGGTATCTGTAAAGATAACTCCTTTTTCTTCCACTTCCAAAAGTGCATTATGGTAAATTGCTTCAGATTCAAATTGTGTAGTAACCCCAGCCAAAAATTTTTGTTCTGCTTGCGGAATCCCTAATTTATCAAAAGTGTTAACAATTTCTTTTGGCAGATCCTCCCATTTTTTTGCAACTCTTTCTGTTGATTTAATATAATAGATATAATCATTAAAATCAATTTTACTTAAATCAGGACTCCATGGTCGCCAAGTCGGGTTTTTTAATTTTAAAAAAATTTCATAAGCTTTAAGTCTTATTTCAAGCATCCACTTTGGTTCGTTTTTAAATAACGAAATATTTTTTACAATGTTTTCATTCAAGCCTTTTGGTGTTTTAAAAAAACTTTCGGTCTTTGTTTTAAAACCGCATTTATATTCTTCATTCTCTCCAAAATTTTCTTTTGATTTTTTCAATTTAGATTTTCCTTTTCATCTTTTCGTGTTTTATTTTAAAAAAGCGTAATAATCGAAAATGGATAAGAAAGTTACAAACTCAATTAATCATTTAGCATTAAGCATTTCCCTAAGTGCAATAGACACAATTTCCCATGAAATGCTAACACACTTGAATCTTGCAGGATAGTTATAAATTTCTTCGTAAGCAATTGCATCACCAAAATCTAGTCCTTTGTCAAATGGTTCACCCTTAACCATTTTAACAAAATTTTCAATGAAATACTGTGCCTCTGCAATTGTTTTTCCTTTTAAAATTGTACTCATGATAGAACTTGAAGAAGTTGAAATTGAACAACCAATGCTTTTGTGAAAAATATTTTTAATTTTTCCCTCATCATCAATTTCAATCTGAACAGAAACCGAATCTCCACAAACAGGATTTTTAATACTAAAACTACGCAAATTAGGTTTTAAACCTTTGTTTTGCGGATGCTTATAATGTTCCATTATCACTTCTCTGTAAAGTGTATTGTTCTCAAAGTTTTTTTCAGTCATTATTCTCCTGATTAAATTTCCCAAAAAATTTTATTATTTTTTTTGTTGAATTAATGAAACGATCAATTTCTTCAAAAGTATTATAAAAAGCTAACGACGCCCTAATAGTTGAAATTTGACCTAAAAATTTTACAAGTGGTTGTGCACAATGATTTCCTGCCCTAATACAAATGCCATCTTCGTCATACATTGTTGCAGCATCATGTGCGTGAACGCCCTTAATATTAAATGCAATAATTGCAATATCAGCTTTAGGATTATATATTTCAACATTTTTTATTTCACTTAATTTTTTTAACATATAATTTTTTAGCTCAATGTCTTTTTTCTCAATGTAATTATAACCAATTTTTTTAATAAACACAGCTGCTTGACCTAATCCAATAATTGAACCCACAGGTAGTGTTCCACCCTCAAATTTTTCAGGTGTGTCTTTATAAGTTATGTTATCATTTTCAACTTCTAAAACCATACCCCCGCCAAAGTTGTAAGGGCGCATAGAATTTAACAGTTTTTCTTTTCCAAAAAGTATTCCAACCCCGCTAGGACCAAACATTTTATAACCTGAAAATGCCAAAAAATCACAATCAATGTTTTTGACATTAAAAGCAAAATGCGAAACTGCTTGTGCAGCATCAACAACAACAATGGCATTTTTTTCATGAGCAAGTTTTGTTATTTCAATAATAGGGGTTTTATATCCAAGCACATTTGAAACAAATGTTATTGCAACTAATTTTGTTTTCTCACTTAAAACGCTTTTGAAATTTTCAACAGTAATTCTTCCCTCTTTAGTAAGCGGAATATTAACAATTTTTGCTCCAATTTCTTTTGCAATTTCAATCCAGGGAAGATAATTTGAATGATGCTCAATAGCTGAAATAATAATTTCATCATCTTTTTTCAAATTTTTACCTGCAAAACATTTTGCAACCAAGTTTAATCCTTCAGTTGTATTTTTAGTAAAAATAATTTCATTATCTCCACTTCCAATTAATTTCGCAATTGCCACTCTTGTGTCATTAACTTTTTTTGTTACTTCATAAGCAAGTTTGTAAACACCTCTTCCCACATTCATGGGTTCAAACTCATTATAATAATTAACTGCAGAAACAACACACTTCGGTTTTAATGTCGAAGCACTATTATCAAAATATATAATCTTCCCATCATCAAGAATTTTAAATTCTTTTCTAAATTTTTTATCCATTTATTTTGCTCTTTATTAATTCTACCAAATTTTTTTTTAAATTAACATCAAAATCTCTAATAATTTCATCCGCATATGAAATTGCTATCATTTCTATTGCTTGTGTCCTATTTAATCCCCGGCTCTGCAAGTAGTATATTTGTTCTTCGTCAAGTTTTCCAACCGCAGCCGAATGCTCTGCTTCAACATCACTTTCTTCAACAAACAACATTGGACTTGTTGTTACTTTTGAAAATTCGCTCAAGTTTATTATCTTATTTTTTTGAAATGTTTTACTTTTTGAAAAACCTTGAACAATTAAATTATTTCCTTTAATGTTTAACTCTGAATTATCATTTAACAAAGCAACATTTTCAATATTACCAGTTGTTTCTTTTTCTAAATGTTCAATTATAATTGAAGCCTCAATTTTTTGATTTTTATTTTCGTAAAACAGGTTTTTAATATTTGCATTTGCAAGTTCTCCAAGTAGTTTTGTGTGACTTTCAAGAACATAATTTGCAGAATTTAAACCAATATATTTTAATTGATAATTAGCCTGCTCGTAAATATTCGCAATTTGAATTATATGACCATATTCCGCTTCACCATAAAGATTAAAAAAATTATGATTAACAGAAGATTTTTTTTCGATTTTTATTCTAGAGGTGTAAAAAATTTTAGATTTTTCAAAAGAGATTAATTTTTCATTAAGGTTTATATTTCCTTGTTCTAAAACATTAAAATTACACCACAACGCTGTATCTGTGTCAGCTGAAATTATTAGATTAATTGGTTTTTCATCTTTATTAAATTCAAAATAATAATTATGATTTAAATCTTCGTTAAAAATTTTATGGATTTTTTCACTAATTATCTCGTTTTTGATTTTATGGTTTGTATTATTAAAAATAATTTCACCATTGAAAAATATAATTGTATTCTCTTTTTCATACTCACGGAGTTGTTGTCTGTGCTTAATTTCGTCTTCATTCTTTTTTTTAAAAATTTGAACATGAAAGTCATCAAAAAGTCCTTTCTCACTCATCGACCCCTCCAAAAGCATCATACCCGTATTTTTCAATTTGTTCAATTATTTCTTTCCCGCCACTCTTAACAATTTTTCCATCAGTTAAAACATGAATTTTTGACGGATTAACGTAGTCTAAAATTCTTTGATAGTGCGTAATAATTAAAATTGCCACACCTTCGCTTCTTATTTTATTGATAGTATCAGCAACGATTTTTAAAGCATCCATGTCAAGTCCGCTGTCAATTTCGTCCAAAATTACCACTTTTGGCTTTAACATAAGCATTTGTAATATTTCATTTATTTTTTTTTCTCCACCGGAAAAACCGTCATTCAAATAGCGATAAGGCAAGTCTTTTTTCATTTTTAATTCCGCCACTGCTTTATCAAGTTCTTTAATGAATGCTGTAGGGCTGATTCGTTCATTTCTTATTGAACTAACCGCACTTTTTAAAAAATTTAGATTTGTAATCCCACTCACTTCAGAAGGATTTTGCATAGATAAAAAAATTCCCTTTTTTGCCCGCTCATCAACCTGCATTTTTAAAATATCTTCGCCATTTAAAAAAACTTGTCCATTAGTTACTTGAAACTTAGGGTTACCCATAATAGACGATGCCAAAGTAGATTTTCCAATTCCATTTGGACCCATAACCGCATGAACTTCACCGCCCTTTAATTTAAGGTTAACTCCCTTTAAAACCACCTTATCAAACGCTTTAACATTTAAATTTTTTATTTCAAAAATAATTTCCATTTATTGTTTTTTCCTCATTAAAAAATTTACAATTATAAAATGAAAAATTTCATTATTGATTGTAATTGCAAGTCTAGCACAAAATCTATGTTTTGGCAATTTATTTTTCAAAATCAAGTTAATTATTAAGTAATTTTAAATGTTAATTATTTATTATTTTCTCGACTTCATCCTTAACAAGTTTT
>CAZKOT010000002.1:24566-54193 GCA_964554475.1 uncultured Christensenella sp.
CAACTCCAGGTTGGTCAAAAGGATTTACTTCTAGCAAATAAGCACCGATTGTTGCTGAAAGAAAAAAGAAATAAATTAATTCCCCCAAAGTTTTTCCATTTAATTCCAAAATTTCAAGAATAACACTGGGAGTTCCACCTTTCAAGTGTGCCAAAGCAACTTTTGAAACAACAATTTCATTTAATTTTTGAAGAGAAATTTTTGGATTTGAAATTGTAAAATCTTGCCTATTATTAATTTCTAAAACCGTTTCAAAAACAAAATTTTTCCCTTCTTGAAGAAATTGTCCTATTGAATGAAGATTTGTTGTGTATAAATTACAAAAAGGTAAAATTCCCTTTTTGTCTTTCCCTTGAGTTTCGGCAAAAAGTTGTTGCTCCCAATTTGCAAAACTTTCCAAATTTTCTTCATATATAGTAAACGCCTCAACAAAAAAATTTTTTCTAAAAAACAAATCTCGAATAACAGCAAACTTTGCAGCAACTTCAAAATCTTTTTTACCCTCTTCGATTCCCCTTAAAAGCTCATTTATTTCAATTCCAGCACAAGCAACAGGAAAAAGTCCAACAGCAGATAAAACCGAAAAACGTCCCCCAATATTTTCTGGAACAATTAAAGAGCGAAAATTTTCTTTCCTTACAAGTTCTCTTAAAAAGCCCTTTTCCTTATCAGTTGTAATAATGATTCTCTTTTTATAATCATCAGGGAAATTCTTTTTAATTTCTTGTAATAGCAAATCGAATGAAATGTTAGTTTCCATTGTTGTTCCTGATTTAGAAATAACATTAACATAAACGCTTTTAGATTGCATATATTCAATTAATTCTTTTAAGTACTTACCAGAAAGATTGTATCCTGCAAAAATAACTTCAGGTTTTTTTCTTTTAAAATAAGGATTTAATGCTTTAATAACTGCTTTTGCCCCTAAATATGACCCGCCTATACCAACAACAATTAATAAATCAGCACTCTCTTTAATCTCTTCCGATAAAATTCTAATTTCTTCAAGTTCAGCTTTGCTAATGGTTGTTTCAAGATCAAGCCAATCTAGCATTGTTTCCTTTCGCTTCATTATTTCGGAAATTGCATCAATTCTAACACTATAACCATTAATTTCATCTTCAGTTATAAAGCCTTCGGTAAATTCTTTATAATTTAAATTAATCATTTTCCCTCCAATTCAAATTTTAAATTAAATCGTCAATTCTTTTTCCAATTATAGCTTGTTTCTATATTTTTGTATTTTTTATTTGAACAATGACTTTATGTTCTTTTTCATCATCAATTAATTTAATTTCTTCAACTTTTTTTCTGTCCAAAGTTATACTGTCAACATTTCCAAAAATAACTGAAATTTTATATAGAGTATTTTTATAGCGGTAATCAAATTCGAATTCTTTCCATTTATAGATGTTAGGTTTAATTGTCAAAACATTCCCAATTTTTTTAATCCCAAGTATTTCTTCAATACCAACTTTATAAAACCATCCACTACTTCCGGTATACCATGTCCAACCTCCGCGTCCTTCAATATTTTTGCCACTATAAATATCCGCAGCAATTACATAAGGTTCTGTTCTATAAGTTATAACATCTTCATAGGTTGAAGTTCTGTTAATAGGATTAATCATTTGAAAAATTTCAAATGCTTTTTCGTTTTCACCTGCTTTTAAAAGTGCCATAACATACCATGCCACCGAGTGAGTATATTGCCCCCCGTTTTCTCTAATTCCTTGTGGATAATCCATAATGTAACCTGGATAATACTGACTGTTTTTAAACGGAGGAGTTAAAAGTTTAACGATTTTATGCTCTTTGTCAACAAGATAATTTTCAACCGCATTTAAAACACTTTGAGTCCGTTTTTTGTCAGCAACTCCCGTTAATATACTAAAACTTTGTGAAATAAGGTCAATTTTACACTCATCACTTTCGGAAGAACCAACTTTGGCACCATTATCATAATATGCTCGAAGATAATAATTTCCGTCCCAACCATGAAAGTTCAAATCTTTAAAAAGTTGTAATCTTACCTTTTCATATTTTTTTATATAAACATCTAAATCGTCTACATAATTATTACTTAATTGTTCAAAATTTGATTGTTCATTTATTGCCGAAGAAAAATTCATCTTTTCGAGTTTTTTTATTATTTCAATAAATCTACCAAGTGCATCGTATAAAAAGAAACCAAGCCAAACACTTTCGCCCTTTCCCTTATTTCCTATCTTATTCATACCATCATTCCAATCACCGCCACCCATTTTAGGTAAATTGTGTTTCCCAAAATCATTAATTGAATTTTCAATAATAATTTTTAAATGTTCAAAAAGTGATTTCTTATTATCGGTGTAGTAATATTCAATGCCTTTATCATCTTCGTGCGGTTTTAGTTTTTCACCCTCAATAAAAGGAATTTGTTCGTTTAAAATACTAAAATCATTAGTTTTAATAATATATTCACTTGTTGCAAAAATTAACCATAAAGCATCATCTTTATAGCGACTTCGAAGTCCAAACATATTTTTCTCAATCCACCAATGAAGAACATCCCCTTGCAGAAATTGATGTTTTGCGTTTTCAATTATTTGATTTTTTGTTATTTCAGGCTCTATGCAGGAAATGTTTGTCGCATCCTGAAGCTGATCACGAAAACCGAATGCTCCACTCACTTGATAAAAACCCGCTTTTGCCATAATTCTTGAAGAAAGCGTTTGATAAAGAAGCCAACCATTAAGAAGATAATTGAATGATTTATCAGGGGTTTTAATAACAATGGGCGAAAGTCTTTTTTCCCAATTCGCCTTAACCTTTTTCAATTCTTTTTTTGCATTTTCGGCATTGTTAATTGAGCTAGTTATATTTAAAATTTCTTTACTATTTTCTCCCACTCCCAAAACAAAAACAATCTCTTTTTCTTCACCACTTTGAAGATTAACACAAACCTCAATAGATTTTACTAGAAGATTACTATCAATAACAGGATTTGCTTTTTCACTGCTAAACAAAAATGCTTTGGTGTGAGGAAAATAACGAGTATGGCCGTTTCTTATCTCAAGATAATTATTCTCTTTGTTAAACGAAGAAAGTAAATAACGACTTGTTTTTTCTTCCAAATCTCCTAAAACGGGATTAATCCAAAATGTTATATTAATTCTTTTTTCAATATTTGAGGTGTTATTGATTTTAAACAAAAAAATCTTTGCATTTAAATCTTTTGCAACAAATTCCGTTAATTCTTGATCAAAATGTTTAGTTTTTGCCCAGAATTTTGACCATCCAAAACCATGTGTTGCTGTTTGCGGAATAAAAAACTCATTATTAATTTTTATCCCTTCAGATTGATCAATTGAAGTTGTGTCATTTGTCCACGAAGTAAGTTTGAAAATTTGACTATTATAAGCGTAAGTAAAACCACAACCAGTATTAGTAACCACTGTACCAAAATTTTCATTTGCAATAACATTACTCCATGGTACTTTTGTGCTTTGATTTACAATAACATATTCTTTTCCATCATTATCAAAACCTCCAAAGCCATTAAAGAATGTTAAATTTTCAATATTTGGTTCAAAAAACAACAATTTTTGAGGAGAGGGAGCATGATAATCAATCGGCCTATTATTAGACTGAATAGCTTCAATAAATTCTCCAAGAGATTTGTTTCTGTAAGAATCCAAACTCAAACTTGCAACACAATTTAAAAGAACGATTTCTTGTTTAGAAAGACTATCTCCATCCAAAACATAAACATTTCCCGAATGACTTGAAAATTTATGAAGTGCATTCATACGATATATTTCAAGTTTTATTTCTTTTTCTATATAATCATCATATTTATCTGATTCATTATTTACTATTACAATATCAACATAAATTCCTTTTGTTTTAAAATATTCAAATGCTTTTAAAACCTCTCTCACCAAACTAAAAGAACTGATATCTCCGATTGTAACTAGAATTATTGGCTTATCTCCTGAAATACCAAACTTCCAAAGTGATTCTTGAGACAATGCGTTTGCTTCCATAAGTAATTTTCGTTCACTAATAGCACTATATTTACTTGATTGGAACAAATAATTTAACATGCTATTAAAAATACGCATATCTCTGCCTGTAATGTTTAAAAGTTTTGTGTGAGATTTGTTAATAATACTACTAAGCTGAAAAACATTTTCTATTTTTGATGGAGAATCATAACTATTTGCTATTTGTAAAATTTGGTCGCGTGATGAACCAAATGCATTTATTATATAAATAGTAACTCCCGATAATTTTGGAATTTTAACTCTATTTCTTATACTCATAATTGGATCAAGCGGAGGTAGAATTGAACAGGTTAATCTTCTATTCATAACAGCAGGTTCAGCAAGAGATTTTCCCTCCCCGACAAAATTTCCTTTAATAATTTCAAATTCGTTTTCAGAAAATACTGGATTTTTAATAAAAAGTTTGTGTAGCATATAATAATTATTTCTGCTATTTATTAAATTTCTTCGCATTATTAATCCGTTGATTGTGTAATCATACTCACTAGATAAAAACAAACTATTAAATGAGCGATGACTGACATCTTTTAAATTTTCAATTATTGTTGGCTCAAGATAAGTTGTCAGTTCAATTTCTCTTTCATCCATCGACATGTTTTTTAAAGTAACACGTCTTATTTCTGCAGAATGATTTGGGGTAACAATAATTTCTGTTGTTGCAATAATATTATTTTGTGTGAGAACATATTTAATTCTATCTGATGCAAAAACAACCTCATATTTTTCAGGTTTAACATTAACTGGTGCATAAGTATTTGACCAAAATTGATTATTATTAACATCTTTTAAATAAAGAAAAACCCCATAGTTTTGTTCAGTCACCAAACGATAACGATTCAGTTGTATGTTACCATATTTACTATAACCATTTCCACGGTCATTTAAAAAAACTGTGTAAGTCGAATTTGACAAAGCAGAAATTTCGGGCATTGCTGAAATATATGTGTAGTAACGAATATCATTTTCAATAATTTCTTTGCTGTAATTAAATTTTTTATATTTTTCAATTTTAATGTCAATTGTTGGTCTGATTTGAATTTTTTCTTTAATTAAAATTTCATATGCTTTAACATTAACATTTTTATCAAATAATTTATGAATTAAATCGTTTTTTAAGTAATTTGTAAGACTTGCAAAAATCATTCCCTGATGGTGGGCAAAATACGCAAAAATGGGTGAATCTGTTGAATAATCATAAGATTCAAAAAGTCCATATTTGCCTAGCATTTGCATTGATTGAAATTTTTTCAAATTATTAAAAACAGCTTTCGGTTTGTCTTGCAACACCATTAAAGACGAATAAGGAGAAATCACAATTCTGGGATTAATTTCCTCTTGAAACTTTAAATAAGGAACTGAAAAAACTTTATATTTGTAATTTATACCATTATCTAGTTCATCATAAGCACATTCAGAAATTCCCCATGGCATGTCCTTACTATATTCTTCAATATAAGATTTTTGACAAAAATATGCAAAATCACAAGCTTCATCTAGTAGTGTGTTGGGAATATTTTTAATAAATAGTGAAGGCATATAGTATTCAAATAAAGAACCCGCCCATGAAGCAAGACCTTTCTTGTTTTTAAAACGAATAAGCGACTTATTCAAGCAAAACCAATGCTTACTGGGGACATCACCCTTTACAATTGCAACATAACTAAGAAGTCTCGCTTCACTTGCAAAATTATTATAACAATAAGGCGACAATTCCCCTTCTAATGTATTAAAACCAACGCTAAAAACTTCGTCCTTGTTATAAAGCACGGAAAAATTTGTTTCCGCAATTAATCTTTCAACTCTGTTTACAAAAGAACTGTCTTCATTTTCTAAAAAACTTTTTAAAACAAATAAACTTGCAACAAAATTTCCACTGTCGACACTTGAAACAAATTGAGGATATAAAACTTCAAAAGTTTTAATGTTATACCAATTATAAAGATGACCATTCCATTTTTGTAATTCTTCAACTGAAGAAATAATTTCATTTAACAAAAATAATGCTTGTTTTTTTGAAATGAATTTAAATTTCCATGCTGAAATGACTGAAGTAATTGAATATGCAATGTTGGTAGGTGAAGTTTTGTCATCAAGTTTATATTCACGGTTACTTTGAAAATTGTCAGGGATTAAAAAATTGTTTTCAAGAGTTAAATTATCTTCAAAAAATTTCCATGTTTTATATGCAAGTTCTTTTAGTTGTTCTTTTTCGCTTGTCTTTAAATCTTCTTCAAATTCTTTACTATCTTTACTAACAAAATAAGTGAGAAAGGGGGCAATCAAAAACAATGCTCCCATAACAATAGAAATTGCAATACCCGTTGGAGTAAAATTAAAAATAAAAGTTAATGCAAGAATTAAGAGATAAAAGAAATAATTTGGTTTAAAATTACTAATAAAAGAAGCCAAATTATTTTTTGTTGTTTTTTCTGCTTCTTCGGCAGTTAACCAGTTTAAAAGATTTTTTTTGCTAATTAGCAACCTGTAAAGTGATTTGAAAAAAGCATTCATAAAAAGATATGCTTTGTAAGGCATTGTAACAAAAGTTATTAAAGTTCTGTATGCAACTGCTTTAAAACCTATGACAATATTTCGATATGGTTTAAGATTTAGAGATTGCTCAAGTCGAAATTTATAGCGCGCTTGTTCTGCCAAATAAAAAATAATGGGAAGAGCAATAACAACAATAACAAATGCCAAACACAACCAAAACAAATTTGAATGACTTAAAAATGCAAAAATAAGAATGCCGCAAAGTGATAAATCAATAAAAATTCTTCTAATATTATCAAAAATTTTCCATTTTCCAAGAGCTGAAATTGGGTTTTCAACTTTTTCACCTTTTCGATTTTTAACCTTTCTTCCAAGATAGGACAAAATTTGAGTATCTCCTCTAATCCACCTGTGCTGTCTTGTCATATCAGTTAAAAACTTTGAAGGAAAACCATCAACAATTTCTATATCAGAAATAAAGCCACTACGTAAATAATTACTTTCCAAAAGATCATGACTTAAAATTAAATTATCAGGAAATCTTTCTTCTAAAATTTTTTGAAAAACCTCTAAATCGTAAATCCCCTTACCCATGAA
Organism: uncultured Christensenella sp.; assembly: GCA_964554475.1. Classification (GTDB taxonomy): domain Bacteria; phylum Bacillota; class Clostridia; order Christensenellales; family UBA1242; genus CAJKWP01. The sequence goes on from CAZKOT010000002.1 coordinate 31,706, forward strand.
ACTGCCCTCACCAAACAAGTCCTGGTAAAAGTTTGAAATAACCGGATTATAAACATCAAATCCTCCCACACTGCCGTAAAGCTTTGCATAAACAGATTTATTTGAAGATTCAACATCCACACTGATTTTGGGTTGTAAAATAGCAAAACCGCTAATAACTTTATTTTTTTTCTCATCAATTATGGGTTGATTAAGAGGATGAGCCATTGTTCCAACTAATCCACGCGCAAGTTCCAAAATAAGTTGAGAATCAATATCTAATGTTATAACATATTTAATTTGTCCTTGAAAACTTGAAAGATTTTCGGCAAAAAAATTTTTTTCTTTTTCCTCATCAGAAAATGTTTTTAACAAAAGTTTATTTAAATGAAGGATTCCACCTCTTTTTCTTTCATATCCTAAATAGGCATTTTCACCAGTGTTATAATGGCGTTTTCTATAAGCGTAAAAAAAATTAGGGAGTCCATATTTCTCACGAAGTTGCTCACATTTTTTAATTCCGTAATTTGCGATTTCGTAATCATTGTCTAGTATTGCTCTTTCACTTTGGGCACAATCTGCAAGAAGAGTAAAGAAAAGATTTTTATCTTTGTTTGTTAAGAAATATTTTTCAAGTTGAACAAACATTTCGTCAATTTTTTTCTTGTCTTTAATAATTGTAGTAATAACAATCATTGTTTTTTTATCATCTGGTATTCCTTTTGAATAATCCATTTTTGGTAAAATTTGCGGACGAAAAATGCCCGAAAGAAAGCGATTGATTATTTGAATAACAATTTCACTTGTAGGGACAAGAATTAAAAAGAAAACTAAAGGAAAAAAATAAGAAAAAAATGAAGCGACAAAAGAGCAAAAAAGAAATGTAGCAAAAATTACAGAAATCAAATAAAGAGTAAATCTTTTTTCATAATTGGGATTTTTAATAAGATAAAAGCCTATGTGTTTTTCTTCTTTCTTTCCTTTTTCAACAATAATTTTTGCAGCATCAATTTCTTTAATTTTATTTTTTTTACAATATTGCAAAAGTTTATTTCTATAAAGGACTTTTGTTTGAACATTCATTCCTTCGTAATCGGCATCAAATTTTAACATTTTTTCAGTCAAACTCAATTCTTCAATAAATAACTCTTGTTCAACTGAACTAACCAATTTTAAAAGACTAAAAACATCAACAACCAATAATTGTTCTTTAACATTTTCTTTGTGAGCATTAGTAATAATTGATCGTAAACTTAATTTGTGTTTATCCAAAACTTCATTAAGTTGGACGAAAATCTTCTTTGCAATATTTCCTTTTTTATTCAGTTCGTAATAAATATGTTCAACATACATTGAACGCTCGACAATATCTTTTTCTGACCTAATTAAATTATAAAGATTTAAATTTGCAACTTCTGCATCTGATAATTTTGAAATTAGTTTTGTTGCTTCCATTCTTTCGTGAAGACGTTTTGATTCTCTTCTACAAAGATTACTAATTTCGGAAAGAGTAACCAAAATCATAATAGGCTGAAGTAATGAAATTTCGGTGTAATTCAAACTTTCTTTAAAATTGCTTTGGTATTTTGAAATGTTCCTTATTATATTTCGATAATCAATTTTGAAATCGTATTGACGAAAAATTTGTTCGGTCATTTTGTAAAGACGTTCACCATAAATAATGATGTTTCTTCTATTTACCTGATTTTCCAAAAAAGTATTAATTATATTACGTTTTTCGACAATTTGAAAAAAATTATCAACAAGCCACTCGTTAACAATTCCAACATATTTGTTTTCTTTGATGATTTTAATAAGTGCCGTATAATATTTTTCAATCACGGCCATATTTTTTTTGAATTGCTTTAGATATTTTTTCATTGCCTTCACTTTAAAATATAATATCTTGTTCGAATTTCTTAAAAGAACAAAATCAATATTATTTTGACATTGTAAATTAATTTTAACACAAAAACATTTTTTTTTGCAACCAATCTAAAAATTTACTAACAAAAATTGAGCAAATAAAATCGTTGACAATATAAAATTCATGTGTTAAAATAAAGCACACCTTGATTTTTGACGGGTGTTTTTTTTAGGAGATATTAAAATGGCAAATCCAAACAGAGCTAAAATAACTGTTGCTTGCACAGTTTGTAATGAACGTAATTATGCAACAACAAAAAATAAAAAAACAAATCCCGAAAGAATTGAATTGCAAAAATATTGTAAACGCTGTAATAAACGCACACTACACAAAGAAACAAAATAGTTGGGATAATCACAAACAAAAATCAGTGGTTATTTTAATTTGTTTTTAAAGTAGAGTTGAAAATTAAAAATTTATTAAACAAGACGTATAATGCAAAATTAAGTTTTAATTTTTTAAAGAAAAAAATTTCAAAACTTTATCCTTATTCCTTTCCTTGAATTCATAATTAATTATTATTCAATGTATAATCGGGGGTTTTAATGGCTAAAAAGTCGAAAAAAAAATTTAATCCAGGTGCAATTCAGCTTTCTAAAGCTGAAAGATTAGCACAGGCAGAAAAATCTGCTAAAGAACAAAAATCCATTTCAGATGAAAAAGAAAAAAAACTACCTAAAGAAGAAATTAAAAGCGAAGAAATTTCACTAGAGAACAAAGCCGAAGAAACAAAAATTGAAAAACAAAGTATTACCGAAGTTAAAACAACAAAAAAAGACCAAAAAACAAAAAAAGAAAAGAAACCTAACAGACTTGTTCGAAAATTTAAAGAAACAGGCTCAGAATTAAAAAAAGTTGCATGGCCTAGTTTTTCAAAAGTTGTAAAACAAACGGGTGTGGTTCTTGCTGTTGTTTTAATTTTTACAATTGTAATTTTTGGAATTGATTGGGTATTAAGTGAACTTTTCAAACTTTTAACTGCATAAGGAGCTAAAATGGAAAACGAATCAAAAAAAATAGATAGTGAACCAAAATGGTATATTTTGCATACTTTTTCCGGATATGAAAATGTTGCAAAAGAAAATTTGGAAACTGTAATTGAAAAATATAATCTTCAAGACCGTATTTTTGACATAATTATACCTATGGAAGATTATATTGAAGAGCGTAAAGGTAAAAAGAAATTAGTTCAAAGAAAGGTTATGCCCTGCTATTTACTTGTTAAAATGATTTATGGAGATGATTTATGGCATAACGTTACAAGAACACGTGGAATAACAGGTTTTGTCGGTCCTAAAGGAAGACCACTTGCACTTACCGAAGAAGAAATTAGAAAAATGCGTCTTGAAAAAACTTCTGGTCCATCGCAACTTGCACAAGGAGACAAAATTGAAGTTATTGACGGACCACTTAACTCAATGATTGGCGTCGTTACTTCAGTTGACAATGTTAATCAAAGAGCAAAAGTAAATCTTGAAATGTTTGGAAGGGAAACACCTGTTGATTTGGATTACTCTCAAATTAGAAAAGTTAATAATTAGACATTTAAGTTTCGTTTCTTAAAATAATTACTTAAATCAGGTTTTATCGTCAAAAAGACGTTAAAATATAAAAAAGTGGGAGAAAAAGAATTACTTTTTCACAAAACACCACTTACATTCAAAAAAGCAAACATTGTTTGCAAAAAAGGAGAAAAAAAATGGCTACAAAAAAAGTTAGTGCAGTTGTAAAATTGCAATTGCCAGCTGGTAAAGCAACACCAGGACCGCCTGTCGGTTCTTCACTTGGTCCACATGGAATAAACATTGCTGCTTTTACTAAAGAATTTAATGAGAAGACTGCTTCTCAAGCTGGATTAATAATTCCAGTTGTCATTACAATTTTTCAAGACCGTTCGTTTTCATTTATAATGAAAACACCTCCCGCTGCAATATTAATTATGAAAGCATGCGGAATTGAAAAAGGAAGTTCAAAACCTAACAAAGAAAAAGTCGCAAAAATCTCACGTGCAAAACTTGAGGAAATTGCCAAAACAAAAATGGCTGACCTCAACGCAAATTCTGTGGATGCCGCAATTAGTATGATGGCAGGTGCCGCAAGAAGCATGGGCGTGACGGTTGAAGATTAAGGTGGTGAACATGATTACAAAAAAACAAAAAGAAACTAATGAACTCATTAATAAGGTAAAACTTTATGACCCAAAAGAAGGCATGGACCTTGTTGTTAAAACCGCGAAAGCAAAATTTGACGAAAGCATTGAACTTCATCTTCGTTTGGGAGTTGACGGAAGAAATGCTGACCAACAAGTAAGAGGAGTTGTTCTTCTTCCTCATGGAACAGGAAAAAGCGTTAAAGTTCTTGTTATTGCAAGAGGCGATAAAGCAATTGAAGCTGAAAAAGCAGGCGCCGACATTGTTGGAGCAGAAGAAATAGTTGCAAGAATTCAAAGCGAAAATTATCTTGATTTTGACGTTTGTATCACCACACCCGATATGATGGGAGTTGTTGGTAGAATTGCAAAAATTCTTGGACCGAAAGGATTAATGCCAAACCCTAAAAGTGGAACAGTTACAACAGATATCAAAAAAGCAATTAATGATGTTAAGGCGGGAAAAGTTGAATATAGACTTGACAAATTTAACAATATCCACGTCATAATTGGAAAAGCAAGTTTTGGCAGTGAAAAACTTCTTGAAAATTATCAGACAGTTATGCAGGCAATAATAAAAGCAAAACCTTCATCTTCAAAGGGACAGTATATAAAAAATGTTACAATTGCTAGCACGATGGGTCCAGGAATAAAATTAAATGCTAGAACTTAAACAAAAACTCAAGCAATGCTTGAGTTTTTTTATATTGATGTTTTTTTAGTTTCAGCTTTATTGCATTTATTACTCTTTTTGTAAAAATAACTATTGACAAAAAAAAATGATATGGTAAAATAAATAATCACAAAAAAGGGGGAAAAAATGAAAGAAATTAATAATTTGAACAGTTCAAATATGGCATCATATGTTCTTAAACTTACAAAAGAATGTAAGACAAATGAAAATGATGAAGATTTACAAAATGTTAGAGGAATAAAAGATGAAAGGTATATGTTTAACAAAATTAAATTAGCAGAGAATAAAGCCAATATACAAAAACTTGTTAATGAATTGCCAAAAAGTTTTTCAAATGAAACTGGTGAATCTGTTACCGCATTGCGTGACCACAAAGATGGTGATCAATGGACAGGAGATATTAGAACGGCTTTAGATTTACTTGCTTTGGCAGAAGGTATTGGATTGGTAAAATATGCTATGCCTAGAAGCATGTGGAAATCAATGTTTTATTTGGGTTTGCCAAAAGTAATATTAAAGCAAAAAACAAATGAAAAAGACATGGAAAAATAGGCAGTAAAATTAATTTAAGAGATTGTTTTTAGAAAAAGAAAATCAAAAAGGACAATGCCTTAAAAATATCACAGTTGCAAGCACAATGGTACCAGGGATAAAATTGAACGAAGTTTAAAAATTCAAGCAATCTGCTTGAATTTTTTTATAATGAAACTTGGCATTGAACAAAATAAATTTTTAAACTTATTCACTTTTATACTATTTAAATTTATAAATTTGCAAAAGTGAGCATTCGTGTCCTCGTAAAATTTAATTATCTTTCATTCAAATCATTTGTTGTTTTTTGTCGAATAAGCTAAAATAAGAATACATGGTAAAAATTCATAAAGATGACATTTTTTCTTATTCTGTTTTAGCCTGCATTGTGGTTGCTAATATTGTTTTGACGATAATATTTCATTTTCCAATTTTAGATTTGATTACAAGTATTATCGAAATAACCTATATTGCTGTCTTGGCGGAACGAAGTATGTTTAATTTTCCTTTTGGTTTCATTGCTTCTTTTTTATATCTTATTGTTTCTTTTCAAGCAAAGCTTTACGGAGAAGTGATTTTAATTATTGCTTTTTATTTTCCCATGACAATTATTACTCTTACAGCATGGAGAAGAAGTATAAAAAAGAACATAAAAGAAAAAGGTTTTAACACGGTTCAAAGCAAAAAAATGAAAACTTGGTTATATTTTGTTTTACCGATTATTATGGCAGGAGTAACAATAGGTTATGGTTTTTTTCTTAAGTTACTTGGCGGAAATAATCCTTTCGTTGATGCATTGTCAACAGCGGTTTCCATTGTCACATTATTTTTAGTTTGGAAACAATGTTGGGAACAATGGTTCATGTGGATTGTTACATATGCTGTTGCAACGATTCTTTGGTTTGGAGTTAATAATACCCTTTTGGCAATTACTTATATGGGTTGCATTTTATTTTCAATTAAGGGTTTTATTGAATGGCTTTACTATTATAAAAAAGAAAAGAAGAAAATTAAAAATATTTCTTCTTCTTCTCCTCCGACGACTTTAACATAATGAATTGCTTATTGATTTATATTTTCACGTAATAACTTTTTTATTTTTTCTCGGTAACAAACAAATTTTTTTCACAAAATAAAAGTATGGTAATAATTTTTTTATATTCATAATATAACTTATTGACTATTTTTAAAAAAAGAATTATTCTAATTCCATTATAAAGGAATTACACCTGTGTTTAGTTTTTTTAAATATTATAACAAAAAATACATATTACTTTCACTATTAGTATTATTATTTATTGTTGTCGAAGTTATTCTTGATTTGCAAATTCCACAATACATGTCCCAAATAGTAAATTTAATAACAAGCGGGACATCTTCTATGAATGAAATTATGATTTTAGGTTTAAAAATGCTTGGAATTGTTGGATTTGGAATTATTTCAAGTATTCTTTCAAGTTTTATTCTTGCATATCTTGGTTCGGGATTTATTGCAAAAATGCGCGAAGAAGTTTTTAAAAAAATTTCTGAACTTTCCCAAGCGGAAATTAACAAATTTTCAACAGCAAGTCTTATTACAAGAACAATACACGACTTAGGTAATGTCAGACAACTAATAACTGAAGTTTCAAGAGTGATTGTAATTGCTCCCATAATGGCGACAATTGCAACCATAAAAATGATTGAAAAAAGCGCTTCCCTTTCAATAGCAACTTTAATTGCTATTCTTTTAATTTTGATTGTCATTATTATTGTTTTTGTTTTCGTTATTCCAAAATTTAAAGTAATGCAAAAATTAACCGATAGAATTAATTTAATTTCAAGAGAACATATCACAGGTGTAAGAGTAATCAGAGCTTACAATACTGAAAATTTTCAAGAAGGAAGATTTAATCAAGCAAGCGAGGAACATGGTAAAACTTATCTTTTTGTTAATCGTTCAATGGGTTTATTAAGTCCCATAGCAAACACAATTTTCAGCGGTTTAACTTTGTTTTTTTATTGGTTTGGAGCAACTCTAATTTCAACTCAAGTAATTAATTTGGGTGATTTGATGGCTTTCACTCAGTATTCAATGATGGTCTTGATGAGCATTATTATGTTCACAATGGTTTTTGTAACCTTACCGCGAACAATAATATCAATTAAACGTGTCAATGAGGTTTTAAAATGTGAAAGTTCAATTATTTTCCCAACCGCAGGCATCGAAAAAAACAACGCCGAATTAATTGAATTTAAAAATGTTAACTTTAAATATCCAAAAGCAAAAGAATATGTTTTAAAAGACATCTCCTTTACGGCAAAAAAAGATCAAGTAATTGCAATTATAGGTTCAACAGGTAGTGGAAAAAGCACTTTGGCAGAACTGATTGCCAGAATTTATGATGTAACCGAAGGAGAAATTTTAATTGATGGAATAAACATCAAAGAATTTAAAAAAGAAAGTTTTTCAAACATAATCGGTTACGTTCCTCAAAAAGCAATGTTATTTTCTGGAACTATTGAAGAAAACATTAAATATGGAAAACCCGATTCAACTGATGAAGAAATGAAAAAAGCTTCAAGCATTGCCCAAGCTGACAATTTCATTGAGAATTTTGAAGAAAAATATTCTTATAATTTATCTCAAAGCGCAATAAATCTTTCCGGTGGACAAAAACAAAGACTTTCAATTGCTAGAGCAATAATAAAAAAATCAAGTATTTTCATTTTTGATGATTGTTTTTCCGCTTTAGATTATAAAACCGACAAATCTTTAAGAGATGCACTTAAAAAAGAGGCCAAAGACGCAATAAAGATTTTTATTGCACAACGCGTTGGAACAATCCGTGATGCCGACCAAATTATTGTTTTGGAAAAAGGAGAAATGGTTGGTTTAGGAACACATGAGGAATTATTAAATAAATGTGAAGTCTATAAAGAAATTGCTCTTTCTCAACTTTCAGAAGAAGAATTATAAAAAGGAGTATTTGATGAAAAGCCCTGAAATTAATCCCAACAAACAAAAATTTCAAAACATGATGAAACGAACTCCTTCTTTTATGGGTGGTTCAAAAGGTATACGCTTCGAAAAACCAAAAGATTACAAGGGTAGCATGAAAAAACTTTTTCAATATATTAAAGTTGAAAAAATGCTTTTGATTTTTGGATTGTTTTTTGCAATATTTTACAGCACTATTTCAATTTTTGGACCGAAATTAATTGGCGACATTGTCAATGAAATGCAATTTTCACTTAATTTTTCAACTCCTCTTAATCTAGCACAAATTTCAAAAATTGGAATTATTTTAATAATGCTTTATTCATTTAGCGGAATTAGTGAATTATTACAATCTTTGATTTTAGCAAAAGTTGCAACAAGAATTACTCTTCGATTTCGTAGTGACATTTCAAAAAAAATAAACAAACTTCCCCTTCGATTTTTTGACAATTCAAGCACAGGCAATATTATGAGTATTATAACCAGCGATGTTGACACTGTTTCAAATACGTTAGGACAAGGGATTGCGAATTTGGTTAGTTCAATCATTAAACTTTTGGGCGTTTTAATAATTATGTTTGTTTTATGCTGGCAATTGGCATTAATAGCACTTATTACATTGCCATTAATAATTTTAATTATGTTTTTAATTATTAAATCCACACAAAAATTTCATCAAAAGCGTCAAGACATAAGCGGAGTTTTGTACGGTTTTATTGAAGAAATGTACTCATTTCAAAACATAATTCACATAAATAATGGAGAAGAGAGGTCACTTAATAATTTTAAAAAAATTAATGATGAAGTTTTTAATAACAGTTATAAGGTAAATTTTTTTTCGGGTTTAATGGCACCACTCAGCCGTTTAATTATTAATTTAGACTATGTTTTGATTTGTCTTGTGGGTGCTTTTTTGGTTATAAACAATTTAATTCTTGTTGGAGTTATTGCAAGTTTTATGATCTATATTAGACAATTTCACCAGCCAATTTTAAGTGTTTCAACTCTAGCAGGTTCATTTCAAACAATGGCTGCTTCGGCAGAGCGAATTTTTGGATTATTAAGCGAAGATGAAGAAGAAGATGAAAATTTAAAAATAGTCGAAATAAAACGAGCAAACATTCAGGGAAAAGTTGAATTTAGAAATGTTAATTTTGGCTATTTAAAAGATGTTCCAATAATCAAAAACTTTTCATTAACAGCATTACCTGGTCAAAAAATTGCAATTGTAGGACCAACGGGAGCGGGAAAAACTACTTTGGTCAATTTATTAATGAGATTTTATGAAATTGACAGTGGTGATATTTTAATTGATGATGTTTCGATAAAAGATATGAAAAGAAGAAATGTTCGTAGATTATTTGGAATGGTTCTTCAAGATACATGGCTTTTTGAAGGGACTATTAAAGAAAATATTTCTTATGGAAAAAAGCGAGTTACCCAGGAAGTAATAGAAGAGGCATGTAAAGCAGCAAACATAGATCACTTCATAAAAACAACAGCTGAAAGCTATAACAAAATAATTGATGAAAACACAAATCTTTCACAAGGACAAAAACAGCTTTTAACCATAGCACGAGCAATTGCATTAAATAATCCCATGCTGATTCTTGACGAAGCAACAAGTTCGGTTGACACCAGAACCGAGATTTTAATTCAAAAAGCTATGGATAAATTAATGAAAAATCGAACAAGTTTTATTATTGCTCACAGACTTTCAACAATAAAAAATGCTGACAAAATTTTAGTTTTAAACAAGGGTAATATTGTTGAAATTGGAAATCACAAAGAACTTCTTGAAAAAAATGGATTTTACGCACAACTTTATTACAGTCAATTTGAGCTAAAAGCATAAAAAACATTTACATTTGTTTCTAAACAAAAACGAAGTCAGGTTGCACAAGCAATGCTGATCTAACTTTTCAACTTAAAAGATCTCCTTATAAAAGAAGATTTATTTTTTCATTTTTTTTAATTGGGAACTTTAAAAAGATTTTTTGCATAAATTTACTTGAAAGGTTAATAATTTTAGATATGAAAAAATCTTTTTCGGGTTTAATAAAACAAACTTTTGAAGAATTAAATTTGAATTGGGACAAAATTTTGGCAGCATCAGTTGCAACCTATCTCATTGTTTTTGCCTTTATTTTCTTTTTTCCTCCTTTTGGTTTTTTTATTTCTTTTGCAGTGGGTTCATTTCTTTGTGTGGGACTTTCCTCTTATAATCTAGCAATAATAAATAAAGAAAAGCCAAAATTAGAAAGCATTTTTCTTGCAAAAAAACACTTTGTTCCCTTTCTTTTTATTTTTCTAGTTAGAAGTATTCAAATAATATTTTGGAGCATGTTTTTATTTGTTCCGGGAATAATTCGCGGACTACAACTTTTGTTTGTTCCTTATATTTTAGCAGAAAAACCAAATACAGATGCTTATAGTGCATTCGAAAAAAGTAAGGAATTAACCGAGGGCAACAAATTCAATTTATTTTTGTTAATACTTCTTTTTTCACTTTTAACTATCATTTGTCTATCTTTTTCATTTAGTTTTTTACTTTTTTTAAATATATTTTTTATTATACCGCAAACTGCAATTATTGTTTGTTCGCTTATGCTTTTTTTAATTTTATTTGCGATTGTAGTTTTACCATTTGCACAAGTTGCACTTGCAAAAATTTATCTTATTTTAAAAGGTGATGTTGACAGAGTAGAGTTTGAATAAAATTAAATAAAAATTTCACTTAAAATAGTTCTAATAATTGTATTAATCATTTCAGACCATAGACAAATACAGACTGTCCGAGAATGGGCAAGGCTCGACAAATGCTTTGAGCCGTTAAATTTGCATTAGCAAATTTACAGAGTTTCGAAGTAAACTCGTCAAGAGGCGAAAAAGGCAGGAGTTTACACCCACGTAAATGACTGCCCTCGCCTCTTAACGGGCTTCGCCCTGCAAAATTGCAAAAGCAATTTTGACGGCTCGAGTCGGCGTTTGTCAGTCCGAACAACAAAAACACGCTAGTGTTTTTTGAGGGCGAATACTTGAAGCCCGAAGTAAGTTGTGAGGAGCGCAGCAACAAAATTTTTTTTAAAATTTTGTGTCCATTGCTCTTTCTCGTCAGTCTTTAATAATCATTTTTCTTTTTTATTAAAAACTGTTATAATCAAACAAAAAGTCAAGGAGAAATTATGGCAGAGGAAGAAAAAATTTCTATTATTCCTTCATATGAAGCAAAACGACAATTTATACAACTTCGAAATAAAATTGAAAAGTTAATTGAAAATGCTCCAATAAAAAAATTAGATGAAATTTTTGCAGAAGAACTTTCAAAAATTATTACTGAAGCGGTAGAGGGCAATGCAATTTGTCAAGATTATTTAGGATATATATTTAAGCGCGGAAAACCTGATTTAGTTCCCGAAAATATTGAGCTTTCAATGAAATGGATGATTTTGGCGGCAGCAAACGGAAATGATTTTTCAATAGACCGTTTAGCAATTTTTTTAAATTATGCTTATGACGAAATTGTTTACCAACCCGATTTTGGACAAATGAAAGAACTTAATAATATTGATGAATATAATTACACTTATATCATTGGCAGATTGATTTGTGATTGCATTGTTGATGATTTGAAAATTAATGTTTTTGATTTGATCAAAGAAGTGCCTGATGTTTTAGAATTTAATAATTTTTCGATGAGAACATTTGACCTTTCACGTGATAAGGCAATAAAAATTGTTCTTCGTTACTTGCGTGGCTATAGTCCAAAAGATGAATCCGGTGATATCACTCCCGAAATTGATACTATTGAAGAAGTAAATTCAAGCCTTAAAGAAAAAAGGGAAGAAAATGAGGTTAATTCAACCTTAAAAAATAAAAAAGAAAAAGGAAAACCGCAAGCAAAACAAGAAAAAACAAATAAAAAAGAAACTGTTGCAAAAGAGAATGAAGAAAAAAAGAAAACCGATCTAACGAACGTATTTAAAAAGAAAGATAAAAAAAATGACAAAAAATGACCATAATGGTCATTTTTTTAATAATAAAAATAAAAAATTATTTTAATAATGAAAATTTCTTTACTACTTGTTTCTTATTACTATTTCTTAATTAATTATTGCGAACAAAACTAGAAACGTCAAAAAGCAATTTTTTACCGAATATTTTTTCACTCATTGTGAAACTTTCGTACAAGGTGTGGCGATCCCCTAACCAAATTAGTGAAATCAATTTATTTGAAGCGAAGAGAACATTTTTCAATGTTTATTGGCAGAGGGTAAAACAGCACTTTCCTCCTCAAAATTTAGCGGTTTTAACTGTTCTAAAACAAACAAACCGTTTTTTCTGATTAAAACATTGTCGAAATATATTTCACCGCCGCCATATTCTTCTGTCTGTGAACAAACCATATCCCAATGAATGCATGACTGGTTTGTATTATTTGCTTCCTCATAACATCTCCCTGGTGTGAAATGGAAAGAACCAAACATTTTTTCATCAAACAAAATATCAAGCATAGGTTTTTTAATATATGGATTAACCCCAAATGCAAATTCTCCAACATAGCGCGCTCCTTCATCACTATCCAAAATAAAATTCATAGCTGCAGTATTTGAAGAAGTTGCTTTAATAATTTTTCCATCTTTAAACTCTAAATAACAATCATCAAATTTTTTTCCATCATAAATTGTAGGAACTGTGAAAAAAACTTTTCCATTCACACTGTTTTTGACTGGTGCAGTAAAAACTTCACCGTCAGGAATATTCATTTTTCCCGCGCATTTAATAGAAGGAATGTTTTTAATTGAAAACGTTAAATCAGTATTTTTACCCTTAATGTGCACCTTGTCAGTCTTATTCATAAGTGCAACAAGTGCATCCATTGCCTTATCCATTTTTCCATAATCAAGATTACATACTAAAAAGAAAAAATTTCTAAAAGCTTCCGTGCTTAAACCTGCCTGTTGAGCAAATGAAGGCGTTGGATAATTTAAAATCACCCATTTTGTATTATTCACTCTCTCTTCAACAATGGGTTCAAGATAATTTTTATGCATAATTTTAATTAATTCAGTGTTAACATCAGACATCTCGAAACTGTTTTGAACTCCTCGCACAGCAATATAAGCATCCATTTTTTTCATAACCGGTAATTCAATTTCTTTACGAATAGTAGCATATTCTTTTGAGCAATTTAAAACAATTTGCTTTTTAATTTCTGTGCTATGACGATAAACAAAGGGAAATGCTCCCGCTTTGAAAACCTCATCAATAATAGCAGAAAGAAAATTATCGGGTGTTTCGGTTACTTCAATCATAACCTTTTCACCTCTTTTAATAGCACAAGAATAATTCACCAAAATGTTTGCAAGTTTTTTTTCATCTTTATCAAAATACATTTTACCTTCCTTTATTTCAAATCACTTTTACTATTATTTAATTGTTTTAAGGTCTCCAACTCTATTAATTATTGCTAATTTCAAAACTAAATAAACAACCCAAATAAGAGATAAAAAAATTCCAATAGAACAACCAAAAATTTGCATAAATTCAACAATATTTAAAAGTGATAGCGTTACAATTCCACCAATAAATGCTAAAAAAAGAAATAATGCAATACCTAATAACAAACTGGTCTTTTTCCCTTCAATCTTTTCAAATTTTGGCTTTTTTAAATCATCAGATTCTATGTAACTCACTTCAAATCCTGCCCATCTATTTATTTTTGTGAGCAAAATATTATTTGGTAATGATTTTAAAATTGAAGTGGCAACATTATTAAAGTACATTAATCCAATATCACCTTCATAAAATGAAAAACCAAAAATCATATGAATAATATTGTTATATATTTTTCGAAAAAATGCAAAAAACTTACCTTTTTTTTGAGGCTTTCTATAACATACAACTTGTGCACCCATTTTACCAAGATTTACCAAAACATCAGACATAATTGTTGCATAATCAAAATAATCACGACATAAAACCAAATCATCTCCATTTGCAGACTTAATACTTTCTGAAAGCATAAAATTTTCACTAGCATTTTGTTCAAAAGTATTTACAATAACATTCTTCTTTTTTTTTGCTAATGCTTCAAGATCAGCAAGTTCTGGATTTGATTTTCTGATTGCAAAAATTATTTCAAATTCTTTTTTATATTTTTCTTCAATAATATCGTAAATTTTATTCCAGTGAACTGCTTTTTCTATAATCGAAAAGACGTAACTTGTCATTGATGAACCCTCCGTTTTATAAATTGAGAATTAAGCATTAAAATGTTTTAATTTTTAATATGAGCAAATGAAAATTAAAAATCGTTTAGTTTTAAAATTGAAATAAAAGTCTAATATTTATAATTATTCGAAATTTTTTTAAAGCATATTCTTGCAAATAATGAGGTTGAAAAGGAATATTTTTTTCCAAAATTTTTTACTTGTCGTTTAATTTCTTCACTCTGCCAGCATGTCTTCCGCCCTCAAAATCTGTTGTTAAAAATTCCTTAACTGTATTAATTGCTTTATTTTTTCCCATATATCTTCCGGGCAAAACCAAAACGTTTGCATTGTTATGCTTTCGTGCCAAAGAAGCGAAAACGGGATTAAAACAAAGAGCGGCACGAATTTTTTGGTTTCGATTTGCAACAATAGACATTCCAATACCTGTTCCGCAAATATAAATTCCTACATTAAGCGGGTCTTCTGTAACTTTTGCATTTGCCGCTTTTGCAAAATCAGGATAATCCACTTCATCTATAGAATAAGTTCCAACATCAATGGTTGTGATATTTTCACTGCAAAAAAATTTTTTCAACTCTTCTTTAAGAGAGTAGCCTGCGTGGTCAGATGCTAAAATAATCATTTTTTTTCTCCACGAGTAGTTTACAATTAAAACTTAATTATTGTCAATTAAATTTACTTTCAAGCTAAATTTATGTTAAAGTAAAAATATGCAAATAAAAAATGCAAAATTTCTTTTAAGTGTAGCAAATTCTTCGCAATTTATATTAGATAAAATTCCGAAGATTGTTTTCGTTGGAAAAAGTAATGTTGGTAAAAGTAGTCTTATAAACAGCCTTGTGGGTCAAAAAAAACTTGCAATAACTTCAAGAACACCGGGTAGAACAAAACTTGTTAATTATTTTGGAATAAATGATAATAGTTTACATTTTGTTGATTTAGCAGGTTACGGATTTGCTTCCGCATCAAAAGAAGCAAAGATGAAATGGTCAAAACTGAATGAATCATTTTTTGAAGAAAATCAATATATTACTTTAGTTATTTTAATTGTTGACAGCAGACATTTGCCCACTGAACTTGACAAACTTATGCAAAAATTTTTATTTTTTAAACAAATTCCCTACATTATAGTAGCAACAAAAATTGACAAATTGCCAAAAACGAAAATTAAACCTCAACTTTTAAATATAGCAACAACTTTTGGATTGTCAGTTGATAATGTTTTTCCATATTCTTCTCAAACTGGATACGGAAAAAAAGAAATTTTACTTCTTATTGAAAAATATTTAAATAACACAATTTGATTGTCTTATCAATGAAATATGTGTTGTAAAAAAATTAAGGAAATGTTTTATGGAAGAAAATCAAAAATATTTTTTTATGGAAGAAAGTTTAAAACTTGCAAAAAAAGCATACGCAATAAACGAAGTTCCCATTGGAGTGATAATAGTTTGCAATGGTAAAATTTTAGCAAGAACATATAACAAAAGAAACTTTTTAAAAAGTGCAATTGCTCATGCAGAAATTTTGGCAATCGAAAAAGTATGCAAAAAAATTAATGATTGGCGTCTTAATGATTGTGAAATGTTTGTAACTCTTCTGCCCTGCCCCATGTGTGCTGGTGCTATTATAAATGCACGAATAAAAAAAGTTTATTTTGGAGCAGAAAATGGAAATCGTGAAATTTTTGAAAAAATTATGAAAGAGAGTGATTTGAATCACAAAACTGATTTCGAGGGCGGAATTTTAGGTGAAAGATGCGGACAATTACTAAAAGATTATTTTAAAAATAAAAGATGATTAAACTGTCGACAAGAGACAAAAATTTCTTCTCATTTACTACCAAAAGTTTTTTCAACTCAGTCAATAATTTAAAAAATTTCTGAGAGCATACATTTGTAAAACTTTGCCATTTTTTGATAGAGTTACACAATTTTTTCCATCTCATTTTAATTAATTTGTTGACAAAAATTTTTTATCATGACAAAATGAATTATTAATATTTTTTAAATAAAAAGGAAAAAACTTGAGAATTTGCAATTTATCCTCTGGAAGTGAGGGAAATTCAACTTATGTTGAAGTTGGAAACACAAAACTTTTAGTTGATGGGGGATTATCCGCTTCAAAATTAAGTCAATCACTTTCAAAAATTAATGTTCAAGCAAGTGAAATTGATGCTATATTAATTTCTCATGAACATTATGACCATATCAGCGGGATTGATGCTTTTGCATCAAAATTTAAAACAAAAATATACGCTCACAAAAAAATTTGGGGGCTTTTAGATAAAAAATTATTTCGCACAGAACAATTTCAAAAAAACATTTTTTTCTCTGAGTCTTTCGTAATAAAAGATGCTTTTATTCAAACTCATGAAGTCTCACATGATGCCACACATACAAGTGCTTTTACAATTGGGGACGGAAAAAACTCTTTTTCAATCATTACAGATTTAGGAAAAATTGAAAAAGAAGTTTTAAATTTTGCCTCAAAAAGCGCTCTTGTTTACATAGAATCAAATCATGACGAAAACATGCTTCGTTTAAATCCTAAATATTCATTTTTTTTAAAACAAAGAATTTTGAGCGGACAAGGACATCTTTCAAATTTTGCATGTGCAAAAGCAATTGAAAATTTTGCTCAAAACGGTACAAGGCAAATTGTTTTGTCACATTTAAGCAAAGAAAACAATACTCCGGAACTTGCCTATAATTCTGTTTGTTCTTTTTTAAAAGACCATGGCATCATTGAAGGAAAGCACATAAAAATAGATGTTGCAACAACTGAAGTTGGGCATATGTTTAAATTAGGATAAAATAAAAAGTTCACTAAAAAATTTTTAAAGATGAGTTTATATAAAAAATTAATCAAAATATTGATAGATTTATTATTAAAAGAAAAGAATTGACTAAATATATGCTCATTTGTCAATTCTTTTTTTTACTGAAAATATTTATTGAAATTTCTAGTAAACTTAAGTTGTTTATTTAAAATATATGGTAAAAAATGTTTAAATTATATAATGTTATTTGTTATTTGTTTGAACTTCCACCACTTCTTCTTTTCCCTGTCTTAAAATCTTAATTGGAATTTTATCCCCTTTGTTATAATCAAACATTGCAGTTTTGAGATCTAATAAATTTTCAATGTTTTTTTCACCCACTTTAATAACAATATCTCCTTTTTCAATACCGGCAGTGGCAGCAGGTCCTTCTTCATCAATAGAAACAACATATACTCCAATTAATCCACCTTCTTCTCCTAAATAACTAGCAATAGCAGCATCAAACCCAAAAATTCCAACATAAGGGGCAATATATCCATTATTTTCCACAATCCTTCGTGTAATAGCACTTCCAACTTCAATGGGTATTGCGAAACCAATTCCTTCCGAGCCCTCTGCTTTAAGTGAATTAATGCCCACAACTTGACAATTCATTGTAATAAGTGGTCCCCCACTGTTTCCAGGATTAATGCTTGCATCATGCTGAATCAAATCTTGCATATAGTTTGCCCCGCTGTTTCCCTCAACTTCAAGAGTTCTATTGAGTGCACTAACAATACCTTTTGTAACCGTGTGTTTAAATTGTAAACCGAGCGGAGTCCCGATTGCCAAAACATCATCACCTACTTTTAAATCTTTCGATGTTCCGCACTGTAGATAGGGTAAATTTTTCGCGCTCTTAATAATTGCCAAATCAAGCGAACTATCCGACCAAATATATTCCGCCGAACCCTGACTTAAATTTGCAAAATATAGTGTGATTGATCTTGCCCCCTCAATCACATGCTGATTTGTTAAAATATACCCACCGTCCGCAATAGCAACCCCACTTCCAATACTTGTCCCAGTTCCAGCTTTTACCGAAACTCCAACAACTGCGCTTTTTACATTTTCAACAACTTTATTTGTTTGAGTAAAAGGAATTGCTGTAATTAACCTAGGGGTCATATCTACTGTTGGGTCAAAATTATTTTGAGTACAACCACAAAAAATAAAACCTAAAAAAATTATTAAATAAATTGAGCAAAATTTTCTCATACCATCTCCGAAATTATTTTGCACACTAATTAAAAAATTATAAAATTAATTAAGATTAGAACAAAAAAATGCAAGTCTAAGTATTTTCCTCATTTAAAACTAAACTAAACTTGTCCAACAATAATTTACAATAATTTTCAAGTTTTCTTGCCATATTATCATAAACTTCTTGAGTGTTTCCAAACGGGTCGGAAACATCTTCTCCCCCGATTACTTCACCTAATGTTAAAACATTCGGTTTGTTTAAATAATTTTTTTGTTCTTTTGTCATTGTTAAGTAAAGAAAATTTGGATCAATAATTCTTAAAAGTTTGCTTTTTTTATTTCCAGCATTATACCCTAATTTTTTAACCGCTCTTTTTGCGAAAATTTGCATATTTTGACCCTCATGTGCTCCTATTCCAAAAGACATTACTTTAAATCTTTTGATTTTATTCTTTTTTAAAAGTGCAGAAAAAATCACCTCCGCCATAGGTGAACGACAAATATTTCCCAAACACACAAAGCAAATTGTTTTCATTTTATTTTATAATACCATATTTTTTTTTAATAAAAAAATTAATTTGGAATTATTTAAAATTTAAAATGATTTTATATTAAACTAAATTGAAATATTCTTTATCAATACCTTTATTTAAAAATAATTGTTTATTGTTCCTGTTCTTTTTGTTCGATTTTTTCAGTTAATTGTTTACCAAAAATTTCTAAATCTACTTGCGATAAAATGTTTAATTTTTTAAATTCTGATATATTACAATAATTAAAATAATAATGAAATTTTTCTTCAAGAGGTTTTATAATAGTTTCTTGTAAAAAATTATCTTTATTGGGATTGTCTGAAAAAACTATTGCTTTTCCTTAATTTTTATGTAGCATTATGCTCGTTTGAAAATCAATTGAATTGTCATAAATTATGACTTTATCACTGACATCAATTATTTCAGGTAATAATGACATACACTTGTCATAACGTTCCCGTATTTTTTCGACAGGAACAGCATGTCCTCCCTGACTAATTCTTTTAGCAACACGTTTGACATTAATTTCTTTATCTCTTGTTAAAACATAAATGGTTGTAATTTCAGCGCCCTGTGCTTTTGCCTCTTTTAACAATTCTAAATTGCGTGTAGTTGACATAACCGTTTCAAAGACAAAATTTTTTTTCTCTGCTATCATTTGCAAACGTTTTTTATCGACATATTCCGCAGCCATTAAATTTCTTAAATCATAATTTTGAATGTCATTAAACATTTGTCTTGCGACATCATCTGCATTAACAAAAGGTAAGTTTTACAACAAATTTTGTTTAATAAATTTTTTTTGAATTGTTGATTTACCGCTGCCATTAGGTCCCGCAAAGCAATAAATTTTCCAATTTTTTTCCTGAGTTTTCATTCCTTAAACTCCTTTGGTAATTGGTCCTTATGTTTTGATTTTATTTCAGCAATTAATCTCTCATCTCTACATAACTCAACATGTGGGTTTAAAGTTTCAATGACTTCCTTATAAGTCGGAATCGGTCCGTCCACAATTTTTTGAAGTTGATTATGCAGTATTATCTCATCAATTGATTTTGTTTGTTTAAGCATACCTTTGTAAATTGCTCTATTGAAATCAATTTCTCCTTCAGCTATTCCAATGTTTAAACACTCTTCCAAAGCCTTGTCATATGTAATGTTGTTTAACTGAGAATGTAATTTAACAAAAGCATCCAGAGTTTCATTTAAGTCAAACTCCACTGAAATTTTTTTCAGTGATATATTTTTTAATTGAGGATTAATTTTAGCAAGTTTACTTAAATTTTCATTTAATTCAAGTTCTACTGTAATTTTTTTCATTTCCATATTCATTCCCCTTTTCCTAAAATAAATATATCATAAAATCTACAAACTTTCAACGGAAAATTATTTTACACATCAATCGGTAATATAAAACAAAATTAATAATTTTTTAAACTCAAACAAATCAAATAAATTAAAAAAAATTGAAATTAATTCAATCTTAATTTCAATTTTCAATTTTATAAAATACTTTTGATAATTTTCAGTTATTAATTGTCATATTCTTAACACCGTCCGCTAGACTTCACTCTATCTTATTTTAATATGAACTTCTCTTAACTGTTTTTCGGTAACCTCACCCGGAGCGCCCATCATTAAATCCTGTGCCTTTTTGTTCATAGGGAATGCAACAACTTCTCGAATTGATTGCTCTTCCAACAATATCATAATCATTCTGTCAATTCCTGGAGCAATGCCGGCATGCGGAGGTGCTCCAAATTTGAAAGCATTGTATAAAGCACCAAACTTCTCTTTAATGGTTTTTTCATCATATCCTGCAATTTCAAATGCTTTAACCATTATTTCTGGGTCATGATTTCGAACTGCACCACTTGCAAGCTCAATTCCGTTTAAAACAATATCATATTGATATGCTTTGACTTCAAGCGGGGGTAGTGTATTTAATGCTTCAAGTCCACCTTGTGGCATACTGAAAGGATTATGACAAAAATCAATTTTATTATTTTCTTCATCAAACTCATACATAGGAAAATCTGTTATCCAACAAAATTTAAAAACATTTTTTTGTAATAAATTTAATCTTTTTCCAAGTTCAATCCTCAAAAGTCCGCATAATTTAGTTGTAAACTTTAATTCTCCTGCAAGAATAAAAATTGAAAATCCCATTTTACTTTCAGTTATTCTTAAAATTTCTGCTTTTTCGCTCTCACTTAAAAATTTGACAATGGGTCCTGTTAACTCGTTGTTTTCACCTACTTTAATCCATGCAAGTCCCTTTGCTCCATTTTCAACCATGAAATCGGTTAAATTATCATAAAAAGAACGAGGCTGATTTTCAGTCTTAACTGCAATTGCTTTAACTGTTTGCCCTTCAAAAACCTTACAATTTGTTTTTTTGAATAAATCGGTCAAATTTTTAATTATTAACGGATTTCTTAAATCGGGTTTATCAGAACCATATAATTCCATTGCTTGGTTATAAGGAATTCTAACAAAAGGTACTTTATCGCTTTTACCTTTGCCATATTCATTAAAAATTTTTGGTAAAACATATTCGACAACAGAAAAAACATCTTCTTGTGTAGCAAAAGACATTTCCATATCAAGTTGATAAAACTCACCTGGACAACGGTCTGCACGTGCATCTTCATCACGAAAACAGGGTGCAATTTGAAAATATTTGTCCATACCTGCAACCATTAACAATTGTTTAAATTGTTGCGGTGCTTGTGGCAATGCATAAAATTTGCCTTGATGAAGTCTACTAGGAACAATGTAATCACGTGCTCCTTCTGGACTTGAAACGGTTAATATGGGAGTTGTAATTTCATTAAACCCAAGTTCAACCATGTATTTCCTAATTGATTGAATAACCTTACTTCTAAAAACAAGATTGTTTTGCATTAAAGGATTTCTTAAATCCAAGTAGCGATATTTTAAGCGAACTTCTTCATTAACATTTCGACTATCTGTAATTTCAAAAGGAGGAATTTCGGTTGCTTTTCCTAGAATTGTTATATTTTCTGCGACAACTTCCACCTCCCCTGTTTTTATTTTTAGGTTTTGGTTTTCCTTTGAACGCAAAACAACTTTTCCGCTTACAGAAATAACAGTTTCTTTTGGTAATTTACCAAACTTTGCCAAATCTTTTGTAGTAATTTGAACCATTCCATAATGGTCTCTTAAATCAATAAAAACAATCCCACCATGATCACGAATATTATTAACCCAACCAGCAACTTTTATTGTTTTGTTAACATGTTCTTTTGTAACATCTCCACATGCAATATCTCTATAAACATTTTTTGTTAGCATAAAATTCTCCAATTAAATTAAGAATGGGTGAGTGATTAGAAATCAAATTATTACAATTCAAATTTGTTAGTCAATTTTTTATATCAAACAAACTGTCAACCACTTCTTTAATTT
>CAZKOT010000003.1:0-36688 GCA_964554475.1 uncultured Christensenella sp.
CAAAAAATTATGATAAAATGTTTTGTTTTAATCATACTAAAACAAATAACAAAAAGAGGTATTTATGAAAACTGTTTTAATTACAGGCGCATCAAGGGGAATTGGAAGCATTCTTGCGAAAGAATATGCGAAAGCGGGTTATAACGTTATAATTAATTACAAAAGCAATGATGGAGCGGCAAAAAAGGTTTTTGGAGAAATTGAAAAAATTGGCGGAAATTCAATGATTTTCAAAGCAGATGTTGCATATTTTCCCGAAGTCTACAATATGATTGAAAAAATTTTGGAGAAATATAAAAAAATTGACGTCTTAATTAATAATGCAGGAATTGAAACATGGGGATTACTAATAGACAGCACTCCAGAGGAATTTGATGATGTTTTTGGTGTTAATATTAAAGGAATTTACAACACAACAAAATGTGTCCTGCCTTCGATGTTAAAAGCGGAATTTGGTAGAATTATTAATATTGCATCAATTTGGGGAGAAATTGGAGCATCTTGTGAAGTAATATATTCTGCATCAAAAGCGGCTGTAATAGGTTTTTCCAAAGCACTTGCAAAAGAACTTGAAATGACAAATATAACAGTCAACACAATTTCACCAAGTTATGTTATGACAGACATGTTAAAGCGTTTTTCAAAAGAAGAATTAGAAATAATGAAAAAAGAATTACCTGTTGGAAATTTGGGAACACCTTACGATATTGCAAACGTTGCTTTAACTCTATCTAATGAAAATTCAAAAATAACTGGTCAAATGATTAGTAGTCTTAACAAAAATTAAATTTAGTTGTCTTTACATTAAACAGCGAATGCGTCAAAAGTTTACGCTGATAAGGTTAAGGATAGCGAACTCAAAAACTACTTGCCTCTTTTTTCAGACTTGTGCTAGTATGAAATGATTAAGGCAATTTTTTTTAGGTTTTAAAAAAGCGTAATAATGGGTGGTGAATTTATGGAGATTAAGAGATATAGCAAGGCCGATGAATCTTTACTTTTTGATCTACTTGTCGATGAGGGAGATGAATGGGTTGAATACCATGGGAAAGTCGGTCGTGACAAATATATTAAAGCACTTGAATCTAGTGTAACTTACATAGCCTGCGATAAATCTATTGTGTGTGGGTATGCTCGTTGCCGAGAAGATAATGGTTTTGGTGTTTATGTGTATGATTTACTAGTAAAAAAATCCTATAGAGGAAAGCAAATTGGCAAAAGTCTTATGGAACGGGTACGTCAAGACTTTCCAGATCAAATAGCTTATGTAATGAGTGATGTTGACCCCTATTACGAAAAACTTGGTTATAGAAGGGTGGGATCAATATTTGAGATTAAATAGTGGTGAATTAAAAAAAATAATATTTTTTATTAAATTAAAAAATTTATATTAATTTTAAAATTATTTGATTTAAAACCCCATATTGTTTTTCACAAACTTTAATAAAACCATTAACTTCTTCAATAAATCCACTTTTTTTAAGTTTTTCAATTTCGGGATTTTCACCGATTATTTCTTTTTTCACTCCCTCATGTGTTCGAAGTCCAAGCATAATTTTTTCTTCTCTAATTTCTTTTTTTGTTAATTTTTCTTCAAGTCTTCCCTGTCCTTTCAAATATTCTTCCATTAAAGTAGAATTTGAAGAACGTTTTTTTTCATTAATAAAACTGATCAAGTTTGTTTCTTGAACATTTTTTAAATAATTTTTACGATTTTCTAGAGAATGAGCAGCAAGTCCAAATCCTAAATAATTTTTTAATTTCCAATAACCTAAATTGTGTTTGCATTCAAAACCTTTTAAAGCAAAATTTGAAACTTCGTAACGGTCAAAATTTTTTCGTTTTAAAAAATAATATAATTTATTATATATTTCAACAGCTTTTTCATCACTAATTAATTTTATTTCTTTATTAGTTAACATTTTTGAAAGTTTTGTTTCAGGTTCTAGTATCAACATATATGCAGAAATATGTTTTACACCTAATTTAATTAATTTTTTTACATGTTTTTTTAATTCAAAAAAGGTTTGATTTTCAAGTCCAATTAAAAAATCAACCGAAATATTTTTAAATCCAACTTTTTTTGCATTTTTAATTGCTTGAAAGGTTTGTTTTTTTGTTTGAAATCTTCCAATTTTTTTTAATTTTTTTTCGTTTAAAGATTGAACACCAAAACTAATTCGATTAAAACCATGTTCAAAATAATCTCTCAGTTTTTCTTCATTAACATTTTGTGGATTACATTCAATTGTAATTTCACAGTCCTTTGCAATATGATAATTATTTTTGATTAAATTAATAGTTTGAATAATATATTTTTGCATAACACATGATGGTGTTCCCCCGCCGAAATAAATACTTGTTACTTCCAAAGAATTTTTTCGCCCTTTGATTTCATCATACAGATTTTCAAAATACTTTTCTTGCATTGCTTTATCAAAAACAAAAGAAACAAAATTGCAATAGTAGCATTTTCTGTCACAAAAAGGAATGTGAACATAAATCATTTGCTCAAACTGCAAATTTTGCTCTTCTTTACAATCAAGGCATTTACTATAAAAATTTTTTAATACTTCATTTTTTGTTATCATCTAATTTTAAAATACTCATGAATGCTTCATTTGGAAGTTCAACCGAACCCATTTGCCTCATTTTCTTTTTTCCCTCTTTTTGCTTTTCAAGAAGTTTTCGCTTTCTTGAAATGTCTCCTCCATAACATTTTGCCAAAACATCTTTTCTCATTGCACTAATCGTTTCACGGGCAATAATTTTTCCCCCAATTGCAGCTTGAATTGGAATTTCAAACATATGACGAGGAATCACATTTTTCAATTTTTCAACAATTAATCTTCCTCTTGATTGTGCTTTTTCACGATGAATAATTAAACTTAAAGCATCACATATTTCACCATTAAGCAAAATATCCATTTTTATTAAATCACTAACTTGCTCACCTGCACTTTCATAATCAAGACTTGCATAACCATGTGAACGTGATTTTAAACTATCAAAAAAATCGTAAATCATTTCATTTAAAGGCATTAAGTAATCCATTTTAACACGCGACTTGTCAATGTATTGCATATCTAAAAATTCTGCTCTTTTATCTTTGCAAAGTTCCATTATTGAGCCCACATATTCAGGCGAAGTAAAAACGTGAACAAAAACCATTGGTTCCTCAATTTTTTCAATTTCAATACTGGGTGGAAAAAGAGTTGGGTTAGAAATTTCTAAAACTGAACCGTCAATTTTGTGAACTTTGTAAGCCACTCCGGGTGCAGTTGTTATTATGTCAAGATTAAATTCACGCTCAAGTCTTTCAGTTATTATTTCCATATGCAAAAGACCTAAAAATCCGCAACGAAATCCAAAACCCAAAGCAGAAGAAACTTCTGGAGTAAAAGAAAGTGAAGCATCGTTAAGCTTTAATTTTTCAAGTGCATCTTTGAGATCAGAATATTTGGAACCATCCATTAAAAATAATCCAGAATAAACTACAGGTTGAACCTGTTTGTAACCTGGTAAAGCTTCTTTGCATGGTTTAATTGCATTTGTTACTGTATCACCAACTTTAGTATCAGCGACATTTTTAATGCTAGCAGTAAAATAGCCAACTTCACCCGTTTTTAAGATATCATTTTTTTTCATTTGAGGAGAAAAAACACCTACTTCAGTTACTTCAAATGTTTTTGGTGTTTGAAACATTTTTATTTTATCTCCAGTTTTAATCATTCCATCAAACACTCTAATAAAACAAATTACACCCTTAAAATTGTCATAAAAACTATCAAAAATTAATGCTTTGAGCGGTTCGTTCTCATTCCCTTTTGGGCATGGAATTTCTTTTATTATGCTGTCAAGGACTTTGTCAATGTTAATTCCTTCTTTTGCTGAAATACAAGGTGCATCCTGAGCTGGAATACCTATAAGGTCTTCGATTTCCTTTTTTGTTTTTTCAACGTCAGCACTTTGCAAGTCAATTTTATTAATTACAGGAATTATTTCAAGATTATTATCAAGAGCTAAATGAGCATTTGCTAATGTTTGAGCTTCAACCCCTTGAGTCGCATCAACAATCAATAAAGCACCCTCACATGCAACAAGAGAGCGAGATACTTCATAAGCAAAATCAACATGACCAGGAGTATCAATTAAATTTAAAATGTATTCAACTCCGTTTTTCGTATAAAACATTTTTGTTGGAGTAAGCTTTATTGTAATTCCACGCTCACGTTCAATGTCCATACTATCAAGTATTTGTTCACTCATTTCTCTTTTTGAAAGTGTTCCTGTCATTTCAATTAATCTATCAGCAAGAGTACTTTTTCCATGGTCAATGTGTGCAATAATGCAAAAATTTCTTATTTTTTCCTGACTCAATTTTATTCTCCATTTGACAAATTATAATGTAAATTAGTCAAATTAGCAACATTTTTATAACACTCCTTAAATTTCACTTGACTTTTTCTTAAAAAATTTTATTATTATTATGTAAGCAATTTTGAAATAAAAGAGAATTAATTTTAATTTTTAAGCAAGCTTTGCATTTTTTTTTACTTTCAAAAGGAACACAAATAAAAGGATTAAAAATGGATTTAGAAAAAATTATCCCAACAAATTTTATTGAGGAAGAAATATTAAATGATTTAAAATCAGGAAGAAGTAAAGAAGTTGTAACACGTTGCCCACCTGAACCAACAGGTTATTGGCATATTGGTCATTGCAAAGCATGGTTTGTTGATTTTGAAACAGCAATAAAATTTGGTGGCTATACAAATTTACGCATGGATGACACAAATCCAACAAGAGAAGATGGAGAATTTGCTGATAGTTACTTAGATGATTTAAAATGGTTAGGCTACACTCCTAAAAATTTTATTTATGCCAGTGAAGCATATTTTGAAGAAACTTACAAAATTGCAGAAAAAATGATTAAAAATGGGGATGCTTATGTTTGTAGTTTAAGTCAAGAAGAAGTTCAATATCAACGAGGAACTTTAACTCAACCTGGAGTAAACAGTCCTTACAGGGAAAGAAGTATTGATGAAAATTTAAAATTATTCCATGAAATGCGAGAAGGAAAATTTAAAGATGGGGAGATTACATTAAGAGCAAAAATTAGTATGTCACATCCAAACATCTTAATGCGAGACCCAATAATGTATCGAGTTATGCACAAAGAACACTATAAAGTGGGCAATAAATGGTGTATTTATCCCATGTATGATTTTGCTCATCCTCTTCAAGATTGTTTAGAAGGTGTTACTTATAGTTTATGTGATACAACTTTTAGAGTTCATCGT
The DNA here is from genome assembly GCA_964554475.1 of uncultured Christensenella sp. Classification (GTDB taxonomy): domain Bacteria; phylum Bacillota; class Clostridia; order Christensenellales; family UBA1242; genus CAJKWP01. The sequence continues at coordinate 5,304 of CAZKOT010000003.1, forward strand.
GAACTTTATGATTGGTTTGTTGAGCATGGTTGGGGTAAAAAATATGCTCCAAAACAAAGAGAGTTTGGAATGCTTAGTATTGAAAATGTTTTATTAGGAAAAAGATTTTTAAAAATATTAGTTAATTCAAAAAAAGTAATGGGGTGGGATGACCCACGTTTAATGACAATAATTGGAATGAGAAGACGTGGCTACACATCAAGAGGAGTAAAAAATTTTATTGCAAGCACAGGAGTAACAACAAATGCTTGCATTATTCCTTTTAGCACACTTGAATATCATATTCGTGAGGACCTTAACTTAATAACAAATCGTGCAATGGTTGTTTTAAAACCATTAAAAGTTAAAATAACAAATTATGACGAAATTGAAGACGTTATAATTCCAAACAATCCAAATAATGAAACAAGTGGAAATCATGTGACAAAATTTAGTAATACTATTTTTATTGAACAAGACGATTTTTCGCTCAATCCCCCACCAAAGTACAATCGGCTTGTTATAGGAGGTATGGTACGTCTAAAAGGTGCCTACATCATTAAATGTAACAATGTGAAATACAAAAAAGACGGAAGTATTGACTTCCTAGAATGCGAATATATTCAAAACTCAAAGAGTGGTAATGACAATAGCAACATAAAAGTAAAAGGCACAATTCATTTTGTTTGCGAAAAAGATATGTTTAAAATCAAAATTCGTGAATTTAAAAATCTAACAAAAATGGAATTTTTATGGCCTACAAAAGAACTTTTAGACGGAAGACCCCTTGAAGATGTTATTGAAAAAGATTCAATGATTGAATACGAGGCACTTGCAGAAAGTTATTTAAAATCTGCAAAAATTGAAGAAAAATATCAATTTATTAGAAATGGTTATTTTTGCATGGACAAAGACAGTTCTGATGATTTTCTAGTTTTTAATAAAACAATAGGTTTAAAAGATAGTTATAAACCTAATTTACAAAATAAATAAATAATACTTTTTAATTAATGCAATAAAGTTTCATAGTTTTCTTATTTTGACGGTAATTGTTTTTATTATAAAAAAAAGTATTTTTATTAATTATTTGTTATTTACACAAACTTCATTTATAATAAAGTTATTACTAAATAAAAGGATAAAATTTCAAATGGATATTTTTTCTTCATGGCTCGTAAATAAACTTATTGCTCATCGTGGACTACATGACAAAAATGCTCCCGAAAATTCATTAAAAAGTTTTGAAAATGCAATTAAAGCAAATTATGCAATTGAATTTGATGTTCATACTATTTCAGACGGGACAATTGTTGTTTTTCATGATGATAGTTTGAAAAGAGTTACAAACAAAGACGGTTACGTGAAAAATTTGAAAAAAGAAGACTTAAAAAATTACAAATTAAATGGTACCGATGAAGTAATTCCAACCTTGAAAGAGGTTCTTACTTTAATTAATGGTCAAGTTCCTATATTAATTGAAATAAAAAATAAAGGAAAAATAGGAGAACTTGAAAAATCTTTACTTGAAATTCTGAAAAATTATAAAGGACAATATGCAATTCAATCTTTTAATCCTTATTCATTACAATATTTTAGAATCAATGCACCTCAAGTTTTAAGAGGACAAATTTCTGGAAATTTAAAAGATTCTGATTTATCCTTTATTAAAAAATATTTTTTAAAACACATGCTTCTTAACAAAAAAGTTTCACAACCCAATTTTATAACCTATGAAGCAAATGCAATTCCAAATCGTTTTATAAAAAAATACAGTCACTTACCTCTTCTGGTTTGGACAGTTCGTTCGCAAGATGAATACAAACGTGTTATAAAATATTGCAACAACATTATTTTCGAAGATTTTAAGCCTAAAAAAATTGAAAAACTATAATTTTTGTTGTAAAACTATTATTATTATAAGGGAAGATTATTTTTTTTTCATAATATAATCAATGAATATTTGCACTCAAATTTTGGGTGCTATATTTTTTTTAGACTAGAAATTTTCAAATTAAATCGACAAATTGAAAAAAAAATTAAATAAACGTATTGCAGAAAAAATAAATACCAAATCAAATTTTTGTTGCATTCATTATTATTGTCATTACATAACCAAAATACCTATATGGAATTGTTCCAATTCCAAGAGCATTTTGTTTAACAAAAACATATTTTCCGTTTATTTTTTTCACTTCATTTAAATGATAAAAATAAACACTTGCTAAATTTTCAAAAATAGCAAAATGTTCAACGGGTTTCTCAAATTCAACCGAGCAAATAATATCAAGTTTTGGAAAAATAAAAACCAAATTATTGAAAACTGTTCCATTTTCTTCGGTATTAATTTTAAAATCAAATTTTTCAAGTTTTTTAACAAAATCAGTAATTTTAACAAGCATTCCTGAAAAAAGATTTACAGAAAAACTTGTTTTTGAAAAATCTTTAACATCATAAAGAACTTCGGCAAATTGGTCAAAAGTTGGATTTTTAAAATAATTGTAAATAGTTTGAAATTTCATATCACAATCAAGAGGATGAATGATTGCAATAAAAACCTTTTCTTCATTTGAAGGTATTGAGGAATTAACAATAAATTTTTTTTCTTCACCTTTTAAAATGAAAGCATTGTAAAGATTACCATTTTTATATTCCCCAAAAACTAAAGATTGACTCAAAAGGCAAAAAAGTGGATGCTTAACAAAGAAATTATCAAAATATTCTCTTTGATAAAACCTTCCAGCAAGAAATGTTTCGAAAAGTCTTTTCTTTTGAATTTGAAACTGCTCATAAGTCCAAACGGTAGGAGTTAACTTGTCTTCAAGTTCGTCAACAGAAACAGAATTATATTCACTGTATTTTTCTAAAAGTTGAGGTAACATTTCTAAAAATTTTTCATTGCCCTCTTCTTTTAAAATTTTAAAAAGGTTTAATACTTGTTCTTTTCGTGCTGCCATCAAACAGCATGCCAAGTACTTACCTTCATTAAAGCGCTCCTCTTGAAAAAGTGTTTTCAAAAATTCTAATAGTTTGTTTAAAAGGTTTTCATCACCCAAAACACAAAGCATTCTTTGAATGGATTTGATGTTCGTTATATCATTTCGCTTACTTACAATTTCAAAAATCATATTTAAAAACGTAACAAGAGAATCATTGTCAAAAACATTTTTTAAACTTGAATACTTGTTAACATTCAAAAAATTATTATCATCTTTAAAAAGATCAATTAAAAACATATATCCGGCACTATCAACCTCAAATCCGCTTTTATATTTTAATGAAAAATCCGAAAATGCCATATCCTCAAATTCAGTTGGTGGATTTTTCATATTTCTTCGAACAGCAATTAGAAATTGTTTTTCACTTTTATAAGATGTACCTTCATTTATTCCAGCTTTTTCAGAAATTTCACTTCTTAAACCTTTGTCGTCGCTTAATTTAAAAATCTCTTCAATCCTACTTTTTATATCGTTATCTTCTTCTGGCCAAGAAAGAAGAATATGACTTAATTTATTCAATGATTCACTGCTTGCTTTTTGAAGTTTCTTGTCAATAATAAAAAGTGTATCTTTTTTATGAGTTTGAAAAAGTTTAATAAATTCGTTTTTTTCCTCACTATTTTCTTCAAAACTATCAATTGCAAGTGATAGTGCTTTTTTTGTATTAAATTGGCATAATAAATCCATCATCTCAAATTTTCTTGGACTAAGAGAAATATAATCAACAATATAATCTTCGTCTTCACCAGTAAAAGTTTTTAAAAATTCAAGAGCGGGCGCACGCCACTGTGAAATGCCCTTTTTTGTTTCTGGTTTAAAAATTTCTAAAATGAAAGGTAAATAATGCTCAATTGAAATTTTACAGTTTTTAACAATTTCAATAAAACGATCAAAAAGTCTTTCTGTATAATTATAATTTCCGCTACTTTGATAATTTATTGTTCCAATGTGAGAAGTGAAAATTTTTGTTGTGAAGTAAAATACACTATCATAATTTTTTGAAAGTAAAAGCATGTTTGTTAAATTACATAGTGCAGGAATATATTCTTTAAGTTGAAAAATCAAAAGCGACAATTCTTCTAAAATTTTTTCTTTTCCATCAATTTTGCCCGTATTTTCAATCATGGGCAAAATTCTTTCTGCAATAAAAATTTCCCTAATAAAAGAAAGGTCATTTTCTGAAAACTTTTTTTCATCGTCAAAATCAAAAAGTTCATTTAAGCGAGAATTTATTTGCACAACTTCTTTTAAAATGAGCATATTTTCCTTTCCTTTCATTGTTATTGTAACAATTAAAGCGAAAAAAATCAAACAACCACTTGCATTTATTTTTTGGAGCTGAAAGTGAGATTCGAACTCACGACCTACGCATTACGAATGCGTTGCTCTACCAACTGAGCTATTTCAGCATAATTAGTAAATCAACACTGAAAAAACAGTTTATTATTCTTGAGGCAAGACAAATATATTTTATTATTCCTTTCTAAAAATTTCCATGTCAAGTGTCAAGTAAAAAAATGTTAAATAAAATTAGGTAAGTAAGGTGTATCATTTATTCCTTATTACTTATTTTTACGGGTAATGCAAGCGAAATTCTTTCTTTTTCCATGTCAATTTTTTTAATTACAACTTCAATTTTATCCCCTAGTTTAACAATTTCAAAAATATTTATTTTAGACAAGTTTGTTGCATCCGAAATATGAAGAAGACCTTCTACCCCATTAGTTAATTGCATAATTGCTCCAAAAGGAAGAATTTTAACAACTTCGGCAATTTGAATTTCGCCTTCAATAAGTTCTTGCATCAATTTTACTTTCGGACTTTCAGTCATTGCTTTAAAACTTAATGAAATTCTTTTACTTTCTTTATCAACTTTTATTACTTTAAAAGTGTAAGTCTCACCAATTTTTAAAATTTCGTCGACATTTTTAATCCTGCTGTGCGAAACATCGGAAATATGACAAAGACATGTAACACCATCTACATTAATAAATGCACCAAAGGGAACAATTCGTTCAACTTTTCCACTTACAAGTTTATTTACAAAAATTGAATTCCAAAAAGCAAGTTGATTATTATATTCTATTCTTTCTTGTAGCATTTTTACTGAACAAATAATATTTTTTGTTTCTTCTTTTATTTCAGTAACAATTGCTTCTAATCTTTGATTTAAAAAATCTCTATTGCTTTTAAAAGCTTTTGATGAAATTTCGCTGTTTGGAACAAAAATATTGTATTGTCCAAGTTTTGAAACAAGACCACCCGAATTAACTGAAGTTACAACAAAAGAAAAAGTTGAACCTAATTTTAGCAATCTAGCTTCTTGTGTTCCAATAATAATTGCATCTGCTTGTGATTTTGATGCCTCAATTAGTCCATTTTCGTTTTTCATTTTTGTTATGATAACTTTAAATCTCTCCCCTACTTTAATACTTTCAAAATCTAAAAAATCATCAATAGGAATAAACGCATCAGATTTTCCACCAATGTTAAAAATCACTCCATCATCACGTTTTAAAACAACAACACCATCCAAAATTTGATTTAATCTATATTGCGTAAATGTTTTTTCAACTTCATCAAGTGAAAACTTTATTTCATCACTTTTTTCGTTTTCATCTTTACGATCATTAGACGGCATTTTTTGTTTTTTCTCTTCTTTCATTACTTCCTCAATTTTTGAATTATAACAAAAAAAGAGTGTAATGTCTAGTTCTTTATGACATTCTTTCATTTTTCAGTATTAAAGACTTGTTAAATAAAAAGATAATTTTAATAGAAAAGTAATTTACTAGTTATTTATTTGGCATTCTTTAATTCTTTTAATTTTTCAATTAAAATTTTTTCTGCTTCGTTCATTTCTTCATCTGTTAATTTTTTATCGAAATAATTGTTGAAATAAATCGGTTCCCCTATACGAAGTTTATTAAATGAAAAAAATTTTGGTTTTTTTTCAATCCACATTGGAACAATTGGAGTTTTTGTTTTTAATGCAAACATTAGTGCACCGTTTTTAATTGCCTCTTCATTTATTTCATTTGTTTGACTACGCGTTCCTTGAGGAAAAATTGTTAAAATATTTCCCTTATTTAAAACTTTTAAACACTCTTTAATAGAACTTAATTGTGGTTTTTCACGATTAACTGGTATTGCTCCAATATGGCGAAAAAACCATCTTTTAAATTTTGTTGAAAACAATTCTTCCTTTGCAAGCGAATATTGAACTCGCGATATATTTGTTGCCAAAATAAATGCATCTAAATTACTTTGATGATTACAAACATAAACCGCTCCACCTTTTTTTATTAAATTTTTTTTGCCTATAACTTTAACAGGCATAAAAATTTTAACAGGAAGCCAAATTAATATTTGAATTAATCTAAATAAAAACATTTTTCCTCCAACAACAATTTTTTTTAATAATTTAATCTTTCTAAATTTTTAATAACCCGTTTAATTCTTCAATAGTCAATTCTTTAAATTTTCCCCTTTCCAATCCACCGAGTTTAACGTCGCCAATTTGAATTCTTTTCAAAAAAATTAAATTTTTCCCAATTCCTTCAAACATTTTTTTTATTTGATGATTTTTACCCTCTTTTAATTTAATTTGAAGTCTTGTCCATTGCTTAGTGATTTCAACAATTTCGACCTTTGCTGATGGAAGTTTTTCGCCGTCAATTACAACCCCCGCACGTAAGACTGCCAAATCGCTTTCTTTTAATTGCCCTTCAATTTTTGCAATATAGATTTTTTGAATTTCAAACTTTGGATGAGCAAGTTTTTGTGCTAAATCACCATCATTCGTAAAAAGTAAAAGTCCCTCTGTATTGTAATCTAGTCGCCCAATAGTAAAAAGTCTAACATCACTTTGAATTAAATCATAGACAGTTTTTCTACCATTAACATCACTTTTTGAGCATATGTAACCTTTGGGTTTGTTCATTTTAAAATACTTAAAAGATTTTGGTAAACAAACTATTTGTGAATCAAATTCAACTTTGTCTTTAATTTCATTTATTATTGTTCCTAAAGATTTTTGAACTTTTTCATTTACTTTAACTTTTCCCAAAGTAATTAACTCATCACATTTTCGCCGTGATGCAACTCCGCAAAGTGCTAAAAACTTATTTAATCTTATCATGTTAAAATTATAGATTAAATAATAAAATTGTGCAAATAAAAAATTGTAAAGAAGGTCGAAAAAAGAAAAAATACAAACAGCAATAACAAAAAACTCCAAAATTAATTGGAGTTCAAGCTGTAAACAAATTCAAGATGTCGACAAACAGCGATGGGCAAGGCTCGCCAAATGCAGAAATGCAGGAGTTTTCATCACGTAAATGACTGTCTTTCGGCGTTTGACAAATCAAAAAATTTTTTCAAAATTTTGCGTCCATTGCTCTTTTGTCGACAACTTGTTACCATTCTTTAACAACTTTCCTTATTGCATCTTTAAAATTGAGTTGTTCAATATCGCTTTGAACAATGATTGGAATTTCAACAATGACTTTTCCATCTTTTGAAACAATAGCTTTACCAACCATATCTCCTTTTTTAAAAGGTGCTTTAATAAAATTAGGAATTTCAACCGTTACTTCATGAGTGCTTTCTTCACCTTTTTTCTTAAGAGCAAAAAAGTTTTCGCTTGCAAATAGTTGAGTTGTCTTTTCTTTTCCCATTTTTATTTCAACATCAGCAATTTTTTCATCTTTGTTCACAATCAACTTATTTTCAAAATTTGAAAAAGCATAATTTAATAGTGTTGTTACATTAGCAAAACGTGTTTTTGAATCTTTTGCTCCAAGTGAAACTGCAATAAATCTTAAATTTCCTCTTTCTGCAGAAGCGGTTAAGCAGTAACCTGCTTCATCTGTAAAACCAGTCTTTCCACTATCGCAACCTTTAAAATATCTTACTAATTTATTAGTATTAACAACTTCGGTTTTTCTTCCTGATGGATGAAGAAGTTCATCCATCCAAATCGTACTATATTTGTGATAAATAGGATGTCTAATTACTTCTCTTAAAAGTTTTGCTGTATCCAATGCTGATGAATATTCTTCAGGTGCTCCTAGACCTGTTGAATTAGCATAAAGAGTGTTTAATAAACCCAATTCTTTTGCACGTCTGTTCATTCTTACAACAAACAAATCTTCACTTCCGCCAATGTGTTCCGCAAGAGCAACCGAAGCATCATTAGCCGAAGCAACAATTACACCTTTCAACATATCTTCAACTGTGTACTCAATATAAGGGTCAATAAAAACTTGTGAACCTCCCATACTTGCAGCATTTTCCGAAGTTGTAAGTTTGTCTGTAAGTTTAATATTACCTTTTTCAATTTCCTCAATTGTAAGTAAAATCGTCATTAATTTAACAATACTAGCAACCTGACGTTTTTCATAAGAATTATTTTCAAAAATAACTTCACCGGTATGATAGTCAATTATAACTGATGATTTATCAAATGTGGTTATACTTGCTTCAACGGCAACGCTTTTCGCCCCTATTGAAGAAAAAAATAATAAAAAACTTATCAAAACAGCAAAAATATTAAAAATTTTTATTTTTGTTTTAATCATAAAAAAACTACTCTCCTTTTATTGAAAGTAGTTTTTGAATTAAGGCAAAATTTATGCATGAAATCATTTTACAATATAAATAGGTATTAAAAAATAAACTCTTTTTGATTATTAAATCTTTCTTGCTTACTATATTTGCTTTGTTCAGTTTTAATAAAAATAATATCTGAAAAACCTTCTTCTTCTGTCGGCATTTCAAAATTTTTTGAATATAAATCAATTACTGAAAAAGGTACAATATATCTTTTACCCTCATGATTACGTTTGAGAATTTGCATCTTACAGAAATTTTTTGAAGCTTTAATAACGCAAGCCATAAAAGTATTTCCTTGCAAAGCTTCCATGCATTTTTTTCGTTGATGCTTAGAAATATTTGTTGAATCAATTATACAATTCTGTTTTTTTGAAAGAATTTTTCGTGATTCTTCAAAAATTTTTTCAAAAATTTCATTTTCATTTAATTCAGGATATTTAACTCTAAAATCTTCACTGCTAAAAATTTTAGCATCATAAATTTCTGCTAGTTCTTCGGCCTGCTTCGTTTTACCACATCCCGGCAATCCTACCATCATTATTACCAATCCCATTTGTCCACCTCACTTTGTAAATATTTGATATTAAAAAGAGTGTTTTAAACACTTTCTTAATCAAGACTGCAAAAAATTTTTCAACAAAAAAAAAATATAATTTTATTTTTTTAAATAAATTTGTTTGCTAAATTAGCATAATACAGTTTTAAGAACTTGTCAATAATGAGTTTTAATTTCATGGAATTTTCTGTCGAATTTTTTAAAACATCATCATGGGTTATTAATTCTTTTGTTTCAAAATCAGCAGCTTTGTTTACAACTGATGCAAATGCTAAAACTTTAATTCCAAAATTTCGAGCACAAATTGTGTCGAAAGCCGTACTCATTGAAACAGTGCTAACACCTAAGCTTCTAGCAAAAATAACTTCTGAAGGGGTTTCATACGTTGGTCCGCTAAATTGCATTGTGATTCCTTCTTTAAGTTTGATATTACATAATTTTCCTGACTCAAATGCAAATTTTCGTAAATCTTTGTTATAAGCGTTTGTCATATCAACAAATTTAATATTTTCCATTCCTATTAATGGGTTTGTTCCAGCAAAATTAATATGGTCCTTAATCACCATTAAATCACCCACTTCAAGTTCATCGGAAACAGCACCGCATGAAGTAGCCATAATAACAATTTTAATCCCAAATAATGACAAAATTTCAAAAGGAAGACGAACTTTTGCAACATCACCACTCTCATAAAAATGATAACGAGTTAACTGAATAACATTTATTTGATTTATTTTTCCAAAAACAAACTCACCTTTAAAACCTTTAACTTTACTTTCAGGCATGCCAACTTCTTCATAACTAACAACGATTTTGTCTTTTATTTCCGGAACAGAGCCATTAAGACCAGAACCCATTATAAAAGCAATTTCATATTTATCCTTAACATGAAATTTATTCTTAAGTTTTTTTACTACTTCGCCATTTGAAATCATTATACCCTATTAAATTTATTGTTGCATCTCATTGTGTTGCGATTTTAAATTCTTTTTTAATTCTTCTAAATTTTTTAACATATCGAAATTATTACTAAAATAAGAATTATCATGATTGGGAATGAATGAAAAACATTTCTTAATATACTCACTGTCTTTTTTATTAAATTCAAGAATTTGCTCTTTTGTCAAAATTTCTTCTTTTTTCATTATTAATCCCATTTCTCCAACCTTACTTTATTTTTAAAATTATTATATCATTGCCAAAACATAATCAAGAATTAACTTTAATTTTTTTGCATTTTCTGCTGTATATTTTTTTGCTTCTTCTTTAGAAATCATTTCCTTACCATCAAGATTAGATGCTTTGTTAATTATTGATGCGAAAGCCAAAACTTTAATTCCATAATAACGGGCACAAATGGTGTCAAAGGCCACACTCATTGAGCCTATGCTAACTCCAATAAACTTTGCAAAACTTGTTTCCGCTGCTGTTTCATATGTGGGACCACAAAACTGCATTGCAACCCCTTCTTTTAGCCTAAAATTAGCCATCTTACCCGCTTCAATAGCAAGTCTTCGTAAATAACTGTCATAAGCGTTTGTCATATCAACAAATTGAATGTTTTCCATTCCTATTAATGGATTTGTTCCTGCAAAATTAATATGGTCTTTAATCACCATTAAATCACCGATTTCGAGGTGGTCAGAAACAGCATCACAAGAAGATGCCATAATCAAGGTTTTAACTCCCAAAAGAGACAAAATTTCAAGCGGAAGTCGAACTCTTTCAATTTCACCAGTTTCATAATAATAATAACGAGTTAATTTAACAACATCTTTTCCATTTAATTTTCCAAAAACAAACTCACCATGGTATCCTGGGATTTTACTTGTGGGCATTCCAACTTCATTATAACTAATTACTATTTTTTCTTTCATTTCGGGAACAGAATCACTGAGTCCTGAACCAACAATAAAACCCAAATCAAATGTTTTTTTAATATTATGCTTTTCTCTTATTATTTCAACAATTTCTTTTGCTGTAATCATTTTCAATCTCCTTTTTTCTCTACATATAAATTTAACATAATATTTTCATAAGACAAAATGATTTATTACAAAATCAATAAAATGGAATTTTAGTAATTTTTCTATTATTAACATGCAAATTTATTTCAATTCGTCATTTGTGTAAATTTTCATTATGTTATTTATTTAAACTTTCACACCATCGTAATGTTTCGCTTTCTTTGTAATAAAATTTATTTTTCATAACAATGTGGCAAATCACCTAACAAAATTTTTCAAATTACTAAAATCACATTTGCACTTAAAAGAATTAAAATTAATGTTTCAAGTAGATTTACAATAGTCATTAAAAGAACAAAAATTAAAAAAAGCAAAAAAGCATTAATTCCTTCACCTTTCCCAAATTTTCTTTTACAAAAAATTTTTTTTCGGCAAAGACAAAGAAATACTGCACATAAAAATAAAATAAAAAACTGAAAAAGAAAAATAAGAAGCGCAGAAATTAATCCACTTATTCCGCAAAGAGAAATAATTAAAGCAACATTTAAACCTAAAAGAAAACTCCTGTAAGCAATTATAATGCATCCAACAGGGAAAAGCGGAGCATAGAGACTACAAAGAAACAAAAGTGATAAAACCACCAAGTAAGAAAGTAATCGTTGAAAAAACAAACTTAAACTAGCTATATTACCTTTTGAAAATTCAGTCAAACCAAAATTATTAAAATCAAAAAGAGTATCAGTTTTAATATATTTTATTGCAGTAAAAATTCCTGTAATTAGTGCAAGTAAAACAATGAAAATCAAAACAAAAATTTTTAATTTATTTGTTTTAAAAAATCCAATTAAAGAATATTTTAAATTACTTATTTTACAAACATAAGCATATGACTTAGACTTCACAAAATATATTTATGTCGAAAATTAGTCATAAATGATAAAAATTGAAATATCAGGAATATAAAGAAAGTGATAATGCGCTTGATAGTAAATGCTTCTCTTTTTAATCTATATTTACATTACTTAAGCAGCAAGCATCCAATCAGTGTAAATACCATATCCTTTTGTCGGGTCATTTAAAAAAACATGAGTAACAGCACCAACCATTTTTCCATTTTGAATAATCGGACTTCCGCTCATTCCTTGAAGTATTCCCCCTGTTAAATCAAGTAATCTTTTATCTTTAACACGAAAAACCAAACTTTTTCCACGTGTCTGACTTTGTTTGTTTGCTTTAATAATTTCAATATTATATTCTTCCCTTACCCCACTAACTGAACTGATTATTTTTGCAGGACCAGGTCTAACGCTCATTCTTCCTCCAAGTGGAACAATAAGGTTTTCATCAATAATTCCACTTAAATCATCAATTTTACCAAAAACACCACTTTCTGTGTTTCGTAGCACACTTCCTTTACTATTTTTTCCTTGAAGAAACAAGCAACGAAGTTCACCCGGCTTTCCTTTTTGTCCTTTGTTAATACCAATCATTGAACAATTATAAATTTTCCCTTCATTAACAGGAACAATCGCACCAGTTTCAAAATCAGTTATAGGATGGCCTAATGCGCCATAGCTTTTATCATTTTTGTTAACATAAGTTAAAGTTCCAATTCCGCTTGCTTCATCACGCACCCATAATCCAAGTTTATAAGTTTTACTTTCTAAATCAAGTGCGGGTTTTAATCTAATAGAAATATCCTTATCCTTTCTAATAGCTTTTAAAACGACCTCCTTACCCTCACTTGCTTCAAGTTCTTTTTTTATTACTTCAATATTAGATATTTCGCTTTGATTAATTTTTGTTAAAACATCTCCGGCAATAAGTTTTTCACTTTTCTCAGTTATAATATTTCCCTCACTTGTCAAAACACTGTTTTCACCAATAACAATAACACCTTTCGTTTCAATTGCAAAACCTAATGGAATTCCTCCCACATAAACATCTTGCGAATCTGAAATATTAACCTCAATTTCTTTAATTGTAAAAAGTCCGAAAAGCTTAAATTTCAAATTTGACTTCTTAATAATTTGATCGCCAACAGAAATTTCTTTTTCTGCTAAATGTGTGGCTATAAATTTTCCAAAACGATTTTCCTTGTTTAGTTGATTTAGTTGCTCATAAGACAAATAAGCACCGTCTTCTTGCTCCATTACATCAACCCAATTAGCATTTACAATTAAAGAAATAAACATTATACAAATTAAAACACCAAAAGATTTTAAAATTACTTTTTTAAACATTTTTATTCCTCATCATTACTTTTAATTATTTAGTCTATTGAGCATGGCCATTAATGCAAAGTTCAATTAAAGTTTATAAAAATGTAAATACTGATATCTTTTTACACCAAACAAAAGCATGAGTTATCAGTGTACTTAAATATAAATTAAAAAAACTTCTCCATAAAGCAGAAGTTATTTTTTGTAGCGAAAGTAAAAATATACTAAAAATTTAATTGTTAAATAAAATTCTAAATTAAATCATTGAAAATATTTTTGTTTTTTGTCAAAATTTAGAAGAAATGATTATTCATAAATGTAAAATCTTTAATAAAATAATTTTTTAAAGATTTTAGCAGAAGATTAAATTGCTTCTTTATTTAAATTTTTTTTGAAATTTTGTGCCCAATTTAAAAGTTCCTGTGCATGCTTTTTTATAATTTCACTTTCAAGTTTTCCCCCAGAAAGTTTTGAAAGTTCATCAACAATTCTTTCACTTTTAATATTTTCCGCAAAAGAAGTGGTTTTTCCGTCATCAACAATTTTTGAAATAAAATAATAATTATCTGCCATTGCACAAACTTGCGCAGAATGACTTATACAAATCACTTGATTAAACATTGAAAGTCGTGCTATTCGTTCAGCAACAGCGGCACCAATTCGACCACTAATTCCTGAATCAACCTCATCAAAAACAAGACAGGTTTTTTCACCAGCAATAATATTTTTTATTGCAAGCATAAATCTACTCATCTCTCCGCCGGAAATTATTTTTGAAAGAGGTTTTAAATCTTCACCTGCATTTGCCGAAAACAAAAATTCAACATTATCATAACCGTTTTTAGAAAAAGAATTTTCATCTATTTCAATTTTAACTTTAAATCTTGCATTTTTCATACCTAAATCTTCTAGTTCAATTTTTATCTTTTTTTCAATTTCTGCGGAAATTTCATTTCGTTTTTTATTTAAAATTTGACAAAACTCTAATATTTCTTTTTTAAATTTGTTTTTTTCTGTTGTAAGATTAGCAAGCTTTTCTTCCCCATTTAAAAGATTGTCAAGTTCGAGTTTAGCTTTAGTTAAAAATTCCAAAACTTTTGAAACGTCTCCACCATATTTTTTTTTTAAAGATTTCAATTTATCAAGTCTTGCATCCATTAAATCAAATTTACGTTGGTCAAAATCAACAGAATTTAATTCATCTTTAACTGAAAATGCGATATCCTCAATTTCATATATAGAATTTTTTAATCTTTCGTAAAGTTGAGTATAATTTTCACTCAAATTTTCTATAGATGAAAGATTACGAAGTCCATTTTTTAATTGTGTTATTGCAGAAAATTGAGAAGAATTTAAGCATGAATTACATTCCGAAAGTGAAGAAACGATTTTTTCACTGTTGTTAAATTTTGTTATTGCTTCAATTAGTTCCTGCTCTTCTAAAGGTGTTGGTTTGACACTTTCAATTTCATTAATTTGATATTGTAACAAATCAATCAACCTTTCTCGATTTTCACCACTCCCACCAATAATATTAATTTGTTTTTCAATTTCTTTTAGTTTTAAAATTAAATATGATAGCTTTTCTTTTTCAAAAGTCAGAAAATTAGGATTAAAACTATCTAAAAGAAAAATATGATTTTTCTGTTTTAAAAGAATTAAATTTTCATGTTGAGAATAACTGTCAACCAAAAACCTTGTCAATGATTTTAGCATCGAAAGAGTTGCGCTATTTCCATTAATTTTTATATCAGATTTTCCATTTTTTTCTAACGTTCGAACAATAATTAAAATTTCATCTCGTTCAAATCCAAGATTGTCCAGTTCATTTAAAACATCACTAGAAAAATCTCTAAAAGCAACTTCAACTCGCATTTGATTTTCACCTGTTGTAATTAGTTCTTGATTTGCTTTTGCTCCTAAAACAAAATTTAAAGCATCTAGAATAATACTTTTTCCAGCACCTGTTTCACCTAAAAACACATTAAAACCTGGCGTGAAATTTAAAAAAATATTTCGTGCCAAAGCAACATTTTTTATTTTCAAACTTTCAATCAAATTTTTTCTCCCAAAATAACAATTAAATAATATTAAATTTTGAATTTTTTTGCAATGTTTTAAAAGAACTAATTAAAAAATAAGCTTATGAAAATTAATAGATTTAAAAACTATGCATCTATCGATAACTTGATGAAATTTTTAAAAGAGTTTGAGTTGCTTCTGTGGCAAATTCATTTGATGGAAAAATTGCCATTATTGTGTCATCACCATTTACTGCACCCAAAATAGAATCTAAATTTAATTTGTCAATTAAACCACAAACAGCAGAAGCCATTCCCTTAATTGTTTTGATTACGCAAAGATTTGAAATAGCTTTTATTGAAAGAACAGCTTCTTTAAAAATCATAATATTTTTGTTTGTAAAAAGACCATTTTCGTTGGAATCAACTAACGCATATTTATATTTTCCACTTTCTTGAGAAAGAATTTTAATTAATCCAAGTTCTTTAATATCACGAGAAATTGTTGCTTGCGTTATTTCAAAATCAGCAGCACGTAACTGTTCAACAAGTTCGTCTTGAGTTTCAATTTCTTTAACAGAAATTAATTCCAAGATTTTTGACTGTCTTGTGCTTCTTGCCATTCTCTCCTCCTTATCTCAAAATGCTTATTTTTTAAGGGCTTCAAGGGTTTGTATATTTATAAATTTATAATTATTATTATCTTAAGCATTATTATACAATATAGTTTATATTTATGCAAGTGATTTTTGCATAATTATTCAAGGTAAATTTATATGTATTTGTGCGGATTTATAATAATAAATTCGATTGATTATTTATACGAATTTATGAATATATATAACCACATTTTTTATTTAATAAATTTTTCTTTTTTTTCATTTTTTTTCTTTAATAAAAAAGGCGATAATAATTTGCCAAGAAAAAGAACAATTTTTTCACTATCATTAATTGCGAAATTTTTTGCTATTGCTTTTCCTAAAATAATAAGGCCAGAAATTAATGCACTTGCAAAAGCACTAAACAAAATAATTCCAGCATGTGAAATTGAAAATGATGAAGCTATTTTTAAAACAATTCCTGACCCTGCTGCACCTGAAATTATTCCACAAATATCACTAATAACGTCATTACAAATGCTTGAAACTCGGTGGGCATTTTTTATTAAAATTAGAGATTCTTTTGCTCCTTTAATTTGCTTTTTACCCATTACTAAAAACGGTTCTTTTGAACATGCCGTAACAGCAACACCAAACATATCAACTAAAACATTTACTATAATTAAAAATAAAATAATAAAAATTGACAGCATTAAACCAGGTGCTGAGATAATATATTCACTTGCAATTGAAAAAATTAAAGTGAGAGTAAGCGATAAAACAAAAATTTTAAGTGGCCAAAGAATACTATATTTTACTCTAAAATCACAACTCTTATTTTTGTTTTCTAAACTTTCAATTACTCCCTTTTTATTACGTTTTAAATCTTCATACTGTTTTTTTTTATTTTTTATAATTTTATTTTCTTGTTTTTCAGTTTTAGTTTTTATAGATTGATGTTGTTGTGAATTTATATTTTTAGTTTCTGCTTTCAAAATATAAAGATATTTTTCTGTTTTTTGATTTTCTTGTTTAAATATATTATTTATCATGATAATGTATTATATTTTCAAAATTATAAAAAAAGCATAAAATTAAAAAAATAATGCACCGCTTTGGTGCATTATAGACATAATAATCATTTTAAAAATATTTTTTAAGTTTTTTGGTTCATTCAGCATCCCAACCATAACACCTATCAAATATGAATTTATTATAATTAATTTGATTGTTCTAAATCTTCTTGTCTTACTCTTTTTTTTCTAAATTTCAAAGTCATATTAAAAAATTCAACTTGATTTTGTAAATCATAAATTTTACATTTTGTCTTATTACTCTTTCCATGCTCAATTTCTATAATATTATCAATTTTTTCTTTTTCTTTTTTAATGTAATTATTTACAATTTCTTTTAGCTCTTCTTCATTTTTAACAAAGAATTCATTTGGTAAAAAGTCTGAATAAACATTTTTAATTAACTGTTTTGGGTTTTTTGCAAAAAATTCAAGTAGAATTTTTTGATTTTCTTTTAACACTTGTTCAAAATTATGAAAAGGAAGATTATAATACTTAAATAAACCATACAAAATAGATGCTAGTTCAACTTTATAAAAACCTTTGTAATTAAACAACATTTCAACAAATTCGGAATTTAAAAATAATTTAAATATTTTTTTAATTTCGTTTTGTTTTTTTTCAAAATCACTTTGTGAATTTATATTCTTAAAAATATATGTTATTCCATCTTGAATACTTTCTCCAAATCCAAGATTGTTTGCATAATCAACTTTATTTTTAACCATAATTTATTCCTTTTTTGCTTTAAGTATAACACATCAAAAATTTATTGCAATATGTAATCTATTTTTATTAAAAAATTTTTAAAAATAAAAAATTTTTAAAAAAAATATTAAGAGAAAATGAATTTTATTTTCCCTTATAGCAAAAGCTAAAAAAAGCATTATGAAGATTTATTTAATTAAGTTTTTCAATTATTGTTTTTCTTTTCTTTTTAAACAAATTAAATTTACTATCAACGAAAGTTTCATTATAATTTTCAAAACTTTGTTCTGTTTTAGAATGCTTACAAACATTTATGCAAATTCCAATTGCACTCATAAAAACAATAAGCGAAGTTCCCCCGCTACTAATAAAAGGTAATGGGAGACCTGTTGGTGGAATACTCCCTGTTACGACTGCAACATTAATTAAAACTTGTGTTGCAATAACTGAAGCAACACCAGTGACTAAAAGTGCACCAAATCTATCCGCTGCTTGTAGAGCAATTTTAATTAAACAAATAATCAAAATTGCAAAAAGTCCCAAAATCCCAAGTGCTCCAATAAATCCTAATTCTTCGCCTATTATTGAAAAAATAAAATCACTTTCACAAAAAGGTAAGAATAAGAATTTTTGTCTTGAATTAAACAGTCCAACACCAAACCATCCTCCCGAACCTAAAGAATAAAGGGATTGAATTAATTGAAAACCTTCCGCTTGTGGGGATGCCCAAGGATCAATAAATGCCATCAAACGTTTAATGCGATAAGGTTCCATAAAAATTAAAACTGGTAAAGTTAGCAAAGCTGGAATTGCCAACAATGCAAAATG
The DNA here is from genome assembly GCA_964554475.1 of uncultured Christensenella sp. Taxonomy (GTDB): domain Bacteria; phylum Bacillota; class Clostridia; order Christensenellales; family UBA1242; genus CAJKWP01. Next base: position 23,869 of record CAZKOT010000003.1, read on the forward strand.
CTTCGAACTAATTCCTCCCACAAAAAGCATAATAATAAGAGTTAAACCTAAACAAATCGTAATACTCATATTAGGTTCCAAAATAACAAGAAGACAAAAAATTCCACCTAATGCCAAAACGGGAAGTAAGGTTGTAAATTTTTTTGCTTTAAGATAATTTTCACTTAAGTGACAAGAAGCAAATATAACAAGAACAAATTTTGCAATTTCACTAGGTTGAAAAGAAAAACCAAAAATTCCAATCCAACGTCGCGCACCATAATTTTCAATTCCAATAATTGGAACAAAAACTAATACAAGCAAAGCTATTGCAATTAAAACACCCCACCATTTAATTTTTTTTAATTTCTGATAAGGATAAAAAGAAAAAAAAGACAAACCAAAAATTCCTAAAACAACTCCAATTATTTGTTTAATTAAGAATCGATATTGATTTCCACCATTTTGACCAGATGAGTAGTATGTTGCACTATAAACCATAATACAACCAAAAATTGCTAGTATTATGACAGCAAAAATAACAACAATGCCTAAATTGCCAATTTTAAAATTTATTTTTTTTATTTTTTCTTTTAAACTTGTCATTTTCTTCTTATTTCTTATTGCTTATTAATTATTTTTTAATTTGTTATAATTATGAAAATTTTATTTTTGTATTTACTTACGAGCATCAAAAACTCCAGCATTTCCAAAAGTTTACCAACTTGTCATTGAGCAAGCTTGCAAAAAAATTTTTATGTTTTCTCTTTGACTTCCCTTACTAACTCTTTAAAAAACTCGCCTCTATGTTCATAGTTATTAAATTGGTCAAAACTTGCGCATGCAGGAGAAAGTAAAATGACATCCCCACTTTTCGCAATTTCTCTTGATGCTTCAAAGCTTTCTTTCAAATCATTTTTTTTCTCGATTTCACAAAATTTATTTCTTAATGCACATTTCAAAATTTTTTCCGAAGTTTGACCGTAAGTAAAAATTTTCTTAATTTTTTGCTTATAAGAAAATATTTCGTCAAAATCATAACCCTTTTCACTTCCCCCCAAAAGAAGTATTATGTTCTCTTTAAAACTTTCCAAAGCACAAATTGTGCTGTCCACATTTGTAGCTTTACTGTCATTTATGTAAGTTACGCCACCTATTTCTGCAACTTTTTCAATTCTATGTTCAATTCCATTAAAGTTTATTATTGCTTCTTTGATTGCCACATTGTCAATCCCTGCACATTTTGCTATTGCAACGGCAGCAAGTGCATTTTCAACATTTTTTTTGCCAAGTAATTTTAAACTGTTAATAGGCAAAATTATTTCATTATCAAAACAAATATTTTCATTTTCAACATGAGCATCACAAGATAATGCACATGAAAAATATTTTATTGTCGCTTTAGTTATTACTTTGAAAGCATTTAAATTTGTGTTAAGAACGCAAAAATGCTTTTTATGTTGATTTTTTGTTATAGAAAATTTTAATTGAGTATACTCCTGCATTGTTTTATGTCTATTTAAATGGTCGGGAGTAATGTTTAATATTGCACTAATAAAAGGACAAAATTTTTGTATATATTCAAGTTGAAAACTACTAACTTCAGTTATGTAGTAAAAATCTTTATTATCATTTTTAACAAATGAAATGAGAGGATCGCCTATGTTTCCACACAAACAGTATTTTAAATTTGCACGTTTAAAAATTTCTCCAACTAGCGTTGTTGTGGTTGTTTTTCCATTTGTACCGGTTATTGCAATTATTTTACCCTTGATAAATCGACTTGCAAATTCAATTTCACTATAAACAGGAATTTTTGCAATTTTCAAAAATTTAACAACATAACTATCACCTATTCCTGGACTGATAACACAAAAATTAATTTGAGAAAAATCAAATCTAATATCAAAAGAAATTACATTTTCAATTTTGACTTTAATATTATCGTCATGCGCAAATACAATTGCCCCTCGCTCAAGTAAAAATTTAATAGTTTCTTTACCACTTATTCCAAGACCATAAACCAAAACTTTTTTATTTTTTAATTTCATAAAACTCCAAACATGTTTGTTAAAATTAAAGTTGAAACAAACATAATAATTGTTACAATTATATATATTGTTACAACCCTATTTTCATGCATACCACACATTTGAAGATGATGATGAAAAGGTGCCATTTTAAAAATTCTTTTTTTCTTTAATTTATAATAAGCAACTTGCAATATGTCTGAAAGTGTTGTTATTACAAACATTATGCCTATAATAGGAATTAAAAGGATAAATTTTGAAAAAATTGAAATACATGTCAAAAAACCTCCAAGAGCAAGCGCACCCGTATCACCCATAAAAATTTTTGCCGTGAAACAATTTAATAATAAAAAAGTTAAAAGTGAACCTAGCATAATAAAAGAAATCAGTATTATGTTTTGTTGTTCAATAAACATACTACCAATTAAATTAAAAGAAGGTAAAAAAATTATTAACATTACGTTAATTGCAAAAAGATAAGTTATGCTTACACCCGTTGCAAGTCCATCTAATCCATCAATTAAATTAACACTATTGACAAATGCAAGAAAAACAAAAAATACAAGTGGAACAATCCAAAATCCTAAATCAATTGTTTGCAGAGTAAAAGGTATAAAAATTTCTCCACCTAAAAATTTATAAGTAAAAAATGAAATTATAATTGAAATCCCAATTTGTCCTAAAAATTTTTGATAGGCACGAAGACCCAAATTTTGTTTAAATTTAATTTTAATAAAGTCGTCCAAAAAACCTAAAATTCCAAAAGCAAACATTGAAACAATCGAAATCAATGCAAGAGTGCTATCTTTTTGAAGAAAAATTAAACTACTTAACATTGTTCCAAAAATAAAAATTAACCCGCCCATTGTTGGGGTGCCCTCTTTCCCCTTATGCTCTTTAACATATTGAAGAATTGATTGTTTTGCTTTTAATTTTTTTGCAAGCTTAAAAATAATTGGCGAAATTACCAAAGATAAAACAAATCCTAACAAAAAGCCTAATAAATAATTGTTCAAATATAAACCTCTCTAAAAAAAGGGAACAATCAAATTTTATTAAAATAATATTTTAGCCCTCAGTTGTCATTTGTAATTTTTTAATTCCTTTTTCCACTTCTTCAAAATCATCATAAGGAACATTAATTCCATTTATATCCTGATACTTCTCCCCTCCCTTTCCACAAATTACAAGAATGCTTTTTTTGTCTAGTTTACAAAGCCCTAATTCAATAGCTTTTTTTCTATCAGTTTCAATTTTAAATTTTTCCTTCTCAACCACACCTTCTAAAATATCATCACAAATAAGTAAAGGGTTTTCAAAACGTGGATTATCACTTGTCAAAATTATCTCATCACATAATTCTTCAGCAATTCTACCCATGATTGGACGTTTTAATTGATCTCGATTTCCATTGCAACCAAAAACACAAATTAACTTGTCTTTCGAAAGTTCTCTAACACTTTTTAAAATATTTTGAAGTCCATCTGGTGTGTGAGCAAAATCAACTATTATTTTCCCACGATTTGTATTAATAACATTAAATCTTCCTTCGATTGGTAAAAGATTATTAATTGCTTCCTTAATAATTTCCATTTTTATACCCATAAGAATAGAAATTGTAGATGCCGCTAAAACATTATAAACATTAAAAAGTCCACTCAAATTGGATTTGATTGGTATTATGTTATCTAAAACATTTAAAACATATTGCGAGGAGCCTATTTTTAGTGATATATCAATTGCAAAACTATCTGAAGGATTTTTTATGCCGTAACTAATACTACTTAAATTTTGAAGATGAGCATATGATGGGTCATCAGCATTTAAAACCAAACTTTTAATATTAGGTGAATTAAGAAATTTAAATTTTGTTTCACGGTAGTTTTCCATAGTTGTAAAAAAATCTAAATGGTCTTGCGTAATATTAGTTAAAACACCAAATTTAAAATCTAAACCATAAATTTTTTCTAATGCAATTGCATGAGCGGAAACTTCCATTACAACAATTTTTACTCCCTTATTTTTCATTTGCGAAAAAATTTTATGCAAAATTAAAGGGTCAGGTGTTGTCATATCACATTTAAAATGCTTTTCATTAATGTAATAACCTAAAGTTCCAATAATTCCCACACTTAATCCTGCTTCTTGAAAAATTGCTTTTAAGACATGAGTGATTGTTGTTTTTCCATTAGTTCCTGTAACACCAATTAAATCTAAACCTTTTGCTGGATTACCAAAAAAATTTGCTGAAACTTGTGCTAATGCAATGCGTGAACTTTTCACAACAATTTGATTAATAAAATTAATGTCTAAAAATTTTTCACAAACAATTGCGATGGCTCCATTTTTTATTGCCTCGTTTGCAAAATTATGTCCATCCGTGTTTGTTCCTTTAAGAGCAAAAAAAAGTTTATTTTTTAGATTTTTTTTACTGTTAAATTCAATACCTTCAATGTCTAAATTTTCATAATTCTTAAAATTTTTTAATATTTCAACACCGCTTAATAATTTCTTTAAATTCATTTTTTTCTCCGCATGTATTGTATATTATTAGAAAAATAAAAAATCACCCTTTGACAAAAATAGAGTTTTTTAGTGCTCTTTGTGCAAAAAGTGATTTTAAGAATTCATTTTACGAATTTGCTGAAAAAGAAATTTCATTAATTAAATCAGTTCTTCTAGCTAGCTTTCTGAGTGATTTAATAATATTATTTTTTGTATAAGGAAGATTTAAATTATATTCTTTTGAAAGTTTTTCAATTTCTAATATGTCACGTATGGGTTTATAATGCAATAATAATAAAACATTTAAAAAATTGTCAATGTCCAAATTGGGTTTTGAATCGATTACAAACAAAATCATTTGCGGAGTTTGCTTCGTGTGAGACAAAATATAAAAAATCAAATTTGTATCTTCTGTATTTTTACAAATTTTCTTAAAAAAAGCACGGCCGGCATCACAATCGTTTAAACACTTAACCGGTACATTTTTATTAATATTACCATTTAAATATTCAACAATTGAATTTTTACCAGTTTTTTCATCATATTGTATGTCATAAGTGAATTGTTGTTCTTGTTCAAGTTGTTCCATTTTCATTTACCTACCATGAAATAATAATATGCAATAATATCATAGATTTTTTAAAAAATCAAGTGTTTCATAAAAAATGTGAAACAAAAATAATTTTAGTCTTTCTTTGCGCTTTAAATATCCAATTTTATATAATTTACATAACATAAAGTTGTGGAACATTTTTTGAACAAAATTATTTAAGCATTTTTTCAAGTCTAAATCATTTGCCGAAAAGATTATAAATTGTTACACTGTTAAAAAGGACAAAATTGGACGTTATGAGAGATTTTTCTTCGCTTAATCAAGTTGATCTAAACCTAATTAATTTACAAGGGCAAGTTGCTCCTCTTGAATTAATAAAAAAAAGCGAACGGGCTTACAAGAAACAAATTACTGATGCAGTTAAAACAATAATTGAAAATCCAAGTATTAGAATAGTTTTAATTGCTGGTCCTTCTTCTGCAGGAAAAACAACTTCAGCTAATTTATTAAAAATAAATTTAGAAAAAAAAGGAAAACATGCTTTTGTAATTTCAATGGATAATTTTTTTATCGACCGTGTTGCAACTCCCCGTCTTCCTGACGGTTCTTATGACTTCGAAAATGTTCAAGCAGTAGATATCCCATTTTTTAAAAATTTTATTCATACTATATTATCCAAAAACAATGCTAAAATGCCTATTTTTGATTTTGTTGAAGGAGTTCGCAAAAAAGAATTAATAGATATTTCCCTTCCCTTAAACACAGTTTTAATTATTGAAGGAATTCACGCACTTAATCCATTGTTTATTGACAATCATGAAAGCGAACTTTTTCGTATTTTCGTTTGCATAAATACAGAATTTTATCTTAATGATAAAATTGTAATTGAAAATCGTGAACTTCGAAGAATGCGACGAATGATTCGCGACCTTTACGCAAGAGGAATTAGTGTTGAAGAAACAATCGCACGTTGGAATAATGTTTGTTTAGGAGAAGAACTTTACATTTTACCTTTTAAGAATAATGCTGATTATGTTTTAGATTCAACTCATTATTACGAACCATTAATGTACAAAAAATATCTTCCTCCACTTTTAGACGGAAGTGAAATTTCAAAAAAAATTGAAGAGGATTTAAAATATTGTTACAAACTTGATGCAAGCTTAATTCCTTCAACTTCACTTATTAACGAATTTTTAGAAGGTGTAATTGGAGTAAGAGTTTAGTAACGAAAATAAATTTAAATTAAGAAAAATATGGAAAAAAGAAAAAATATTGAAATTTACACAGATGGTGCTTGTAGCGGAAATCCCGGAATTGGTGGATGGGCTGCAGTTTTAACTTACAATAAAAATATGAAAGAAATTAGTGGTGGCAACGAAAACACAACAAACAACCGCATGGAACTTCTTGCGGTAATTGAGGCATTAAAAGCAATAAAAGAACCCTGCATTGTGAAAATTTACAGCGATTCTGCTTATGTTGTCAATGCGTTTTTAAATGATTGGATTTCTTCATGGCAAAAAAATAATTGGAAAAACTCTTCAAAAGAAGAGGTGAAAAACATTGACCTTTGGAACGAACTTTTGATTTTAGCAAAAAAACATAATGTTAAATTCATTAAAGTAAAAGGACATTCCAACAATGAATTAAACAATCGTTGTGATGAACTTGCCAGAAAAGAAATTGAAAAAATAAGAGAATCAAAGTCAAATAACATATAACATAATTACAAAATACACACAAAATACTAATAACAAATAATAAATAGCAATTTCATAACAAAAAATAAAAGTAATTACATAGCAGACTGCATAATTTAAAGTTAATATTAAAAAATAAAAAACAAAATTATAAAATCCTTAACTCCACTCCCAACTCTACAAAAAAAACAAGTTACTATTTAACTATAGCAACTTGCATATAAAATTAATTTAAAAGTTAATAGAATCAAAGTCAAATAACATATAACATAATATATATAAAATACATACAAATACTAATAACAAATAATGAATAGCAATTACATAACAGTTACTATTTTATTTACTAACAAAAAAATAAAAGTAATTACATAGCAGACTGCATAATTTAAAGTTAATAATAAAAAATAAAAAACAAAATTATAAAATTCTTAACTCTAATCTCAACTCTACAAAAAAAACAAATTGCTATTTAACTATAGCAACTTGCATATAAAATTAATTTAAAAGTTAATAGAAACCCAAATTAAAAATGTAAAAATAAGAAAAAAATTTCTAAACTCTCCACTCCTATCTCTCCACTACTATTTTGTCCTAAGAAGTCTTTCTTTAATTAACTTGTTTTTTTCAAGTTTTTCTTTTTCCTCTTCAATCAATTCTTTTGGTGCTTTTGAAATAAACCCTTGATTTGAAAGCATTTTTTCGCTTCGTGCAATTTCAAAATCAATTTTTTTGATTTCATCATTTAATCTTTCATTTTGACTATTTTTATTTGATATTTCGTCTTTTAACAAAAAAACAACAGCATTTTCGGTTATGACTTTAAAGTAATCATTTTCATTTTCAATTTGGGAAACAACATTGATTTCACTTCCTAATGCAAGCTTTTCAATTTGAGTTAAACAATTTTCAAATAATTTTTTATTCTTTAAAATTTGAATAAATAGTTTTATTTTTTTGTTATCTGGAATTGAAAATTCAGCTCTCATATTTCTAATTGCTTTAATTAATTCAATGATTTCATTAAATTCTTTCGCTTGTTTAAAATTAAATTCTTTTATTTCAAAGGGAAATTTTTCAAGCATAATTGTCTTTGAATGAATGGGTAAATTTAAATAAATTTCTTCAGTAACAAAAGGAATAAAAGGATGAAATAATTTTAACAAAACGTCTAAAGCATAGCATAAAACATATTTTGTCAATAATTTTGATTCTTTATTAATTAGCGAGCTTTTTGAAAGTTCAATAAACCAATCGCAAAATTTTCCCCAAAAAAAGTTTGAAATTTTTGAAAGTGCAATTCCCTGCTGATACTTTTCAAAATTGCGATTTACTTCTTTTACTAATTTATTAATTCCAAACAAAATCCATTTTTCACTGTAATTCAAATCACTTTTATTCTTCAAAATTTCTTCCAAAAGATTAATTGGCTTCAAATCGCTTGTATTCAAAATTACGAATTTGCTTGCATTATAAAGTTTGTTAATAAAAATTTTCGCTTGTTTAATTTTTTCTTCATCAAAATTGATGTCAACTCCCATACCTGTGCCAACAATTATTGAATATCTTAAACTATCTGCTCCGTATTTTTGAATAACATCGAGAGGGTCAATACCATTTCCTAAACTTTTACTCATTTTGATTCCTTTACAATCACGCACAATCCCATGAATAACAACATCTTTAAATGGACTCTTCCCCATAAATTCAATTCCGCTATAAACCATTTTGGTAATCCAAAACGAAATAATATCATAACCCGTAACAAGAGTGTTGGTCGGATAAAAATTTTTTAAATCTTCAGTTTTATTTGGATAACCCAGGGTTGAAAATGGCCAAAGAGCGGAAGAAAACCATGTGTCTAAAACATCATTATCTTGAGTTACCAAACCACCGCATTTTGGACAATTTTCTATATTAGTTTCACTAACAATAATTTCTCCGCATTCACAATAATATGCCGGAATTCTATGTCCTAAGTAAAGCTGACGTGAAATGCACCAATCTCGAATGTCCAAAAGCCAATTTAAGTATTGTTTTTCAAAACGTTTTGGGAAAAATTTTAACTCACCTTTTTTCAAAACATCAATCGCTGGTTGTGCAAGTTCTTTCATTCTAACCCACCACTGTGTTGTTATCCTAGGTTCAGTAACTGTTTGGCAACGTTGACATATTCCAACACTGTGTTTATATTTTTCAACTTTTTCTAAAAGTAAAAGTTCTTTTAGTTTATTAACAATTTTTTCTCTTGCAATATCACGGTCAAGTCCGGCAAATTCACCCCCAATTTCAGTTATTTTACCACTATCATTAATACAAGTAACAACTTCAAGATTATGACGTAATCCAACTTCGTAATCATTTCCGTCATGAGCGGGGGTAATTTTTAACGCACCTGATCCAAAATTTATTTCAACATAATCATCTGCAATGACTGGAATTTTTTTATTTACAAAGGGTAGAATAACATTTTTTCCAATAATATTTTTATATCTTTTGTCATTAGGATTAACAGCAACAGCAGTATCACCAAACATGGTTTCCGGTCTTGTTGTTGCAACAGTAATGTAACCCGTATTGTCTTCAAGGGGATATTTAATATACCAAATAAATGAATTTCGCTCTTCATGCTCATTTTCCATATCACTGATTGCACTCTTACAATGGGTACACCAATTTGTAACCCTTTTACCACGATAAATCCAACCCTTTTTATAGTAATGAACAAAGGCATGAGTAACTGCTTTACACAAATTTTCATCCATTGTAAACGCAAGTCTATCCCAATCTGGACTAAGTCCTAAAGTTTCAAGTTGATTAATAATAATATTTCCAAATTTTTTATACCAGTCCCAACCAATTTTAACAAATTCTTCCCTACTAACTTGATCTTTTGTTTTTCCTTCAGTTGCCAATTTATCAACAATTTTTGTTTCTGTTGCAATTGCTGCGTGGTCAGTTCCTGGAACCCAAAGTGTTTCAAAACCTTGCATACGTTTTTGACGAATAATTATGTCTTGCATTGTATTATCCAAAGCATGCCCCATATGTAAATTACCTGTAACATTTGGAGGGGGCATAACCATACTAAATTTTTCTTTCAGCGAAGTTGTTTTTGCAGAAAAGTATTTATTTTTTTTCCACATTTCGTAAATTTTTTTTTCAAACATTTCCGGCATGTATTTTTGTTGCATAATAACTCCTAAAATTAATGTAATATTAATTTAAATAATAATAAAAATTGAAAACAAAATATAAAGCATTAAAAATTTATTTATTTTTTACTGTCCACTGATTTCAATAGTAATTAACACTAATGCCACCACAATACAAATAAGTCCAAATGCTTTAAAAGTAAGCATAACAGTGTCAGTTGGTTTAATTTCATCAGATTTTCTAACCGATTTAGCAATACGTTTTGATAGAAAAGAAAGGGCTAGTCCCACGGCTGCCAAGACAATTCCGATAATAACCAATTCATTTCGAAGAAAATCTCCTAATGTTGCAATTAGTAACCCGATTTTCATAGTTCCCCTTTTTAAGAATAAATCATTTATATTAACAGAATTATTATTTACAATTAATACTTTCTCTTAATAATTGTGATTATAACAAAAAACTTGCTATACGGCAAGAAATTTTTATATTTTGCCTTAAATATAGACTTAGGCAAACTTCGTCTGTAGAGAAATTAAAGATTTAAGCATTCGTGCCCGCGTTAAAAAATTTTATTGTCTCTCATATTAAAATTTTTGTTCCAAAAATATTTTTCTTTTTAATAATTTCCATAAAAAAACGGAGCGAAAATTTTTTAAGGTTGGATTTTATTCAACCAAAAAATTTGAAGCGAACACTTTAATTAAAAAGTGAGCCGAACTGGTTTAAATTGCTTCGCAATTTAAACCAACAAAATGCGATAGCATTTTAGGTCAAACGAAGTTTGACCGTGTGAGGGTATGAGAGAAAAGAAAATTTTAGCGGCTAGAATGCGAAAGCATTCGTGCCCGCGTTAAAAAATTTTATTGTCTCTCATATTATTATTTTAATTGTTCTAAAAGTTGTCTTAATTTTTTAACATGCTCTTCGGGTAAAAATGACGACATTCTATCAACTGCAGATTTTAATTTCTCGTAATCAAAATTTCCTCGCTGTTTTTGTTTATTTGCTTCATTTAAAAGTTGCGACATCAGGTCATTTTCAGTCATATCTTTATATTTTTCGAAACTTTTTTCAATGTTTTTCTTAATTTTTTCCTCATTTTTATTATTTTGGCTATTAATATTATTCAAAAAATCCGATATTCCCACCTTAAAACCTCCTTCATCTTTTACGTGAATAATCTCTTAACTAAAACAATATATGAATTCATATATAATACAGTGAAACAATGAATATTGTAATTTAGCTAATATTTTTCACAAATTTTCAAACAATTTAAAAAATTCTTCGTAAATATTCAATAACAATGTCAATTTTCATTTATTTTTCATAATTTGTTATAGCAGTAAAAAGGAGATTTGTGGAAAACAAAGCATTTAGTTATTATCCTAAAGAAGCATACGAAAACAATAAGCTTGATAATGACGAAAACAAAACCGAAAAAAATAAAAGTGAATCATCTTCACCTTTTAATAATTTATTTTCTCAAAACAACAACGATTTTTTAAATCTTTTGCTTTCAAATTTAAATAAAAATGATAATAATCAAAATGAATTATTAGCAAAAGTTTTAGGAAATAAAGGACAAAACAATGAAAATTTACAAAATATTTTTTCTTCTTTTGTAAACTCAAAAAATAATTGTCAACCTACAAATGAAAATGAACAAAAAGAAAATTTACAAGGATTTTTTTCAAATTTGCAAAATGGTGGAAATAATAATAATTTTCAACAATTATTTAAAAGTATAATAAATAACACTCAAAGCAATCAAAACAATGAACAAGATTCAGGAAATTCTTTTCCTTTAAACAATATTCCATCTGTTTTGCTAAATTTACTATTAAATAACAACTCGAATTCAAATGCATTATTACCTTTATTTCAAATGTTAAGTGGGAAAAAAGAATCAAATTTAATACCAAACAATCAATTATCTTTTTTACTCCAAATGTTAACTCAAACAAAAAAGCAAAAATTAAATGACGAAAAAACAATCAAAAAAGAAAACAAAAACATAAAATACATAAAATCAAGAAATTATTTTAAAAAAAATTAACTTATTTTGAATAATAAAAATCTTTATAAAAAGTAAAAAATGCTAGAAGTGAAAAAAATCTTTTCCTACATTTCATCTTCTTCAACTATACTTCCAGCTTTTAAGTAAACATTTCTTTTTGCAAGCTGTTTTGCAATTGTTTTGTCAGAAGTTGCAACAATCATTGTTAAATCTTTTTGAGAAGAAAATTTTTCTTTTAAAATATTTTTAATGTTTTCACTTTCGTTATTTTTACTTAATTTTTCAAATACATTATCAACAAGCAAAAGATCAATTTTACGTAAACTTAATCGTGCAATTGAAACCAAATATCTTTCATAAAACGATAAATTTGCTATTTTCATATCTTTTAAGTTTTCAATTTTTAAATTAGAAAGAATGCTATTAATTTTTTCATCAATCTGTTTTTTGTCCATTTTTCTTATCGCTAAAACATATTTCAAATTTTCATAAACTGTTTTTCTGTCAAAAAAAATTGGATGAACGGGGATGTAACCCACACTCAAATCTAAATCATATTTTATTTGCTTAATTGGCAAATCTTTAATATAAACTTCACCCGAAGTAAATTTTTCAAGTTTTGCTAAAATTCTAATAAGACTAGTCTTTCCGCAATCTTCACCACCAACAAAAGCAACTTTTTCACCATTTGAGATTTCAAGATTTATATCAAAAAGTGCATAATATTCTCTAATATATTTTAAATACAATTTATGAATAACAACCATTTCTTTTTAACTCCAATATGTTTATATATTACAGTAATACTTGAAAAAAATCAAATAAAAAACGTATTGAATGGATTATTGTAGTGTTTTAAGCTTTTATGTCT
>CAZKOT010000003.1:36698-53613 GCA_964554475.1 uncultured Christensenella sp.
CAACTGTTATTTAAATTATAAACAAATTGCTTTATTATTCACATTCTATATTATGATTGTTTATAGTTTTAAATTATTTAACAAAAGAAATTAATTGTTTATTTTTTTTAAAGCACAAAATGCAGCTTCCTGTTCTGCTTCTTGTTTTGAACTTGCTTCGCCCACTCCAACAACTTCGTTGTCAATAAATGCTGAAACTTTAAAACAAGGGTTATGACTTAAACCGCTTTTTGAAATGAGACGATATTTTACTTTTTTCTTTTTTGATTGAACAAAAACTTGAAGTTGTGATTTGTAATCTCGATTTTTCATCGTTTTGTAATTTCCAAGATTAAGGAAAGAAATAACAAATTTTTTCACATTTTCGTAATCACTGTCTAAATAAATTGCTCCGATTATTGCCTCAACAATATCCGCTTTTATAGACTTTGAAATTTTTCCTTTATAACTTTTTCCCAAAATTACTTTTTCATTAATTTTCGAACGATCAAAAACACGAGCTAAAAAATTTTCAGAAACAAATTGAGCACGAAGACGGGTTAATTGCCCCTCCGCCTCTGAAGTTTGATGAAAAAAATAATCTCCAACAACAAAGTCAAGAATGCTGTCTCCTAAAAACTCTAAACGTTCATAATTATTTTTTGAAAAAGAACTGTGAGTAAAAGCAGTCTCAAAAAGTTTTTTATCTTTAAACTTATAACCAAATATCTCGTTCATTGAACCTCATTTATTTTAATTTCTTCTTTTATTTGTGACAAAATATCAGCATCAAAAAGTTTTTTTGCCTGTTCAATTGATGCAAAAATTGTATCTGCTTTACTTGAACCATGTGATTTTATAATTATTTTTGAACAGCCTAAAACAAGAGCTCCACTAATATAATTGTAATCCATTTTTGTTTTAATTTGTTTCAATTTTTTTAAAACAAGCAAACCTGCAATTTTTCCTAAAAATCCCTTAAAAGCATTTTTAACATCATTAATAATCATTTGGCCCGTTCCTTCAATAGATTTTAAAGCAACATTACCTGAAAAACCATCACAAACAACAACATCAATCTCTCCAGAAATAATTTCACGTGCTTCAATATTGCCAGCAAAATTTATGTTAAGTTTTTTTATTAAGTCATATGCTTCTTTAGTTAAGTCATTACCCTTATGCTCCTCAACTCCAACATTTAAAAGGCCAACTTTTGGATTTTTTACTCCCAAAGCAATTTTTGCATAGCATGAACCCATTATTGCAAAATGAACAAGATTAATAGATTTGCAATCCATATTTGCACCACAATCAATTAAAATAACTTTTTTTCCATTAATTGCGGTAGGCAAAAAAGGAGCAAGACCCGGACGTGAAACTCCATTAATTCTTCCAATTTTTAAAAAACTTCCGGCTAACGTTGCACCTGTGCTTCCTGCTGTAATCAAAGCATCAGCATCACCTTTTTTCAATATATCAAAAGCAACAACTAAAGAAGAATCTTTTTTTTCTTTAATTGCAACAGTGGGAGATTCATTATTTTCAATTATTTCTTTGCAATCAATTATTGAAATTCTGGAATTATCTTCAGGTAAAAAACCTTTAATTACTTTTTCATTTCCAGTTAAAATAAAATCTATATCTTCAAATTTTTTTAATGCTTTAAAAACACCATCAATTATTATTTTTGGAGCATAATCGCCCCCCATTGCATCTAAAACAATCTTCATAAATAATCCCCTAATAATTTTTTTTTGGTATTTGTAATTATTTTTTTATCTATGCATTACAATGCAAGAAGCATGAAATCATAAGTTTTTTTGTGTCTAAATAATACATAAAGGTAAAAACATTATAAATAATTATTTTCCAACAATTTTCTTCTCATATTCTAAAATTTTCAATTTAGTATCAATTAATTTAGACATATAAGAGTATAACAAATTAAATATTTAATCACAAAAGAAAAAACACAGCAATTTTCTGTGTTTAAAAAAGATGTTAATTTATATACAATTTTAAATTGCTAGTTTACACTATTACTTTCAGACTGTTGTCAAACCAGGTTGTCGAAATTTTGTGTCCATTGCGCTTTGTCGACAGCCTGATTATTTTTTGTCTTTTTTTTCTTTTTTTACAACTTCAACAACTTTTCTACCCTTATAATTTCCACATTTTGAACACACGGTATGTGGCTTTGTTGATTCATGACAACTAGGACACTCAACTAAAGTTGGAGCCTTATTTTTAAAATTTGATGAATTTCTTGAATTTCTTCTTGCCTTAGAAACCTTTCCCTTTGGAACTGCCATTTCAAATTTCCTCCTGATGTTTTAAAAAGTATATTTGAAAAAATGTTTTATGTCAAGTAAAAATTTTAGAGATAAGTTATGTTTTATATTGAAATCTTTATATCAAGTGCATAAGCGCCTTTTTCGTAAACAAAAACTGGATTAATGTCAAGTTCTTTAATTTGTGGAAAATCAAGTGTAAATTGTGCTATCCTTGCAATAATTTCTTTAACAGCTTCAATATCACCTGGTTTTTCTCCTCTATAACCTTTTAACAATGTATAAGCTTTTGTTTCCTTAATTTGTTCATCTATATCTTGTTTTGTTAAACCTTCTGCAAGTCTAAATGAGGCATCTTTAATAAGATTAACATAAATTCCACCCATACCAAAAGCAATCATTGGACCAAAACTTGGATCTCTCATCATTCCTATAATTACCTCTTGACCTTTGGGCATCATCTTGTAAACTTCGATTCCATTTGGAGTAATATTTGGAAGTGCTTTTTTTACAGAAGTCATAATCTCGTCAAAAACCATTTCGACTTCTTTTCGAGATTTAATGTTAACTCTTACTCCTCCCACGTCAGATTTATGCAAAATTTTGTCAGAAGCAATTTTTAAGACAACCGGATAATTTAATTTGTCAGCAATCTCACCCGCTTCTTTAGCACTTTTTGTTAAAAACATTGGTATTGAAGAAATGCCATAACTCTCTAAAACTGTATAAGCTTCACTACCTAAAAGCGCACTTCTTCCCTCATTTTTTACCTTTGAAAAAATTTCTTCAATTTTTGCCTTATTTACATTTTTGAATTTTACTAATTCTTGTTCTTTGACTTCATTTAAAAATTTTGAATATTTGGTCATTCCATGGATTATTTCCGCAACTGTTTCAGGAAAAATATAAGACGGCATATTGTTATTTAGTAATATTTTATTTGATTCATCAAAAGTAAATCCACCCATATTAACTGGGAAAATAGGTTTGTCCTTAAATTTTTTTCTAACATTTAAAATTTCTTCTGTAATTTGCAAAGGCTTTGCAACTTTTGTAGGACAAGTAATAACAATTATTGCATCAACATTTTTATCATTCGCAACATTTTCAAGTGCAAATTTATACCTTTCCGGTGAAGCATCTCCAAGGACATCAACAGGATTTAAATAGTTTCCTTCATGCGGTAAATTTTCTTGCAGAGTTTTTATTGTTTCACCGCTTAATTTTGCCATTTTTAAATTTAAATTTTCAACAGCATCAGCAGTAACAACTCCCCCACCTCCAGCATTCGTAACAACCGCAATGTTTTCACCTTTTGGAAGAGGTAATTTTGATAATGCCATTCCAAGTCCAAATAGTTCAGTCATATTTTTCGCACGAATAGCACCCGATTGTTTAAATGCTAAATCAAATGCTAAATCACTGCCGGCAAGTGCACCCGTATGCGAGGATGCCGCTTTTGCCCCCGCGCTTGAAGAACCAGATTTTAAAATTATTACTGGTTTTTTCACCGATGCCTTTTTAACAACTTTTAAAAATGCTTTTCCGTCTGAAATACTTTCTAAATAACAAAGAATTACACTAGTATCAGGGTCATTTGCAATATATTCAATTAAATCATTTTCTGAAATATCAGCTTTGTTCCCTATGCTAACCACTTTACTAAACCCAATACCTGCGGAAATTGACCAATCCAAAATTGCAACAAGCATAGCACCACTTTGTGAAATAAAAGCAATATCTCCTTTTTTGGGCATTAATTGTCCAAAAGTTGCATTTAAATTATTGTGAGTATCAATTGAGCCCAATATATTCGGTCCTAAAATGTTAATATTTTTTTCTTTGCAAAACTCAACAAGTTCTTTTTCGAGTTTTACTCCTTCCCCGCCAACTTCTTTAAAACCTGCCGACAAAACAATCATATTTTTAACATTCTTTTTGGCACACTCCACAGCTGCACCATATACACTCGCTGCAGGAATAGCCATAACAACAAGGTCTATATCATCTTGAACATCTAAAATTGATTTATAATTTTTTAAGTTTTCAATAACTTCTTCTTTGGGATTAATAGGATAAATATTTCCTTTATAACCACCCTCTAACAGGTTTTTAACCACAACATTACCAATTTTTCCGCTTTTACTTGAAGCTCCGATAACTGCAATTGATTTTGGCTTAAACAATGATGAAATGTTTTTCATGAAATTCTCCTAATTTCTCGTTTTTTTGATCACGATTAATATAACATAGCAAATTAATTTTTGTAAAGCATAATGTAATAAAAATATAAATAATCATTATTTTTCTCACTTTGCTTCTTTTTATCAAAATAAAAAAAATAATTCCTATATTTGAATGTATAACTTAGGTTTCGAAAAAAAATTGAATATTTAGCTTCATAAACTTTTCCATTTAGGTAAAAAATTGCTGTCATGAAGCGAGAAAACACAAAAAAAACAAAAAGGCAAGAAAAATCTTAAATTATGTTGTCCCTTGCTTAATCGCCAGCATTACTCACATTGAAGAACCGTCACACAAGTCAAATTAATAATGTCATTAACAGAGCAACCCATTAAGAGATTATTAACTGGTTTATTTAAACCTTGTACTATTAAACCTATTCCTTTCATATTAGCGAAATATTGAATTACATTACAAACTATGTTTCCAACATTTAAATCTGGAACAATTAAAATATTTGCTTTTCCCCCAACAATACTTTCCTTGCATTTAATATTTGCAATATCTGGAATTAATGCGGCATCAAGTTGCATCTCTCCATCTGTTAAAACGGTGGGATTAGACAAAGAAAATAATTCTTTTGCTTCACGCATTTTTGTAACATCTTCATGCTCTGCACTGCCTTTTGTAGAATAAGAAAGAAAAGCAACTTTTGCTTCTTCTTTTGGGAATAGTTTTTTCATTGTTTCAACTGTTTGTTTCGCAATTAATGCAAATTGATTTTGGGTTGGTTTTTGAATAATACCAGCATCAGAAATAAAAAGTGGTAACTTAATTGTTTTGTGCTTTCCAAAAAACAAAAACGTCGCTGAAGCATACAATTCTTTTGATTTAATAATTTCAAGAACAGGACGTAAAAATTTTGCTGTTTCAACTTCCACACCACCAACAATTCCATCAGCATAACCCATTTCAACCATCATAACAGCAAAATAAAAGGGGTCCTGAATTAAACCTTTTGCTTCTTCAAGTGTAACACCTTTTTCTTTTCTTAGTTCAAAAAGTTTTTGAGCAAGTTCATCTGTCAGCGAGGAAATTTTAGGACTTATTATTGTTATTTCTTGAGGAAGCTTTTTAAATCTCATAACAAGAGCACTTTCATCACCAATTAAAATTACTTTTGCAATTTTTCTTTTATTAATGATTTTGATGGCCTGAATTATTTTTTCAGAAAAAGAAGCTTCCGGAAAAACTATTGTTCGTGTCCTGCTTCTAGCCTTTGAAATTAAATATTTTTCTAAATGCATTTTTTACTCCGATTATAATTTTAATAGTACTATGGTTGCCTATCAAAAAAACTAGTTATTTGAATATTATTTGGGTATTTTTTGTGTTTATTTAATTTATTATTCAAAATATTTCTTACAAGCTATTTTTATTATTTAATTGTACTACTAACCTAACTGTTATTATTTGTCATTTGTCACTAATTTAAGTCATACGTTATTATAAATGAAAGAAATTACTCTTGTCAAACGCACTATAAATAAAACTGTCAAAAAAACAAAAAATAAGACATATTTTTTTTATTTAATTTTTTCAATAATTTTAATTTTTGTAATTGTCGCAATGGTTATTAATCCTCAAAAATATGTTTCAGTTGCTCTCGATGCTTTACTTGTTTGGGCAACACTTGTTCTTCCTAGCATATTTCCATTTTTATTATACTCAAAATTTTTAACAAAACTCGGCATTGTTGAAATTTTAGGAAAAATTTTTGCACCTATAAACAAATTTTTGTATAAAACTGAAGGACTTTCAAGCTACATTTTTTTTATGAGTATTATTTCTGGGTATCCCGTAGGAGCAAAACTAACTGCCGATTTATATGAAGACGGTAGAATAAGTCGTGGCACTGCACAACGAACAATCAGTTATTGTGCAAATTGTGGACCAATGTTTATGCTTGCAACAGTTGGCGTGGGCATGCTGATTTCAAAACAAGCAGGATATATAATTTTAATTTCTCATATTTTAGGCTCAATTTTTAATGGAATTCTTTACCGAAATTTTCGTGCTAATGATAATTTTAGATTAAAACAAAAATTAACTCAAGATAGCGATGACAATTTTCTATATAACACTGCTCTTTCGTCATGTAATTCGATGCTAATTGTTGGAACATATATTGTCGTTTTTTTTATTTTAATTGAATTTTTAAATGTAGCTTTAGGGTTTTGGTTAAATTCACAAAATGCTTTCACATCAATATTCAATGGTTTTTTTGAAATTACTTATGGTTGCAAAAATGTTGCAGTTTTAAATCTTTCACTAAATCTTAAAACATTGCTTAGCACTTTAATCATATCATTTGGTGGACTGTCAACAATATTTCAGTCAATGGCGTTTTTAAAAAAAATAGAAATGAAAACCTCAGTTTTCATTCTTCAAAAGTTAACGCATTGTTTTTTTAGCAGTGCAATTTGCTGTTTAATTTTACTAATAATTTAATATGTGTCAAAATCAAAATTTTCAAATTCTTTTAAAAGTTTTTTTGTCAATCCTTCAGTATGCTTAATTTTAGGTTGAATATATTTAAATCCCATAACTAAAGCATAAATAAGTTGATTGTCCTTATTATCACAAGCAATAATTGTTTGGTTTAAAATGTTTAAAGCATCTTTTCTTATTTCAGGTTGAATTTTTTTTGTGAATTTTATAAGAGAAATTATTTCAATAATTAAACTGTTAACAAAATTATAATTAAACTCTTGTTCAAACTCGGGTTCTTCTTCACTTTGTTCATCAATTTCTTCTTCGGGTTTTAAAGAATTAATTATTTCATACTTAACATTATTATCAAAAGGCAATTCAAAATATTTTGCAATAATATTACGAACTGGTTCAATAATTAGATGAGCAAATTTTTGAACTGAATTAAATTTTGCATCTGCAGGAAAATAATTGTTTAAAAAAGAATCAAAATCTATTTCATTTTTTCTCACATCATTAAAAACACAATATGCAAGCGCAATAAACTTATCAAGTTCTTCAGGAGCAACAAAATAACCTTGCTTTGTTGGTGAAGGAGATTTAATAAATGCTTTCGCCATTTCAAGTGATTTGTCAAATCCGTCAATGCACTGGATAAACAAATTTAAAAGAGGTGCACTAACTTCAATATCTTCTGCAATTTGTGCAATTTTTCTATTTGCAAACAAATATTTTCCTTTCAAAAAATCATTGCAGTTTGCAATAAAATTTAAAATACTTTTTTGCTCTTCTTCACTGTTTAATATTGTTTCCATTATTAATATAGTAACAAAAAAACAAATATAAGACAAGCAAATATTTGTTTTAAGTTTATGTAAATAATAAATTTATTATAATATAGCATCTGAAGTTTTTTCTTGTTGTAAATTAAGTTGGTCTAAATATTTTTCATCTGTTTCAAATTGTTCAATTGCAAACCTCATTTGTAAAGGAAAACTTTTGTTTTCCTCATAGCCAGATTCCAAAAACTCTCTAATTTCTTTAGTTTCTTTGACTTCTTTTAAATTAACAATTGCATTTCCGCCAAATTCAATGTCTGATTCTGAAGGCCCTTGCATTACTAACCATTCACCAGTAAATTCATCCGATAATGAATTAGATTCCAACCCATAATTAATCGGTGCAAGAAAATCATTATTTACAATTTTATAGAAAAAAAGATTAACTTTTCCATTTTGAGCTATTTGAATTCCCCCAAATACCAATCTTTTTATTTTTTCTTCATCATATTGATCAATTTGAATTCCTTTAAAATGTTGACGTACTATTTTTCCCCTATCATTTGTTTGGTAATTATAGATTTTATTTTCTAATTCCACATAACCATGAAATTGATTATTAGGTGCGAATTGTCCGTATTGCGAAAATTTTCCTGTGATTTCAAATATTTTTGTCATTTTTTTCTCCTTGAATTTAATTTTATCATAAGTTCAATTATATGTCTAGAATAATATTTTAAGCAGTAGTTTCATAATATTTGTCTTAATTTTTATTAAGTTATTTTTCATATTAAAGTGAAAAGTTTAAAAATTCCACCTATAACATAGGTGTAAAACAAATCAAAAATAGGCGACATAATAAAAATTACAAGAACTATAGTTCCATATCTATACATAAATTGAACAAACTTGTTTTCGTTGCGAAGAAAAGTTGCAATAAAATTAAATCCATCAAGCGGATAAATTGGAAGAAGATTAAAAATTGCCAAAGTGATGTTAATTTGAATTGAGAATGCTAAAAAATTGTCTAAAAAAACTAAAAACATGTTTGAATAATTAGGAATTAAATAGTAAAACAAAAATAAAAATCCACTAAAAATAATGCCTAAAAAAAGATTTACCAAAATACCTGAAATAGAAACCCACGCCATAGCTTTTTTGTAATTTCGAAATTTCATTGGATTAATTTGAACTGGTTTTGCCCAACCAAAACCTACTAAAAGAAAACAAAGTGCACCAGCAAGAGAAATATGTTTAAAAGGATTTAATGATAATCTTCCTTCAGTTTTTGCAGTTTGGTCACCAAATTTGTAAGCAACAAAAGCATGAGCAAATTCATGCAAAGTGATTGCAAGCAAAATTGAAAGAATAAAAGCAAGTATAATCGCAAAAACAGTAATTGGCTCTTCATCACTTAGAAGTGAAAAAAAATATAACATTGAATATCCTTTTAGCAAAAATTTTTAATTTATAAATTTGATTTATTTTAAAATAATAATAAATTATATTTATATTTAATCAACTTATCTTAACAAAAAAAATAACATAAAGTCAATCTGTAATTTTTTAAAAATACCTTAATTTTATAGAATGCAATTTTTTCAACAAAAATCGAATAAATACAATTAATTATTTTTAAATAAGACAATTTATTTTGATTTAGCAATAATAGATTTTAAGATTAAGAAATCATCATTAAAAAACTGCCTTAAATTAGCCTAAAATTTTTATAATAACTTTTTTGATTTGCTTCTTCAATTATTTCTAGCAATCTCATTCTTTTAAAAGCTTGAAATTTTTGACAAGAATAGTTTGAAAATGGAAAAATTGCAATACCTCCCCTAATTGCAAATATTCCAAGAACTTCCAAATATTGTGGTGTTAAATTTTTTACTAATTCATCCTTAATTAAATTTACACAATCCTCATGGAAATTTCCATTTTGTAGAAATGTTTTCAAATAATCTTTAAAATAATTCTCATCAAATAATTTTTTGTTAGGAATATATTTAATAAAAATTTTCGCAAAATCCGGTTGAGATGTTTTTGGACATAAAGTTGAAAAATAAAAATCATTTATTTCAATCAAATCTTTTTTAAAATCATTTAAATCATCAGTATTTTCTTTTAATTGAAACGTAGTTTCTTTTTCAGTGCATTCCAAGCAATATTTTTTTTGAGAAGTAAAATCTTCAAAAGTTATTCTTAAATATTTGGGTTTAAGAATTTTTTCCAAATCATTTTTTATAGTTGATGCTAATAACTCTGGGTCTGTATAAGAATTTCTAAAACTACCTATATACAATTTTAATGATTTGCTTTCAACAAGTTTTTCATTTGGAACATACGAAAAATAAACTGAGCCAAAAAAAGGTTTTTTTGTTTTTTTGTTCAAACTTAAAAATTCATGAGCTATTATATTAATTAAATACTCATTTTTTTGATTTAAGTTGTTAATTGTTTCTAATAATTTTGGGTCATATTCAAAATAACTCTTATTTAATTTTTCTCCCAAAAATTTTAAATTTTCTAATTCTTTTTTGTCACGCATTTTCATAATCCATACCTTTTTATTTAAATGTTAAAAAAATTAGCAACTTAGAAAAAGCAGTGACTTACCATTTTTAATTTGCTTTTGCTCTTTATGACAGTCTATTTAACTCTATCCACATAAGCACCACCCTCGCGTGTGTCAACTCTTATTTTTTCTCCTTGATTCACGAAAAGCGGGACTTGAATTACAAGGCCAGTTTCAAGTTTTGCGGGTTTATAACCTGCTTTAGAAGTATCTCCTTGAACACCAGGTTCACAATCAACAATTGTTAATTCAACAAATGTTGGCGGAACAATTGAAAATGGAACTCCTTTGAAAGAAACAATTTGAACAGTCATATTTTCCACTATGAAATTTAAAGCATCTTCAACTTGCTCCTTGTTAAGTGGAATCTGGTCATAAGTTTTTGTATCCATAAAATAGAAAAGATTACCTTCATTGTAGAGATATTGCATTTCTTGTCTTTCAATTACCGCATTTTGAAATTTTTCAGAAGGATTAAATGTTTTTTCAATAACCTGTCCTGAAATAACATTTTTTAATTTTGCTCTAACAAAGGGAGAACCTTTTCCTGGTTTTACATGAAGAAAATCAACGACATTGTAAACATTTCCTTCCATTTCAAAAGTAACACCTTTTCTAAATTCACTTGCACTAACCATATTTTTTATCCTTTTATTATTTCAAATGTTAGCATAAATTAATTTTTTTGTCTAGAAAAAATTAGTGACATAATAACTAAAATCCTAATCCAAGAAATTAACTTATTAACTATTTTTTAATTTTAATTTATCATAAATATTTTTCATTTTTATTGCATCTTCCATCATAGTATTGCCCGATTCGCAAATTACAGTTGAAGTTAGTTTGTATTCAATTAAAACTTTTGCAAGGGTTTCAAAATCAGGTCCAAAATTATTATCTTCAAAACTCAGGTGTTTAATTTCGCCTTTTAAACCATATTGGATTTTTGAGAAATGAATATGACAATTTTTTGTTTTTTCTTCGCCCAATTTTTCAAAGCTATAGTCAAAAATTCTTTTATAATCATCAACAGTTTTAAGTCCGCCTTGCTTTAGTGAATTAATGTGTCCAAAATCAAAAGTTGGAGTTAAGCATTTGTCAATAATGCAAAAGTCAACAATTTCTTTTTCATCACCAATTTGACTATATCTTCCCATTGTTTCAGGACATAGTTTAGCATTTGACATGTCCGTATGTTTGTAGCAAAGTTCAACGCATTCTTCAAGTCGTTTTTTTGTTAAAATTAATGCATTTTCTCTTGTCATTTTTCCGCAAGATGCCAGATGAATTACAATTTTTTTACAATTCATTAATTTAATATAATCTAAACATCTTGTGATATAACTAAATGATTTAAAAATCATATCTTCATTTTCGTTTGCGAAATTTATGTAATAAGGGGCATGAAGGCTAACTTCAACATCATGTAATTTTGCATTTTGTCCTAATATTTTTGCTTTTTCTTCGCTTAAAGTAAATCCCCTTCCAAATGAATATTCATAAGCTTTTAGTCCATACTTTGCAAGAAAACTTGGAGCTTCAATGCTATATTTAAATCCTGCATCAAAAAATATTTGACTATTCCCCGATGGACCAAATCTTATATCACTCATTCACCACCTCATTTTGTAATAAGTCTTTCGTTGTTAATTGTTGCAGTATTACACTTGAACTAACATCCCATTCCCCTGCTTTTAATCTAATAAGAGCAACCATTGTTGCACATGTTCCCAGTTTTTTAGACAAATCATCACAGCAACTGCGTATATATGTTCCCGATGATGTTTCAAGTTCAAATAAAAAGGTGTTTTTTTCGAGTTTTTTAATCAGATGAAAATCAAATATTGTAATTTTTTTTGGAGATAATTTAAAATCCTTTCCTTTACGAGCAAGTTCATAAGCATTTTTTCCACCTATTTTTTTACTTGAAAATTTAGGTGGCATTTGCTCATAAGTTCCAATAAGTTCTTTGCATGCATTTTTAACATCTTTAGAATTTATATCAACATTTTCTTCCTTTAAAATTTCTCCTTCGCTGTCTAAAGTTGTTGTTTCAACTCCAAATTTAAAAACAGCACGATATAACTTTTTCTCATTTAAATGTTTTTCAAAAAGTTTGGTTGCATTTCCAAGTGCAACAACCAAAACACCACTTGCTAAAGGGTCAAGAGTTCCTAAATGTCCAGCTTTTTTAGCATTAAAAAAACTTTGAACTTTTTTTACTGATGTTAATGAATTCATTCCAGTTTGTTTGTTTAAAACAATAATGCCATTAACATCTAAAAAATTATTAATTTTCTTTAACAAATTTAATTACTTCCTTTAAAACTTTTTTCTTTACAGATTGAAAAGTTCCCATTATTGACATACCGGATGCACATTTATGCCCTCCGCCTCCAAAAATTCCCGCAAGAAGTGAAACATCATAATTTGGACAACTACGAAAACTAACTGAAAAACTATTACCCTTGACTTGCTTAAACAAAACAGCCAAATCAACTCCCTTAACAGACTTAACTATATTAATAAATTCACTTGTGTCATAATTTTCGCAGTTTGCCTCTTGTTTGTCAGAAAGTAAAATTGAACTAATGCCGATATTTTCAATTATTTCAATTTTTGAAATTAAAATTTTCATTAATTTTAACTGACTAAGTTCATGTGTCATGAAAAGTAATTCATTAATGAACACAAAATCAGCACCTTTTTCAATTAAAAATCCTGCATACTCATAAGTTTTTTTAGTAGTGTTAAGAAATCTAAAACCGCCACTGTCTCCACAGATTCCTGTGTATAATGCATTACAAATATTTTTTGTCCATTTAATTTTTAATTTTTTAAAAAGCTCAAAAAGGATTTCACAATTAGAAACTTTTTCGGTTTTAATCAGTTCAATCTTCGCAAATTGCTCTCTTTGCTTGTGATGATCAATTGCAATGGAATTCTTTTGAGAAGTAAACCATTTCTCAAAAATTCCCAATCTCGTTTTAGAAGAAGTATCAAGTGAAATAAAAAGGTCAAAATCACCTTTCTGTTCAAAAGAGATGTTTTCAAATGAAAGAAATTCAAACTCTTGAAACAATGGTTCGTTTAAAAAAATTGTTGATTTTTTTTTCATTTGACTTAAAGCATGTTGCATTGCCGCTAGTGAACCTAAAGAATCAGGGTCAGCATTAATATGAGAAAATAATGCGATATTTTTTGCTTTTTTTATTTTTTTAATTATTTCTTTCATTGGCACCTTTTTAAAAAAAATTGGAAATTTAAAAGTTGAAAAAATTTTTTCTTTTTTCTACCACCACTCTTTTATGCTATTTTTTCACATTTTAACGCTAAAATTAACTAGAAAATAAAGTTGTTAAAGTATTGAATATAAATCTAATTTGCGCCTAAAACTATTTTAATGGCGGAATTTTTAAAGTGTTTAAAATTTCATTAATTCTGTCACTATGAACCGCTCCTTCGTCTAGAATAAAAATTAATTTTGGTGAAGAAGGCATTTTAACTTTTTCAGTTAAAATACGTCTAATGAATCCGCTTGACTTAATTAAAAGTTTTAAAGTGTCTTCTCTTTCTTTTTTTTCTTTCAAAAAAATGCTAACACCAATTTTACATGAAGAAAAATCTGGAGATGTTTTTACGTAAGTAATTGTTATTAAATTTGAAAAACGGGGGTCATTAAGTTCTTCCAAAATGATTTCGGAAAGTGCTTTTTGAATTTCAGCTGAAGCACGTTCAGTTCGGTTTGACATTATTACCTCCTAAAAAAATATGAAATTTATAACTAAGTATGTACTCCTATTTTTATTTTCTACTATTTAATTTATGTTTTAAATTAATTGATTCTAATATTTTGATAAACTTCCAAAATATCCCCTTCTTTAAGATTATTGAAATCTTTTAATTTAATACCGCACTCAAAGCCATGATTAACTTCAGATTTGTCATCCTTTTGAATTTTTAAAGCCTCAATTGTAGTATCAATAATTTCTTCATTACCGCGAAGAACTCTAACTCCTCCATGCCTTATTACTTTACCGTCTAAAACATAACTACCTGCAATAACGCCTGATGAAGAAAGTTTGAAAACAACTCTCACTTCTGCATGACCGATAACCTGTTTTTCAAATTTAGCAGTTACCATGCCAGTAATTGCCTTGGTAATATCATCAACGACTTCATAAATGATTTTATATTCTTTTAATTCAACACCCAATTTTTCAGCCATAGCTTTAATTTTTGACATGACTTTAAGATTAAAATTAATTACTATTGATTTTGATGTTTTTGCTAAAATTAAATCAGATTCGGTAACAGGGCCAGTGGCGCTATGAACACAGTTCACTTTTACTTCTTCATTTGCAATAACTGTTAACGATTGTTTAAGTGCTTCAACAGAACCTTGCAAATCAGCTTTAATTATAATGTTTAAAGTTTTAAATTTTCCTTCATTAACTTTACTCATAAACTCTTCAAGTGTAACTCCTGAAGTTGTATCCGCTTTTTCGATTTTAATTTTTGTTTTTCTCTCCTGGATAACTTGTTTTGATAGTTTGTTACTAACAACAACCACTTGGTCTCCAGATTGTGGAACGTCTTCAAAACCTAAAACACTAACTGGGGTTGAAGGAGTTGCCTCTTTAACGGTATTTCCATTTTCGTCATACATTGCCTTAACTTTACCAAAAATAATCCCACAAATAGCATGGTCGCCTACTTTGAGAGTTCCATTTTGTATTAAAAGTGTTGCAACTGGTCCTCGATTTTTGTCAAGTTCTGCTTCAATAACTGTAGCAACTGCTCGTCGTTTCGGATTCGCTTTTAATTCTTGCATTTCAGCGACAAGTAAAACTGTATTTAAAAGATTATCAATTCCAACTCCAGTTTTTGCAGAAACTGGCACTAAAATTGTATCACCGCCCCATTCTTCGGGTAAAACTCCATTTTCGGCAAGTTGTTGCTTAACACGTTCAGGATTTGCGCCCGGTTTGTCCATTTTGTTAACTGCAACGATCATAGGAACTTCAGCAGCTTTAATATGATTAATTGCTTCAATTGTTTGTGGCATAATACCATCATCGGCAGCAACAACCAAAATTGCAATATCTGTTATTTTTGCTCCACGTGCACGCATTGAAGTGAAAGCAGCATGACCCGGGGTGTCTATAAAAGTAATTTTCCCGCCGTTAGCAATAACTTGATATGCTCCAATTTTTTGAGTTATACCACCTGCTTCACCAGCAACAACATTTGTTTTTCTAATGATGTCAAGAAGTGAGGTTTTACCATGGTCAACATGTCCCATAACCGCCACAACTGGTGGTCTTGATTTAAGATTTTTTTCATCATCTTTTTCAACGGAAGCAAATTGAGTTAACTCTTCTTCTGCCGATTTTGAAAGTTTTTGCTCAAGTTTTATTCCCATTTCACTTGCAATTAATTCTGCTGTTGTAAAATCAATTAAACTGTTTATTGTTGCCATGATTCCAAGAATCATTAATTTCTTAATTATTTCAGTCACAGGTTTTCCAATTTTTTCCGAAAGTTGTTTTACAGTTAATGTTTCGGTTGTAACGACAGCATTTTCAACTTGAGGAGCAACAAAAACATCTTCCTTTTTCTTTGATTTAATTAATTTACGTGAACCCATTGTTGTTTCTTCAAAGCCATCGGAATTGTTAATAATAATATTTTTTCTTGTGAAACCTTTATCTTTTTTTGCTGCTCTATTTTTTTCTTCAACATTTCTTTGAGATTTATTTTTATTTCCAAAAGATCTTTCTGGCTGTGCTAAAACACTGCTACTTTCCAAATTAGAAAATACCCTTAAACTATTACCTTTACTTGCAATAAAACTAGAAGCTGGACGTTGTCCAACATTTTTAAACCCATCTTTTTGAGGAAAAGGTTTTCGATTTGGGTCAAATGGTTTTCGATTTGGGTCAAATGGTTTTCGATTTGGGTCAAATGATTTTTGATTTGAATCAAAAGATTTTCGACTAGGATCATATGGTTTACGATTTGGGTCATATGTTCTTTGAGGAAATTGTTTTTGTCCTTGAGGAGTTATGTGATTTTGGTTAAAAATTCGTTGCTGTGTTCCTCCATCTCGACGAAAAACACCCCCTTGTTGTTGAGTTTTGCTTTGAGTTAAATTGTTCTGTTCAATAGGTTTTTCTTCAGGTAAATCTTTTAATTCATTTTTATTATCTGATTTTAACTCCACTGGTTCTACTTTTAAAACATCAGATTTAATCTCTTCCGGTTTCGAATTAACTTCAATAACCTCATTTTCTTGTTTTTCAGAAATTAAAGAGAGTTCTTTTTTTCTAGTATTTAAATCTTTCAAAAATTCTTCAGTTGAAATTTTTGAAGAGCGTAGTTGCCTTAGCAGGTTCTGAATTGCTCCACCCACTTGAATTTGATGAATTTTTTTTAAGTTTTTTAATCCTTCGTCTGCCAAATTTTCTCTCCTTAATTTTTTTCACTTAACACTTTTAAAATTTCTTCATAAATCTCTTCACTAACTTGACATTTAAAAGTTTTATTAAGCATTTTTTGTTTCATTAATTTTTTATGACAATCTTCGCTGTAACAAATGTAAGCGCCCC
>CAZKOT010000004.1:0-25649 GCA_964554475.1 uncultured Christensenella sp.
AATTTTCTAACATTAATTCACTTTAAAACAACATCTTATACAACATTTATGTAAACAAAAAGGACTATTGTTTAGTCCTTTTTTATTAATTAAAAAAATTTAATTTCAAATATTTTCTTTTTTGTTTAAAAACGCTTTTAGTTTGTTATTGATTTCATTGTCTTTTAAGGCAAGAGTAAGCGTTGCTTCTAAAATTCCAAATTTATTTCCGCAATCAAAACGTTTTGCATCAATAACTTTTCCAACCATTTTATCACTTTTTTCAGCCATTTCTGCCATTGCATCCGTAAGCCAAATTTCCTCGTTATGTTTAGGTGCTTTTTCCAAATAAGAAATGAAATCTTGAGTTAAAATATACCTTCCTACAAGAGCAAAATTACTGCAAGTTTCTTCTTTTTTGGGTTTTTCAATGATACGGTTTATATTAAGCATTCCGTTTTTATATTTTCCGTCCGCAATTCCATACTTGCTTCGCTCCTCAATTGGAACTCTTGATAGTCCTAAAACAGATTTGCCCGTTTCGTTATAAACTGTTAAAAGTTCACTAAGAGCGTGTTTTTTTCCAAAAAATAAGTCATCACCATTTAACACCGCATAAGGTTGATTTTTTAAAAATTTTTTTGTTGCAAGTAATGCCCCACCACTACCGTTAGGCTTTGCAAAAACTCCTCTAATTTTAACGTTTTCAAAATTTTGAATAAGTTTCAAAAATTCGGGTTTACCTCGCTCTTTTAAAAATTTTTCAAAAGCAATGTTTGGTCTAAAATGCTCAAGAAGTAAATTTCCATTGCAGTTTTTAGGTAAGACAAAAATAATTTCTTCAATTCCACTTTCAACAATTTCGGTTACAATATATTCAATGATAGGTTTATTTAAAATTGAAATCATTGCTTTTGGAATTGTTTTTGTTATTGGTAAACAACGTGTGCCAAAACCTGCAAGTAAAACCACAGCTTTTTTAACAGGAATCATTTTACACCTCTTTACTATTCTATTAAAATTTTCCGTTAATGTTTTTTTAGCAATTTTTATTAATAATTGTTTTTATATTTTTTTTTCGTTTTTTTTGTAAATTTTATTGAGGAATTCCAAGTTAAATTTATATATTTGCTGTCACGATGGCATTATTACATTACTTTCATTATCAACCTTTGTCTCAACATTACTTTCTAGATTTGACATTGTTTCTGTTTCATTTTTATAGCCAATAATTTTTTTACTGATTTCACTCATACGCTTTTTTATATCAGCATCAATTTTTTCAATCTTTTTTTTGTCATAAGATATATTTGATGAAAGAGTCAATATTGGAGCAACTCCCAAAGAAAATATTAAAAAAAATGTTAATATATATAGATAATTCATTTTTGTTATTAAACAAAGCGTCAAAAATATTATTGCAGCAATAATTTCTTTTAAATTATATAATATTGAATATTTAAATTTGATTTTAGCATTTGATTTCGGTGTAACCGGATAAATTAGTTTTTTGTTAAAAATTCCAAAAATTAATGAAATAAGCATTGTTAAAAATAAACAATATTGTGTAATAGTAAATATTATTATATCGGTAAAAAATCTAAATATATTCATTTTAAATAACCAAATCGCCAAATAAGGAATAAATGGGCCTACCGTTCCAGAGAGAATTGCCGGAAAAAACCAAATAGTATTAAAAGGAAAGGTATCAACATGAAAAGCGATAACAAAAAATAATAAGATATTAAGAAGAAAAACATCTATTAAAAAAAATGCAGTAAAAAGAGGGCATATTAAAATATCTGCTTTTTCATGAAATTTTAATTTTTTTGAAAAAATTATCTTAAAAGTATATTTTTTTGTTAAGCCCACATCCCCTCTTGTCCATTTGCTTTGTCTTTTTCTCATTGCTAAAAAATTAACAGGGAATTCTTCTCCACAAAATATATGAGGAGCATAAAAAATAGAATAATCCTTAAATTTCATTTCAATTGACATAGCGACATCTTCCAGAATAATATTTGAAGGAAATCCGCCAAGGTCCTCAAAGCACTCCTTTTTAAAAATTATACCATGACCAATATCAAAAACAAATCCGTATCGCATACGTATTAATTTATCTACAAAACTAAGTGTTGTTGCAATACGGCAAGATGAACGCATGAAAAAATTCTGATTATTATTTGATATGTGATTTGCCATTACAGCACCTATTTTTTCATTAACAAAAAAACATTTAAGCGATTCCGTAATAAAATTTTCGGGTAGAATTTCATCCGAATCAAGAACAACAAAATAATCATAAGTTCCTTTTTCACGGACATTTAGTAAATAATTATTAAGATTTCCTGCCTTGAAGTCTTTTCGATCATTCCTTCTAATTACTGTTAAATTATGCTCTTTTGCAAAAGCATCAATTTCGGCTTTATATTCATCTTTTGTTGAATCGTCTAAAATGATTGTTTCAAAATTGCTGTATTTTTGCTTTATTGATTTTAAAAGTGCATTTGGACAAAAATCATTACAGGTGCAATATAATAATAAAACTTTTGATTTAACATTACTAACATCAATATTTAAAACATATTGATACATACGGCGAAATTTTTTTGAAAAAAATATAAAAAATAATGATTTGATGAATTCACGAATTGCTAATATTAACATACCGTTTATAACAATAAAAAATAACAATGCAATAACTATATTTTTAATTGGATAATTATGCACTAAGATATTTGAAATCGCAAAATACCATAATATTGCTGTTATTCCACAAATAAAAATTAAAATAATAATCCACATCGATGGGTTGCTGTGTGTTAAATAATGAAAAGCTTTTTGCTTTTTTTCTTCTTCGGTCAATTTATCCCACTTTTTTAATTTTCTCATTTTGTAGCTCCTTTAATTCTTCCAAAGTATTAAATGCTTTAGAACTTCCATTTTTTATTTCAATAATATACCCTATATTATCATAAACGTTAAATATATCAAGAAATGAAAACTCATTGTCTTTAAAATATTTTTTTTCAAACTCAGCACATTTTTCAAAAATTAATCCGTATTTTCCAATGAAAAAAGACATATCATGCCATGTTGTTTGAGTCGTGTCATCTCCTTTTTTTGAAAATAAGACTTTTCTAATAATATTCTTCTCTTCAATAAAACCAACGTAGGGTCTTACTTCTTCAACAACGGGAACATTTATATAATTGGAATTATAATGATTGATTACATAAACGATATTAGCATGCTCCAAAATCACATCAGACCAGCATATTATAATATTTTCTCTTTGCTCCTTTTTCAGTTTTAAAAGTGCTTGATAAACGGCATCCCCGCAACCTTTTCCAGATTCAATTTCAATTAAATTAATATTTTCAATATTGTCAAAATATTGATGGTTTTTGCTGTTTACTGCGACATAAATCTTACCGATGTTATTAATTGATTTTAATACTGAAACATTATGTTCTAAAACAGTAGTATTTTTAAATTTTCCTAATGCTTTTGGTTTATCACTTTTAAATCTTGTTTCTTTGCCAGCAGCCAAAATTAAAACATCAAATTTTTTTTCCATGTTAAAATCTCCCTTCTATGCTTGCTTGATTTGTTAACAATTTATCAGGAAAAGCATTGACTGCATAAGCAACTTTTTCATCTTCGAAAATATTTTCCATTGGCACAAAGTTATTGATATAACTTTGTAAAAACAAAAAAGTTTCATAAGGATTATTGATTTTTAAAAAATGTGAGGGATATTTCTCAAATATATATTTATCATTTCCTTTTTCATATTCATCTCCTAAAAAAACAAAAGATTTAGGGTCTCTTAATTTTGCTAATTCATTTTCCAAAGACAATAATTTTGAAACACCCTTTTTTGTTATTTCAATTGTTGTATTTCCTGTTAAGCCCGCTGTAAGCCCAAAATTTTTCAACTCTTTATTCCATTTACAAGAAATTTTTTCCCTATCACTCATTATGCCGCGAATAGCAATTGAACTAATAACATTTCTATCACCACGAATTTCATATTTATATTTATTAATAAGATTTGAAATATTTTGTATGTCTTTTTCTTGTAAATAATATTTTTGTTCAAAATATTTTTTAGATGGAAATTCGATTAATCCGCAATAAGCAAAAATATGTAAATTATTTAAATTATTACTGCCTGCTAAAAATTGTAAAGATTCAAATTTATTACCCGAAATAATAATTACTTTATCCGAAATTTTTCGTAATAATTCTAAATTTTTAAGTGAAATATCTCTATCTTTTTCTGAAAATATTGTTCCGTCAAAATCAAGAAAAATTTTCTCATATGGTTTTTTAAATTGTTCTCCCATTTTTATTTTCTCCTGTTTTCAGTTGTTCTGTTAATTGTTCTTCTAAAATATCATAACGAGTTATTAAAACTGCTTTAGCAAATTTTTGCGGATCTGATTTACCTTTTAAATCATTTCCAAATGCAAACATATATTTAGCATTTTTTGGTTTCATTGACGCATCTGCATCTTGATTGAACAAAATTTTAAATTGTGAAATATCAAGGTAATTATTAATGATTTTAAGCATTTTTTTATAATCCACACCATACATGTCTTTGTCTTGTCGGTTGTTTACACATAAAACAACTTTTTCTGCATTTTTTTCTAAACTTGCTTTAACCTTGCTGTTCATATAACTAGGAATTAAAGACGACCACTGTGTTCCAGTTGATAAAATTATTAAATCGCTTTCATCTAATATTTTTAAATAATTTTCATCGTAAAGCTCATATTCATAAGATTTTTTGCCCGTTTTTCCGTCAACAAAGTAAACTTCTTTAATTATGTCATTTGGATTTGCCCAATCAACAATTTTTCCCTCATTATCTAAAACAACTCCGGACTCAGTAACTCCTTGCAGTATGTTGTAATTATGCCAAGGAACAACGATGCTAAGTTCTTTAACGTCTAAAATTTCTTTAATCATGTTAATTGTTTCATCTATGCCATTAATTGCAAAGGATGCACCCATGATAATATTTGCAACATTAAAATCTTCAAAAACACCATTATAATTAACTTCCTTTGCCTTTTTAAAGAAAAAATCAGAAAATTCAATAAATCTTGGGTCAATATTCCATTCATTTAGTAATTCATGAGTTCTTTTTTTAGCCTCATTAATTGACTTACCTAAAAAAAATCTTCCTTCCATAAATGACAAAATGTTTTTATTAATTTCTTCTTTATGCTTTAAAGAATAATATAATGACAAGTTTTTTCTTGCATCAGAAACCCCTAAAGTTTTTGTTATTTCTGCAACGATGCCTGTTGATTTTCCAGCATCATCAAGGTTTATCCAGTTGTAAACTTGAGCATAGGTAATAATTTTATATAATCCTTCTCTTAATTTGGCACCACCTGTGCCACCGCTAAAAATTGATATTATCATTTGTTAATTCTCCCAATAGTAATATTAATTAAGACGCAATAGTTTTTTTTTAATTATGTAATTAAGACGTCTCTTTCTTGAATGACTGAACTTCCTCATTTATTCATTATTTTCAATCTTTCATCCTTAGGGAATAGGAACCTGCCCGCAAACATTACTTTGAATAACTTCATTAAATAAAGTAGTTTGTGTAGGTTTTTTCCAAACTTATTGATTTAAAAATTTTAACAACCTATTTATTCAGTCAAAATATAAACAAAACAAAAAATTTATAAACAGAAAATAAACGAGACAAACTTTTAAACTTTTATTTTCTGCAAAAAAGAGCACGTTATCAGTAATAGATTTGTAAACAATTTTCTTTTTTTTTCTAACTAAATATACTTAAAAAAAATAAACAAAAATAAAAAATTGTTAATAAAGCCAAAACTATTTTAAAACTTGCTCAAAAAATTATGCTGTCATTTTAGCATTTGGTGCTTTGAACTGAAAAATATTATTTTTTAAATTTAAAAAATGCTTTTCAAATTTTGTTTCTTTTTTATTTTCTTTAGGTGATTCAAGGAAGACCAAAGGAGAAAAATATAAGGAAAAACAAAAACAAGTTGCAAAAATAATAAAAGTTAAAACATAATGACTAAATCCTTGAATTTGGGTTAAATAATGCTTTATTGTTTCATGATTTATTTTAAAATTAAATCTGTTAAATGGAATTTCAATCTGTATTTCAAAAAATTTTACAATTGATGGAATAAAAGATAAAAGAAGAATAAACAAAGACAATAGAACATCTTTGAAGTTCCTCTTTTGTATAATTAATAATAATAAAATTATTGTAACTAACAAAATAAATGTCATCAAAGAACATTTTACACTATATAAAAGAAAAACGCAACTGTTAAATTCCAATCTTTTATCTTTTAAAAAGGAGTGAAAGTCATTTACTTTTTTGCCTTTGTCTCTTTTTGACAAATTATTTTGATGATTTTTATTTTTTCTTTACTGTAATAAAATTAAAGTTGACAAGAAAAAAAAATGGGTTTAAAATCACTTTCATGAAACATAAAAATATATCAAAAAAAAGCAAAATTGAAAAAAATTGCTCAATCTCAAAGGATAGTATTTTGATTGGTGAAAACATTGTTGGCGAAAATTGTGTTATTGAAAATCAATCAAATTTAGACACGTGTGTTTTAGAAAAAAATGTCAAAATTCGTTCAAGCACGCTTGAAACAAGCGAAATAGGTGAAGGAACAACTATTGGACCTTACGCTCATTTACGAGAAAAAAATAAAATTGGAAAGAATTGTAAAATTGGTAATTTTGTCGAAATAAAGCAAAGTGTGCTTGGAGACAACACAAAAGTTAGTCATTTGGCATATGTTGGTAATGCAACGATTGGAAGCAATTGTAATATTGGTTGCGGTGTAATTTTTGCTAATTATGACGGAAAAAACAAACACCCTACAATTATTGGCGACAATTGTTTTATAGGAAGTAATTGCACACTTATTGCACCAGTAACAATTGGAGAAGGTTCGTTTCTTTGTGCGGGGACTGTTATAACCGAAAATGTTCCTCCAAACACTTTCGTAATTGGAAGAAGTCGTCAAATTAACAAAGAAGGAAGAGCAGAGAAATATCTTAAGAAAAAATGACAAATAATGTCGTTTAGTAGGTGATAATAAGCAAAAAATTATATCAAATCACAAAAATCCTACACTCACTAATCCACAAAAGGAAAATATTTTATGAAATATTTTGGAACAGACGGAATTAGATTAAACGATACACATCAACTAATCAAAATTGCAAAAGCACTTTCAAAAGGACTTGCTTATTTGGGTGCAAAAAAAATTGTCATCGGGCGTGATACAAGACTAACTGGAAAAAAGATTTATAAAGCTTTTAAAAAGGAACTTATTTCTAATGGAATTTTTCTTTTAAATTATAATGTTGTCCCAACTGCTTCAATAGCATTTTTTACAATTAATGCTGAGGCTGATTATGGTATTGTAATAACAGCATCTCACAGTCTATCAGACGTAAATGGGATTAAAATTTTTAATGCTCAAGGTGAAAAACTTTCAAAAAAAGAGGAAAAAAAATTAGAAAAATTTATTGATAACCCACCAAAAAACGATGTTAAAGCAAAAGCTAAGGTAAAAAATTTAAAATCAACCGCATACATAAATTTTTTAAAAAACAATTCAATTGATTTAAAAGATCGAAAAATTGTAATTGATTGCGCAAACGGTGCAACAAAAAAGATTGCTCCAAAATTATTTACAACATTGGGTGCAAAAGTTGTTAAAATTTGTTGTGGAAAAGGAAACAATATAAATTCTAATTGTGGTGCCGTTCATCCTCAAGAACTTTCAAAAACTGTATTAAAAACAAAATCAGAAATTGGTTTTGCATTTGATGGTGATGGAGATAGATGTGTTTGTGTTTTAAGCAGTGGTAAAATTCTTTCTGGCGACAACATTTTGCTTGCGGTTGCAAAACACAACAAACTGAATAGCGTTGTTGGTACAATATATGCAAATGGTGGACTTGATGATGAATTAAAAAATAACGGAATAAAATTTTTAAGAAGTGATGTTGGAGATTCAAATGTTGCAAAAATGATGAAAGAAAACAATGTTTTTTTTGGTGGTGAATGTTCCGGACATTTTATTTTTTCAAATTTGCTACCTACAGGGGACGGACTTTTAACCGCTCTTGAAATTTTAAAAATTAAAAATTTTGAAGAAATATCAAAATTTGAAAAAAAACCCTCAGTAGTAATTAACCTAACTACACAAAACAAAGAATCTGATTTGGCAAAATTGCAAGACATAAAGGTAAAATCCGAAAAAGAGTTAAACGGAGAGGGTAGATTAATTTTAAGAGCATCTGGAACTGAACCATTAATTAGAATATTAGTTGAACATACTCAAATTGATGTTGCTCAAAAAATTGCAGATTCAATTAAAAATCAACTATAAAGACTATTAAGTTGTAAAAAATACTTTCGGTTATTCTTGAAATTTGAAGATTATTATTCCTTAGAATTTTTAAGATAATAAAATCGGTAATTTTTATGCAATTCAATAATTAATTTATTGTTTTGATAAATTTTAATAAATATTATATAATTTCTGTAGAAAAAAATAATAATGTAAACAAAGGATAACATGGCAAAAAAATCATTGGTTTTAGAACATGTTCTTTTCGAAATTGAAATGTATCTTTTAGCAATCATTGAATCTACAGAAAAAGATATTCCAGAACGAATTAAACAATTTTGGGCAAATCTTTTATGGGAAGCAGAGCTTAATCATTTGAGGAATCTTCTTTATTTTTTTGCAAGTTCAAAAAAATATCCGACTGATATTCATTGTTTAGACATAGTAAAAACTCCCATTGTCATAAAGACAGATTTAATTGCAAAAATCAACAAAACAACGAGTCATTTGACATATGAGGGAAAAGAACAAGATTGGGAAATTAGTGTTCGTGAAAAAATTTATTATGCAAGAAATAGTATGTTTAAAGTGATTAAAAATTTTATAAAAAAATTAAAAACACAAACCGATGTTAAACCAAATTTCTTTATAGAATTAAACAATGTTGATATTATACAATTAATTAGTTGTATTGAAAAGATGCTAAATGCCCTCACAAAAAAATAATCAAACAAGTAACCACTGTGAAATAAAAGAGTTACTTTTTTAATTTAATTTATCAAAAATCATTTTTTGAAAATTCTTTTAAAATTGCTTGGAACAATTAAATTTACTTCTTTTTGTAAAACTTTTAAATTAATATTATTTTCACACTCACCAGCCTCACCATCAATATTGAATTGCGTTTTATTAGGATTGAAAATTTTTATATTTTTTCCCTGTGTGCGAATAATGTCAGCGCCTGTTTTAAAATGTTTTAAACCACAAAAAAACAATTTTAGTAATCTAAAAAAATTGAAAGTTCTTTGAAAAAAGCCCTTGATGCCTTTTTTGTTATTTTTAAACATAATTATATCAACAAAACCATCATCAAGTTTAGCATTTTTATTTAATTTAAACCCTGCAACCGAGCGTGAGTTAACAAACAAAATAAAAGAAAACACTTCTGTAATTTCTAATTTTTCGTCAATTGAAATTGTAAGCGGAATTTTGTAATTTTTAAAAAAAGATAAAAAACCTTTTGCAAAATAAGCCCACCAACCAAATAATTTTTTACAATCTTGTTTTGTGTTGTATGTGCATTCCGTGCAAGTTCCACAAGAAAGTTCGTAAACCCCGTAGCCATTGTTTATTTTAAGAATGTCAAACTCAAAAATGTTTTCCTGTAAAATAACATCAAGTGCTTTGTTTAAATTTGA
This sequence comes from uncultured Christensenella sp., assembly GCA_964554475.1. Classification (GTDB taxonomy): domain Bacteria; phylum Bacillota; class Clostridia; order Christensenellales; family UBA1242; genus CAJKWP01. The sequence continues at coordinate 9,791 of CAZKOT010000004.1, forward strand.
TGAAATGTTAAATGTTCGTGTTAGGTCATTCACCGTTCCGGCTGGAATTAAACCAATTAAAGGCTTTCTTTCCCGCTCTGCAAGACCTGAAACAACTTCACTAAAAATTCCATCTCCTCCAACTGCAACAATTAAATCATATTGATTGCAACACATAGAAGAAATTAATCTTCCGTGCCCCATGTATTCAGTTCTAAAAAAATCGATATTTTCATATTTTTTGGACAATTGTTTTTTTATTTTTTCTAAATATTTATTAATTTTTCCACGTTTTGCAAACGGAGAATATATTACAGCACAATTCATATTTTTCCTTTGTTCCCCCGTTTTAAAAAAGGAGGCATATAAAAAATAGTATATTTTCTAAATTATTCGAAAAGATTATACCACATTAAAATAATAATGACAAAATCTATAACAATCATATTTTATACTACTTAAAATCAAAAATATTGTTAAATATGGACAAAAATAAAATTATATGATATATTTTTCTCATAATCAATTTTTGATTAAAGGAGAATTTTTATGGATGAAATAAAACCAATTGAACTAACACGAGGAAAAACAAAAATTATTTGGGCAATCGGAAATGACCAAATAATAATGGAAATGCTTAATAATCTTTCAGCTGGTGACGGCGCAAGACAAAAAGCACTAAATGTTGCGAGAGCAAAAAATATTCAAAATGCAATTTTAATGAATTATTTAAAAAACAAAGGCATTAAAACAGCTTATATAAAAAAAATTTCCCCAACCGAAACCATTTGTGATAGGGTTGAAATGATTCCTCTTGAATGCGTTGTTCGTGGAGTTCCATATGGAAGTTATTTACTTAGAAATCACGATTACGTTGAAGGATTTGATGAAAAAGGAAAACCGATTTTATCAAAAGAATTTAAAGATGAAGAAGGTCGTCCCTATGTTTTTGAAGAACCTATTTTTGAAATTTTTCACAAGAAAACAGTAGTTAGTCCCGAACTTGTAAACAAAACGCCCGATTTGGTTGAAAAATATGGCAAAGTAACAAAACCAATTTTAATTTCGGAAGATATTGCTCACAAGTATTTTTGTAAAAACGAAAAATGGGAAAAGGGTGCTTTTACCGACCCTTATATTAAAACAAATGGTAATAATTTTGAATTTTATAATCAAAAAGCTCCAATTGAAGGACAACCCCTTTTAACACGTCCGTCATGTTTAAACGAAGAACACTTGAAAGAAATAGAAGAAATGTCAATAAAGTCGTTTAAATTGCTTTCAAAATTTCTTTCTGGAATTGAAGTTAAAGGAAAACCAATTTTCCTTGCAGATATAAAATTTGAATTTGGACTTAACAAATTTGGCGAATTAGTTTTGGCTGATGTAGTTGACAATGACAGCTGGAGAATTTGGATTGATCGTGACCCTATTAATGGAACACTTGACAAACAACTTTTCCGTGACCAAAAAGTCTCTGACAACGTTGTAGTTGAAAAATATGAATTTGTAACAGAACTTTTAGAAAATCGATTTAATCAATATATAAATGAAAAAATTTTAAAATTACAAGTAAAAGAGCAAATAGAAGGATTGAAAATCAAAAAAGCTAACGAAACAAAGGACGTTGGACAAGAAAAAGAATAAAAATACAAAAAATAAAAATGAAGTTAAGCAACTTCATTTTTTTATTTAATTAATTTTTATCATATTAAATAATAAATTAAAAAAATTGTCGTTATTGTAATTTCCTTTACAATTATTCAAATTAATATTACACTATTAATATGACAAAATTAATTGAAAAACTACGTAATAACAATCTATATCCTCTTCATATGCCAGGACATAAACGCAACCCTGATTTTGTTTTGAAACCTGAAATTTGGCAAGACATAACAGAAATTCAAGGCTTTGATGACTTAGCTCACCCTTGCGGAATTTTAAAAGATATTGAAGATCAAGCAGCAAAACTTTTCGGGGCGAAAAAAACTTTTATGTCAGTTAATGGCTCTACTGCAAGCAATCTAGCAGCAATTAGGGCAGCAAGTTTACAATTTAATTCAAAATCATTAGCAGTTTTAAACGGATTTGATGATCTTCATCGTTCAATTTATAATGCTGCTGATGTTTGTAATTTGAAATTAACCCCTCAAGAAGCAAAAGTTGCACTAATTACAAGTCCAACTTACAATGGAGAAATGTGGAAAGATTATTCACTAGTTAAAAATTATTCATGCGTAATTGTTGATGCAGCGCACGGAGCGCATTTGGGATTTCACAATTATTTTCCTCAAAATCCAACGAGTTCGGGAGCAGACATTGTAATTGAAAGCTTGCACAAAACTCTTCCTGTTTTAGGACAAACCTCACTTTTACATATATGCAGCGAAAGAATTGATGTGGACCTATTAAAAAAACAATTAAACATTTTTCAAACTTCAAGTCCTTCTTACATGTTAATGGCAAGCATTGCACATTGTTTAAATCTTCTCGAAAAAAATGCAAATGAGTTATTTAATAATTTTACAAGAAGATTAAAAATATTATATAATAATAAAAAATTTATTTTTCAAGACCCATCAAAACTTTTAATAAATGCTCCTATTGGAGATTATTTAAGAAAAAATGGATTTGAACCAGAACGTGAAAAAGACAATACAACGCTTCTCATGTTCACAATTTGCGACCCTGATTGGGTTTTTGAAAAATTAAAAGGTTTACTTGAGGTTTATTTATGAAACACATTAAATCATTAAAAACAAAAAAAATGTGCATCAATGATGGTAACTGTGGCGAATGCCACACTTCTTGCCAAAGTGCCCGCAAAACACTTATTGCAGTTGTTAATCAAACATGCGAAAAAAAATTAAGCTAGAATTTGTCAACAATAAGGGGCATAAGTTTTAATTGCTATGAAACCACACACATTTTCTTTATATGGAACAAATTTTGTTATTAATCCTTTAAGCGGAGAAATTCACATCTTCGATGATTTTTCTTTTGAAATTTTCACAACGGAAAAAACAAAAGAAAAAGTTTCGACTGATGAATTAAAAAATGTTTGGGAAGAAATTAAATCATTAAATTTAAATTGTGAGGAGGAAAAACAAATCACAAATTATTCACTTTGCACTCCCAACTCTCAACATTTTGTTAAGGCTCTTTGTTTACATATTGCTCATGCTTGTAATTTAAAATGTTCTTATTGTTTCGCAAGCAAAGCGACAAATGACAATGCTCTTATGTCTTTTAAAGTTGGAAAATCTGCAATTGATTTTCTTATAGAAAATTCAGGCAACCATTATAATTTAGATGTTGATTTTTTTGGAGGAGAACCGCTTTTAAATTTTGAAGTAATTAAAAAAATTGTTTTTTATGCTCGCTCGAAAGAAAAGCAGTATAATAAGAATTTTAGGTTTACATTAACAACAAACGGTTTGCTTTTAAATGATGATGTTATTAATTTTGCAAATAAAGAATTTGAAAATGTTGTTTTAAGTTTAGATGGCAGAGCTGAAGTTCATAATAAAACTCGATGCAATTCATATGATGATGTGGTTAAAAAATTACAAGATTTTGTTATAAAACGAAAAGGAGAGTATTACATACGTGGAACTTATACAAAAAACAATCTTGATTTTACAAATGACATTATACATATGTTAAATCTTGGATTTACAGAGTTGGCACTTGAACCTGTTGTATGTGGAGATTTAACAAACGAGCGCTTACCTGTTTTATTTAATGAATACGAAAAACTTGCAAAATTAGTCTATGAAAAAAATTTTACATTTTATCAATTTATGTTAAATTTAGAAAATGGTCCCTGTCTTTCAAAACGCCTTCGGGGTTGCGGATGCGGAACCGAATATTTTGCCGTTACTCCTAATGGTAAATTATTCCCCTGTCATCAATTTGTTTCTCATCCCGAATTTGAAGTTGGTGATGTTTGGAATGGTATTACAAAATCTGAAATTTGTAATAAATTTACAAAAAGGAATATAAAAACAATTCCGAAATGCTCATCGTGTTGGGCAAAACTTTGGTGCTGTGGAGGATGTTCTGCGAATGCTTTTAATACAAATGGAAACATCTTTCAACCCGATGATTTTCAATGTGAACTTTTTAAAAAACAACTTGAATGCTCAATTTGGCTTTCCTCAAAGCGAAGTCTTGCGGAATGAATTTTATTAAAAATAAGTGTAAAGGTAATTAGAATTGACGACTGCAAATAAGAGAAAACAACATTATCTTAGTTATTTATAATTTTTTAATATATTCGCACTTTGTTTTTGATGCAAAAATAAATTTCAGAAAAACCTGTAAATATCATTTAAAGTGTGTTAAAAATTGAATAATTAATCAATATTGCTAATACAATTAAAAATAATTTTTCTATAACTATCCTTAATGAGATTAAAGGATTTAGAAATGTCTGTTGTTGACGTTTATTTATTTATATTAGACAATTTATTTTCATTTTGTTACAATAATTATTGAAAAATTACACAAGGGGGTAAAATAAAATGAAAACCGATATTGAAATTGCTCATGAAATAAAATTAAAAAATATTGACGAGGTTTTAAAAATTGCCTGCATTGATAGGAATGATGCCGAAATGCTGGGAAACCATATGGCAAAAATTACACCCAAAGACAAAACAAAAAAAGGCAAATTAATTTTAGTTACCGCAATAAATCCTTCGAAAGCTGGGGAAGGTAAAACAACAGTAAGCATAGGACTTGCCGATGCTTTACGTCAATTAGGAACAAAAACATTTCTTACCCTTCGAGAACCCTCACTCGGACCCGTGTTTGGAATTAAGGGAGGAGCGACTGGAGGAGGTTATTCTCAAGTAGTTCCAATGGAAGACATAAACCTTCATTTCACGGGAGATTTTCACGCAATAACAACTGCAAATAATTTAATCTCTGCTGTAATAGACAATCACATTTTCCAAGGCAACACTCTCAACATAAAAACAGTAACTTTTCAAAGATGTTTAGATATGAACGACCGTGCTCTTCGAAATGTAATTGTTTCAGCAGATAAAAATGGACGAACGGAAAATTTTGTTATTACTGCTGCAAGCGAAATAATGGCAATTTTTTGCTTAGCAAAAGATTTTAAGGATTTAAAAAATCGTCTTAATAATGTTATTATAGGTTACAATAATGAAGAAAAACCTATAACAGTAAAAGATTTAGACATAGGAGAATCTGTAGCTGCTCTTCTTTTTAGGGCAGTAAAACCAAATTTGGTGCAGACAATTGGCGGAACGCCAACTTTAATTCACGGCGGACCATTTGCAAACATTGCACATGGGTGCAATTCAATAATTGCAACAAAAACCGCACTATCTCTGGCCGATTATGTTGTAACTGAAGCAGGTTTTGGAGCAGATTTAGGAGCAGAAAAATTTGTCAATATCAAATGTCGTGCAAGCAACTTATCACCTTCTTGTATTGTTCTTGTAGCAACTGTTCGAGCACTAAAACTTAATGGTGGAGCAGAAGATTTAAAAAATAAAAATATAGAAGCACTTAAAAAAGGTATTGTCAATTTAGAAAAACACATTGAAAATATTAAAAGTGTCTTTTGTTCCCCCTGTGTTGTTGCTATAAATAAATTTGATACTGACACAAATGCCGAACTTGAAATAATTAAATCAATTTGTGCCCTACATGGAGTTAAAGCATTTGCTTGCACAGTATGGTCGGAAGGTGGCAAGGGTGGATTAGAACTTGCAAAGGAAGTAAAAAATATTGTTGACAAAAACAAATTAAAAGTGAAGTTTACCTATGATTTAAATTTATCAATTGAAGAAAAGATTAAAGAGGTTGCAACAAAAATTTATGGTGCTGACGATGTAGAATATAGCGAAAAAGCAAAAAAAGAAATTTCAAAGTTACAAAATTCAAGTTTTAAAGACCTACCAATTTGTATTGCAAAAACTCAATATTCTTTAAGCGATAATCAAAATCTTTTAGGCGAACCAAAAAACTTTAAAATTTTTGTTCGGGATGCTCAACTCCGCTCAGGTGCGGGATTTATTGTAATTGTTGCGGGAGATATAATGTTAATGCCAGGTCTTCCCAAAACACCAAATGCAACAAAAATAAAAATAACCGATGATGGTATAATCAGCGGACTTTTTTAATTTTTAAGACCTATCTTTTATTTTTTCTTAATAATTGTTAATTATAGGATTACATAGTAATCCCCGTTTATCATTTATCATTAAACACTCATATATTGCTTTGGGGAGAAGCAAATGAATATTTCACAATTATTATTTTTTAATACCTTTTCGCAACGTAGAAGATGTTGTCCTTGTTGCTTTGTTAATATATGCCCCTTTCCTGTTTGGACTGTTTGCTGCAGTCTTTGTAATGGAATAAGTGGTAGTCCATGCTGTGGTTTTTTTATTGGAAACTAAATAATCTCATAAAGTATAAGAACCATATATCTTAATTTAAGAATTAAATGCCGAAAAAGACAATTTTGCTTTACGTAAATGACTGTCTTTCGGCATTTTTGCCTATTTAATAATTCCCCTCTTGAGATGGTGCCACCCTTGCGTCAAATTGCTCAAAGGCAATTTGCAGATTTATGAAGTAATTTAATTATGGAGCGGGGGTATGTTTTTCATTTTGTTGATAGTCTATTACTTTGGCAAAAAAACATATTCCCCCTGTCTTAAAACCTGAAAGGGCTTTGTGCATAAATTAACTATAGTAGAGGAAGTTGTTTGTGATTTTCCACCATCTAAAAGCAAAGAAATTTTCCCATCAAATTTTTCAATTACTTCTTTTGCAATAGTGGGCGTTTTCTCGCCGCTTAAATTTGCCGAAGTTGAAACTAAATAATGATTTGAAACTTCACAAAGTAATTTTTGCAAAACTTCATTTTTAGGAAAGCGAATTGCAATAGTGTCATAAGTTGTTTTTAAGCTTTTTTTTAATTTATCATTTTTAAGTGGTAAAATAAATGAAATTGGATTTGGACAATTGTTTAATAAAATATCAATAATATTTTTTTCAAGTTTCCCAGTAATCATTTCCAAAATTAAACTTCTTTTTTCATTTTTTAATTCATTTAAAGCAAGCTGACTAATTAACAAAATAAAAGGCATGTTTGATGGTCGATTTTTTAACTTTAAAATATAATCAACAGCGTTTTCACAAAACGGGTCACATGAAAAACCATAAACAGTGTCTGTTGCAGTTGCAATCACTTCACCTTTATTAATTAATTCACTTGCCACTTTTGTATTTTGTTTTATAAATTTTAAAATTTTCAAAAAATCACCACTAAAAGTTATTTACATCTTTGATTTTTATTGACTGTTGACATAATTTGTGTTTAATTATATAATATTTATTAGGGGGAAATCAAATGAAAGATGATTTGGAAGATGAGCGGAAAAAAATAAAAACAAAACAAAAATTAGGAAAAAGAATACTTAAATTAAGAAAACAAGGAAAAAATCTTTAATTTTTAGTTTTTGTAATAAAAATAATTTGGGGTTTCTCCAAATACCCCGTTTTTAAAGTTAATCTTTATAAAAATCTTCAAGAAAAATCTTGCTTTTGAAAAAAAATCGTGATAATATTTAATATAAATTAATTATATTAAAAAACATATATGTAATTGGGGGAAATTATGAGCAGAGTATGTCAGGTATGCGGAAAAAGTGCAATGGCTGGAAAAAAGGTCAGTTTTAGCAATAAAAAATCAAATAAAAAATGGGGTGTTAACATTCAAGAGACAACCCTTGAAGTAAATGGTGTTAAGAAAAAAGTTAAAGCTTGCACAAAATGTATTAAATCAAGCAAAAAATAATAAAATGTAAACAATTATTATAAAAAATTTCGCCTCGAAAAAACGAGGCATTTTTATTTTGAATGATATAGTTTTTATAATAAAGTAAATTGATTTAGATAAGAATCATTAAATCTTGAACTTAAGTTATTCAAATTTAATTACATACTTTTTAAACATAAATCTAATAATGCCGGAAAGATATTTTGGAACTTTAATGCAAATAATTTTCATAAAAACTCCTTTTAAAAATTATTGACTTTTAATTTATATGAGAATATGTAATTATTTGTGACTTTGAAAGCATATACTAATAAATTAGGTATCTATTATTTTTTAATTTTTAGTCAAAAAAAATATGAACAATTTCTTAAATTATACTTTTTTGCTTAAATTTCTTAACAAAAAAATTACTTGAAAATTTTTTTATTTTAAGGTATTATTGTTGTAACTCTTAATAAGCACGTTATCAAAGTTTTTAAATCGGAGAGATAATCTTGACAATTGATACTAATAATTATTACGGAAAAATTAGCATAAGTAATGATGCAATCGCAAGCATTGCTGGTTTTGTTGCACTTGATTGTTATGGTATCGTTGACCTTGTCTCAAAAAATATTAAAGACAGTTTTAATGAATTAATAAAAAAACAACAATATCAAAAAGGTGTTAGAGTAACTTGTTTTGAAAACAGGATTTTTATTGATGTTTATTGTCTTTTCAAATACGGTGTTTCAATTACTGCTGTTGCCGAAAGCTTAAAAAAAACAATTAAATACAGCGTTGAAAATTTTACAGGTATGATTGTTAACTCGGTTAATGTGCACGTTGTTGGAGTAAGAGTTTAATACACAAATAGAAAAAATAAATAAAAGCAAAGAAAAAACTATCAAACATAAATTACATTTAAATGAAGGAATATAAATTACTATGCAAAAGTCATTAAATGGTGCGAATTTTCGCAAAATGGTTATAGCAGGTGCAAGTTTGCTTGAAAAGAACAAAAAAATTGTTGATTCTTTAAACGTTTTTCCTGTGCCTGATGGAGATACAGGAACAAATATGTTCCTCACATTAAAATCAGCAGTTAATGAAGTTAATAATTGCATGGGGAATAACATTAGCAATCTTTGCGAGGCTTACCAAAAGGGTGCTCTTCGCGGAGCACGCGGAAATTCTGGAGTAATTACATCTCAAATAATCAAAGGAATGTGTCAAATTCTTTCTCAATATGAGGAATTTAACACTGTAATTTTTGCAAAAGCACTTGTAGAAGGATCAAAAATTGCCTATCAAGCGGTTACAAAACCCAAAGAGGGAACAATCTTAACTGTTATTCGCGTAATAGGTGAATATGCGACAGATATTTGCAAAAAACAGACAGATTTTGAAGAATTTTTTAAATCAATACTTTTACAAGGTGAAGAAATTTTAGCAAAAACCCCCGATATGTTGCCCGTTCTCAAAAAAGCAGGTGTTGTTGATGCAGGTGGAAAAGGTCTTCTTATTGTTTTAAATGGGTTTTATCGAGCAATTTTGGGCGAAGAAAATTTTGAAGTATCTTTTGAGGAAGCAATAATTCCAACTGAAGAAGAAGTAACAAATTTAAATGCTCTTTCTGAAATTGAATTTGCATATTGTACTGAATACATGATTGTTAATCTCTTAAAGAAAACAACCGAGGCAGACATAGATAAACTACGTGAAAAATTAATGAATATTGGTGATTCAGTTTTATGTATTGGAGACCTTACTCAAGTAAAAGTACATGTTCACACAAATGAACCAAACAAAGCTTTAAGTTATGCTTTAACATTAGGGGAACTTGATAGTTTAAAAATTGAAAACATGCTTCAACAGAATCGTGAATTAAAAAGAAAAATGGAAACGCAAAAAAAAGACCTTAAGCTTCATGGGCTAGTTAGTGTGGCACCTGGAAAAGGAATTGCTGATGTTTTTAAAGATTTAACAGTTGATGAGTTTGTTCAGGGTGGACAAACCATGAATCCAAGTGCTGCAGACATTGCTCAAGCAGTTGAAAAAGTAAATGCAAAAAACATTTTTGTTTTTCCAAATAATAAGAACATTATCCTTGCGGCAGAACAAGCAAAAGGTTTAACAGGCAAAAATCTTGTTGTCATTCCAACAAAAAGTATTCCTGAAGGAATTTCCGCCGCCCTAGCATTTAATCCTGAAGCAACGGTTGAAGAAAATTATGAGGCAATGAGCATTGCAATTTCAAACGTTAAATCAGGCGCAGTTACTTATGCTGTGCGTGATACTCATGTTGATGGTTTTGATTTGACAACGGGAGAAATAATCGGTCTTGATGACAAAGCAATTTTGTCAAAAGGAACTTTAGTTTCTCCAACGACTGAACAATTAATTGAAAAAATGATAGATGATAGCATTGTAAACATAACTATTTTCTATGGTGAAGATGTTAAAGAAGAAGAAGCAAACAAATTAAGTGAAAAACTTTCAGAAAAATATCCAAATTGCGAAATTAACATGCTTTATGGTGGACAGCCTGTTTATTTTTACCTAATTTCATTAGAGTAATAAAATAAAGACCTTTTTTTGACAAGCAGCAAAGAAATTGTTTATTTTCTATTTCTTAAAAAAATTGATAAAAAGAAATGATTAATTATCATTTTTTTTATTTAGTTCTTCTAAAATTTTTTCTGCCAACTTTTTTCCTATTCCATTTACCTGACAAAGTTCTTCAGAACTTGCATTTTTAATTTTTTCAATTGAACCAAAAAATTTAAACAAATTTTTTTGTTTTTCTTTTCCCAAACCCTCAATCTTATCAAGCGAACTTTCAAAAATTTTTTTTCCTCGAAGTCCTCGATGAAAAGTTATTGCAAATCTATGTGCTTCATCCCTAAGGTTTTGAAGCAATTTTAATTCGGCACTGTTACGTTCAAGCATAACTGGTGTTTTTCCACTTGAAACAAAAACTTCTTCAAACTGTTTTGCAAGCGAAATTATTTCGATTCCTTCAACGCCGCTTTGAAATAAAATTTCAAGCGTTGAAGACAGTTGCCCTTTTCCACCATCAATAACAATTAATTCAGGTTTTCTGCCAAATGCTTCATCTTTTAATTTAATATGTTCAAATCGTCTTTTTAAAACTTCCTTTAAACTTTCAAAATCATTTGCTCCCTGTACTGTTTTAATTTTAAACTTACGATAACTTTTCGGCGAAGGTTCCCCATTTTCAAAAACAACCATTGAAGCAACTGAATTTGTCCCACCTAAATTTGAAATATCATAACACTCTATTCGTTTGGGTAAATTTTTTAAATTGAGACTGTTTTGTAATCTTTCAAGCGCACCAATTGTTTGGGCATATTTTCGTTTTTCTTTTGAAAGTGAATTTTCAATGTGTATTTTTGCATTTTGTAACGCCATTTTTATTAATTTTGCTTTAAAAGAGATTTGTGGAAGGGTTATTGAAACAACTTTTCCGCTTTTTTCTCTTAAAAGAGTTTCAATCTGTTCTTTGTATATCAGTTTTTCACTTACTAAAATTTCTGAAGGAAGAGCAGTTTTTTCATAATACTGTAAAATAAAAGAAGACAAAATTTCGCTTTTTTCTTCCGAAGCATCAATAATACTATAACTTTGCACTCCTAAAATTTTCCCACCACGACAAACAATAACACAGATTGAACCAACTAACCCATCACTAATACAAGCAAAAGCATCTAGTTCTAAAAATTTTGGAAGAGAAGACAAAATTTTTTCATTCATACGTTCAAGCATTTTTAAACGTTCTCGAAAAATCATTGCTTGCTCAAAATTTTCTTTCTCTGAAAATTTTATCATTTTTTCAGACAAAGTTTTTTTGATTTCAAAATCACTTCCGCTAAGAAATTTAATTGCTCGCTGAACAATTTTATGATAATCTTCACTAGAAATTCTGTGTGTGCAAGGGGCAGAGCAAAGACCTAAAGAATAATTTAAACATTCTCTTTTTTGTTTTTTTTCAGTGTTTAGTTTTAAATTGCATGTTCGTAATGGATATGCTAAATTAATTGTTTTCAAAACCTCACTAGCGCTGATTCCTGAAAAATATGGACCGAAATATTTTACACCATCACGATTTAATTTCCTTGTTATTTCGAATTTGGGAAAAGGTTCATTAAGGTTAATTTTAATGTAAGCAAAAGCTTTTCCGTCCTTTAATAAAACATTGTAATGTGGTTGATGTTTTTTAATTAAATTATTTTCGAGTGCTAGAGCGTCAAGTTCATTTAAGGTTAAAAAATAATCAACATCAAAAACATTTTCAATCATTGTTGAAATTTTAAAGTTTTTTTTCCCTTTCAAAAAATATTGTCCTACACGATTTTTTAAATTTTTTGCTTTTCCAACATAAATCACCTGTCCGCTCTTGTTGCGCATAAGATAAACACCGCTTGTTTTAGGTAAATTTTTTAATTTTTGCTCCAAAAATTCATTCATGAAAGTATTATAATCAAGTAGAAAAGAAAAAGCAATTGACAAAAAAATTAATTATTTATGAAATAAAAAGCTTAAATGAAAATTTTATTAGGTCTAATGATTAAAAAAATTTAATAAATTAATATTGTGAACAATAAACTTTCTCCCCTAACCAAAACAAGTTATGCTTTGGGAAATTTGGGATATGGTTCAGTTTGTCAAAATATGAACAGCTTTTTAATGTTTTTTGGCACAAGTGTTCTTGGAATTTCAGGAACGCTTGTTGGTCTATTAACTGCAATTGCTGCACTTTGGGACGGAGTAAGCGACCCGATTGTGGGTTATTTTTGCGACCACTCACCAAACAAGGGACTTGGAAAACGGCAAAATTATCTTTTTTTTGCAAGCTTTGGAATTGCATTATTTAACATTGTTGTTTGGGTTACTCCTCAATCGTTTCCAATTTGGGCAAAATTTTTTTGGCTTCTAATTTCTCTTTTATTACTAGAAACATTCTTAACAATGTTTTCAACACCCTATATTGCACACGGCATAGACATGGCTCCTGATTACAATGAGCAATCTTCTGTTCAGGGTTATAAAACCGTAACATTTATTTTAGGCATGATAGTGCCAAGTGTAATGATGCTTCTTTTTATGCCGGCGGAAGGTGTTGAACAGGCACAATTTCAGCAAAGCAATTATGTTAACATTGCACTTCTCACCTCATTTATTACTCTTGTTTGTGGATTGATTTGTGTTTTTGGAACATATAGAACATCAAGGAAATTAATCTTCAATGAGTTTACAAAAGAACAAAAAAAGAAAGAGTCATTTTTAAAAATAATTCATGACTTTTTTTTAGCATTAAAAAAAGCAAATTGTGGTTGTGTGATAATCGGCTATTCAGTTGCATTAATATCATCTGCTTTTTTGATTTCGGTTGGCATGCATCTTTTTACTTATTCTTATCATTTTTCATCCATACAAATTTCAATTTTAATGCTTATTCTTTTTGCCAGTGCAATAATTTCTCAACCTGCTTGGGTTTTTCTTGCAAATCGTATTGATAAAAAACCAACGTTAAATTTTTCACTAATTTTGCTTCTTTTTGCAATAGGAATCACGGCAATAAGTTTTATTTTTCGGGAGTTTTTAGATAACAGTATTCTTTTTGCATTTGTTAGTCTTTGTCTTTTTATTTGTGGTTTTGGAACAGGTGCTCTTTACTCATTACCTATTTCTATGTTTGCCGATGTTATAACACTTGAGCGAATAAAAACGGGAGAAAATCGTAGTGGAACTTACAGTGGTTTTATGACTCTTGCTTTTAATATTGCAAATTCAGCAACACTATTTTTAATAGGTGTTCTTTTGGACATAATTAAATTTGATTCAACTCAACCCGTTCAAGCTTTAAGTGTTCAAAATGGATTAGGGATATTAGTCTTTTTCGGTTGTTCACTTGCAATTGCGCTTTCATTGTTAATTTTTTCTAAATATTCAATTAAACGTGCTGATATTTTGAAAGCTCAAATGATCGAAAACCAACCAAAAAGTTTTAATCAATCTCGAAAATAAATCATTTTTTCAAATTTCATTTAACAAAAGAAAACTTAATAATTAGTGAAAATTAACACATTTGTAAGTAAATTCCTTGAAAATTTCTTAAAAAGAAGCAAAAAAGGCTTATTTTTGTTTGAAAACACCTTAAAATAGTCTATAATTAAGGCATTAAGGGCTTTCAAGCCTGAAATCAAATAAAAAAGGAGTTTTCAAAATGAACAAAGGAGAATTAATTGACGCATTAGCAACTGCAAGAGGTTGTACAAAGAAAGAAGCAGGGGATTATCTTGAAACTTTTATCGATGTTGTCACAAAAACACTTAAGAAAGGTGACAAAATTCAACTTGTAGGTTTTGGGACTTACGAAGTTAAAAACAGAGCAGCAGGAATTAGAACAAATCCTCAAACAAGAGAGAAAGTAAAAGTTCCAGCAACAAAAGTTCCTGTTTTCAAATTCGGAAAGGCATATAAAGACCTTTTCAACAATAAAAAATAATTAATTAAAACTCAATAAAATAAAGACAACAAAAGTTGTCTTTATTTTTTATTTTGGGAATAAATTAATGTAAATCATTCAATTAAATTTTTTATATATTGTGTTAAATCTTCAATTTTAATAATTTCTTGTTTCATTGAATCACGTTCACGAACAGTTACTGTGCCGTTTTTCAAACTTTCATCATCAATGGTTACGCAAAAAGGAGTTCCTATTGAATCTTGACGGCGGTAACGTTTTCCAATGCTCCCAGTTTCGTCATAAAATGTTCTGCAAGTTTTTGATAAAAGTGAATAAATTTCTTTTGCCTTTTCCATATGATTCTTTTTAATAAGTGGTAAAACTGCAACTTTGAAAGGAGCAATAAAGGGTTTGAAATGCATTATTTCCCTTTCTGTTCCATCTTCTAGTTTTTCAACTTCATAAGCTTCACACAAAAGTGCCAAAGTAAGTCTATCTGCTCCAAACGAAGCTTCGATAATATAGGGAATAAATTTTTCATTTGTAACGGGGTCGACATATTCAAGATTTTTCTTAGAATACTCTTGATGTCGTCCTAAATCGTAATCTGTTCGATTATGAATTCCATTAATTTCATCAAAACCAAACGGAAAATTATAGTAAACATCACAAGCAGCTTTTGCATAATGAGTGAGTTTATCATGGACATGAAATTTTAAATTTTCATTTTTTATGCCAAGTTCTTTGTAAAAATCCATTGCTTTTTGCTTGTAATAATTATAAAATTTTTCATCTTCGCCCGCTGTACAAAACCACTGATGTTCCATTTGTTCAAACTCAATCGTTCTAAAAGTAAAGTTTCCCGGAGTTATTTCGTTTCGAAATGCTTTTCCAATTTGGCCAATTCCAAAAGGAATTTTTAACCTTAAACTTCTTTGAACATTATTAAAATTAACATACTGCCCTTGTGCTGTTTCAGGTCTCAAATAGATTTTGTTTTGACTTCCTTCAACAACTCCACGAGTGGTTTCAAACATTAAATTAAATTGTCTAATTGTTGTCCAATTTTTCTTTTTGCAAAGCGGACAAGGAATTTCATTCTGCTTAACATATTCTTGCATTTCTTCTTTAGTCATCTTATCCGGATTGACCGAATTTTTGGTATATTCTTTAATTAAATTATCTGCTCGAAATCGTGCTTTACATTCTTTACAGTCCATTAATGGGTCAGTGAAAGAAGCAACATGTCCACTTGCCTGCCAAACGCGTGGATGCATTAAAATTGTGGCATCAAGACCGTGAGAATTTTCGCTTTCTTGAACAAATTTTTTCCACCAAAATTTTTTAACATTATTCTTTAGCTCAACACCTAAAGGACCATAATCCCATGTGTTTGCGAGTCCTCCATAAATTTCACTTCCGGCAAAAATAAAACCCTTGTCATTACAATAAGCTACGAGTTTTTCCATTGCTATCATAAAAAACACTCCTTAATATCAATAACACATCAATTATTGTTTTTTGTTCATCATTAAAATTTTCGCTCAAAGCATTCCATTTTTTTAGATTTTGTATGA
>CAZKOT010000004.1:25659-34036 GCA_964554475.1 uncultured Christensenella sp.
TAAAAAACACTCCTTAATATCAATAACACACCATTTCATTGTTTTTTTTGTTTTTATCTTTAAAAATTTTCGCTCAAAGCATTCCATTTTTTTTAGATTTTGTATGATACAAAAATAAATCAGCACAAGCTTCTTGAGCGAAGTTGTTTTCCTAATCAGCTTTAAAAGGTAAAAGTGCCATAATTCTTGCTCTCTTAATTGCATTTGCAAGTTCACGTTGATGTGTCGAGCAAACACCTGTTTGACGTCTTGGAACAATTTTTCCTTTTTCGGTTATATACTTTCGTAGTCTTGAAACATCTTTATAGTCAATTGCTTTTGACTTGTCAACACAAAATTGACAAACCTTTTTTTTGCCCATTTTACGGAATTTTTTCTGGTATTTTCCTTCTTCCGCTTTTGGTTCTTTTTCTTTTATTTCTTCAGATGCTTCAACATTTTTTGTTTCGCTCATATTCTCTCCTTTCATAAATTCAGTTTTTTATTAAAATGGTAAATTGTCATCATCAATTGGCTGAAGTTGTGCAACCTCTTCATCAGATTTTTTTGGTTGTGATTCTTCATCAAATTTTTTGGTTTGAGATGAACCTTCCCCACTTGCTTTTGTATTTAAAAATTCAACTTCATCTGCAACAACATCGGTTGTATAACGTTTTGTTCCATCTTGAGCAGTATAAGAACCTGTTTGAATGCGTCCCACAACTCCAACTTTACTACCTTTTCGCAAATACTTATGACAAATGTCTGCTTGATTTTTCCATGTTGTGATATTAATAAAATCAGCATCCCTTTCTCCCTCTGCATTTTGAAAACGACGTGTTATTGCTATAGTAAAACGGCAAACCGAAAGTCCGCTGTTTGTTGTTGCAAGGTCAGGGTCTTTTGTTAAATTCCCAATTAAAAAAACTTTGTTCATTTTAATCTCCTTGTTATTATTTTTCGATTTTTCTAAACATATGACGAACTATTCCATCAGTTATATTCATAAGTTTGCTTGTTTCGTTAACAAATTCAGGTTTTACTAAAATGTTCATTAAAACATAAAAACCTTCATTTTTGAAGTTAATCGGATAAGCTAGTTTTCTCATTCCCCATTTATCTAAATTTAAAACTTCGCCACCTTTTTCGGTAACAAGAGTTTTAAATTTTGCAATCAATTTTTCACGGTTTTCTTCAGATAAATTGCTTGCTAAAATGTAGAGCAGCTCATACTTATTCATATTTTTACCTCCTTTATGGTCTTTGCTTGCTCAGTCTTTTTTTTGCAATTTCGTTTAAAAAATGCAAATTAATTTTAAGCAAGTTTGCCTTTTGGCTTTGGTTTATCTTTATGATAAACAAAGGAAAGTATTTTTTACTCTCTAGTTTGGGAGTATATCATAAGACTTTTATTTTTGCAAGAAATTTACAAAAAAGTGTTATTAATTATTTTATTAGTTTTATTATAATTTTAAAAATTAAATTTATGGGAAAACTTTAAAAAAAGAAATTCGAAAGAGAAAACACATTTACTTGACTTGATTAACCTTTAATGATAAGATAAAAACCAATAAATATATCAAAATTATAACAAATTAGTGGAACTACCATGTTTTTTATGACCATATTATTATAATTTAACGTCGCTAAAATCATATTACGGGGTTTAAATAATGAAAAAAATTGCAACTTTTCTCTCATTAATTTTAATGGCTTTTGTTTTCGTTTTATCTGGCTGTTCCCAAAGCATTGGGTTGGTTGGTATGCCCTCTCCTGATGCTGTTATCACAGGAAATGGCGGATTTGTTGTACAAAAAGGGGATTATATTTATTTCGCAAATGCGTTAACTAATTATTCAAACATAGGAACAAGCATTTCTAACGAAGAAGGTGAAGTTATCGAATATGGCCTTTATAGAGTAAAAGTTTCAGATGCAAATAATAAAACAATAAATTATAGTGCTGACGGTTATGCAACAAATGTTGAGCAAGTTGTTTCAAAAGTTGTGGGTTTTGAAAATTCAGGATTTTATATCGTGGATGATTATCTTTATTTTGCATCTCCCAACATGCATAAAACTAGTAGCAATCAAAACCGTTACGATTTAATAAGTATTTTTAGAGTTAAACTTGACGGAACAGATTTAAAAGAACTTTACACCACAAATGATTACACTAACGGGGATTGGACGATTTTAACAATTAATAATTCAAATTATCTAATAACCATCGAAGGAAAAGAAATTATTAGGCATGATATTAATGAAAACGGAATTTTAAATAAAAAAATCCTAGTTAATGATTCATCCAAAGCATTTTTAGCTGATGAAAATAAAGAACCTTTAGATGAATATATTTTTTACACAAGTGCACTAAGTCAAACCGATATAGATAACGGCATTACAGGAAATTGTTTAAAAAGAGTTGAAATTGCAACAGGAAAAATTCATGATGAGCAAATTCCAGTAGGAACAACAATCACATTAATTAAATATTCTTACGGAAAACTATTTTACACACGTAAAACTCCTATTGAAGATGCTTACTATTTTGTTAAAAGCGGATTAACTTCGGCCGATTTGCGACTTACATGGTGGACAGATATAACCGAATTGAATTATTTAGAAAACGGTCCCGTTGCTTATATTTATGATAGTAAAATTGTTTTTCAACACATTAATTCATTTGATTATGATGTTTTAGTTGAAACTCCTGGAACAAGTCCTAAAATAATTTTAACAAGTGGAGATTATGTTTTTTATTCAAATTCCGAAGGAATTTTTAGAGTGAGCTACAAAGATAAAACATCTATTTCAATTTGCACAGGAACTTTTGAAAAATATGATTTTGACGGCAGATTTATTTACACATATGCAAAAGCAGAGGGAGGGACAACTGAAACAAAATACCTTCAAAGAATTGACACTTTTGCAATAGAGAAAGAAACCGAAAAAATTTCAAAAATTGTTGGCTTTGTCTTGCAGGTTGATAAGAAAACAGAAGTGGATGAAGCTGAAGAAGAAGTTGAAGAGAATGCTTAGGATTAAATTTTACATTTAATTATCTTATATTGTAAGTTCTTTTAAGGACTTACTTTTTTTACAAACTATTTTTTATAAGGATAATTAAAACTATTTGTATTTTGAGTTTATTTTTTTTTATGTTATACTCCAAATGTTTATGGGAGAATCACATGGTAACACTTATTATTTTGGATGGATTTGGAGAAAGCAAAAAAGTTTATGGAAATGCAATTGCTCAGGCGGGAACGCCAAATTTAGAAAAATTAAAAGCAAAATATCCACATACAACATTAAAATGTCATGGTGAGTCAGTTGGTCTTGAAGAGGGACAAATGGGCGGAAGCGAGGTTGGACATTTAAACATTGGTGCTGGGAAGGTTGTATTTCAAGATTTATCAAAAATCAATAATGCAATAAAAAATAAATCATTTTTAAATAATTCGGCACTAAAAAAAGCAATGGAACATGCCAAAATTCACAATTCCAAACTTCACCTTTTAGGACTATTATCTGACGGTGGAATCCATTCAAAAATGCACCACCTTGAATTTTTGGTTGATATGGCGGAAAAATATGGCTTAAAACAGGTTTTTATTCATGCTTTTATGGACGGCAGAGACACACTCAAAGATGAGGGAATAAAATTTATTAGGCAAATTGAAAATCATTGCAAGGGAAAAGCAGCAAAAATAGCTAGCATTTGTGGACGCATTTATGCAATGGACAGGGAAAAACGTTATGATCGACTTCAAAAAGCTTATGACATGCTAATTATGGGACAAAGTGAAAATTATTTTCAATCGGCAGAAGAAGCAATTTTACAAAGTTACGAAAAGAAAATTTTTGATGAATTTGTGGAACCTACAATCATTGGAAAACCTCAAAAAATTGAAAGCAACGACAGCGTGATTTTTTTTAATTATAGAAGCGACCGTGCAAGAGAAATTACTCAGGCAATTACTCAACAAAACATTAAAGAAATGCAACTTGTTAATTTAAAAAATCTTTGTTATGTTTGTTTTACACAATACAGCGAAGATTTTAAAGGGGTTGAAATTGCAATTATGCCCGAGGTAATTAAAAACAATCTTTCAAAAATTATTGCAGATAACAATTTAAAACAATTTCATATATCGGAAACAACAAAATACGCTCATGTTACTTTCTTTTTAAACGGCGGAATTGAAAAGGCAAATATAGGTGAGGATAGAAAATTAATTGAAAGTCATGATGTCAAAGATTATTCAACCGTTCCTAATATGAAAGCGATAGAAATTTGCAATGAAACAATTGAAGCAATTTCAAAAAATTACTATGATTTTATTATAGTAAACTTTTCAAATGCCGACATGCTAGGGCATACAGGAAATATTGAAGCAACAAAACAAGCAATAACTTGTGTTGACAAGTGTGCTTATCTTGTTACTCTTGCAACACTTGCTGTGGGTGGTGACACAATTATAACTGCCGATCATGGAAATGCAGATGCAATGCTTGATGATGAGGGAAACACTATGACTGCACATTCATTAAATCCTGTTCCATTTATTTTAATTAGCGAAAAAAATAAAAATGCAAAGCTAAAAAGCGGAAAAAGTTTAACTTCAATTGCGCCAACAGTATTAAAACTGTTGGGTATTAAAATCCCACCTTATATGGATGAACCCATGTTTTAATTAGTAATTTGTTCATAATAATATTTAAAAAGGAGATGTTTTGTGAAAGCAGAAACGAAAAATCAAAAAAATACCGAAGTTAAAAATGAACCTTTAAAACTTAATTTTAAAAGGACTTTATTTATTGGACTCGCTTTTTTCACCATTTTGATGATGTGGCAAATTTACAACAGTTATTGCCCACTTTTCTTAAAAGATTTACTCACGTCTCATTTGGGAGCAGGAGATTATTCCTATTATGTTGGGTTGATTATGGCGGCGGATAATGTTTTTGCTCTTTTTATGTTACCACTTTTTGGTTTTCTGTCCGATAAAACCAAAACTTCGCTCGGCAAAAGAATTCCCTACATTATAGGCGGAACAATTCTGACTGCAATTGCATTTCCTTTTATCCCGTTTCTTTATTTAAAAAATAATTTTGCCGGAGTTGCTGTGTTAATGGGAATTGTTCTTTTAGCAATGAATTGTTATCGTAATCCTGCTGTTTCATTAATGCCCGATGTTACGCCAAAACCTCTTCGCTCTAAAGCAAATGCTGTAATAAATTTTGTTGGTTATGTCGGAGCAATTTTTGCCGGAATAATTGCCCTTTTATTTACTGACAGAACTTCTACTTCAATTGTTTGGCCTTTCATAATTACCTCAGTTTTTATGCTTGCGGCTCTAATTATTTTAATTGTAAAAATAAATGAAAACAAATTACATCAACAATTAGAAGAAGAAATGAAAAAGGGAGAAGAATTTTCGGAAGCAATTGAAAAAGTTGAAGAAGACAAACCACTTTCAAATGCAAATAAAAGAAATTTAATTGTTCTAATAAGTTCTGTGTTTCTTTGGTTTTTTGCTTTTAATGCAATTGAAACTTTCTGGACAACTTACTGTCAATTTTACTTGGGAATTAGTTCATGGTCAATTGCAATAATAGTGATGACAATTTCTGCTATTGGTGGTTTTGCTTTGGGAGGATTAATAACAACTAAACTCGGAAGGAAAAATGTTATTCTTTTAGGTCTTATAATAATGATTGTTTCATTAATACTAGCATTTATTCTTGGAGAGTTAATGCCAAAAAACACTGGTTCAATTCCCTGGCAATTTTATCTCGCTATAGTTCTTTTTGCTTTATGCGGAATCGGTTGGGCATTCATTAATGTAAATTCTTATCCTATGGTTGTTGAAATGTCAAACAGGTCAAATATTGGAAAATACACAGGTTATTATTATGTTGCTTCAATGCTTGCTCAAAGCATTACCCCTGTCATAATAGGTTTTGTAATGGCATTTTTAGGTTACTCTATGTTTTTCGTTTATGGTGCTGTTTTCATGACAATTGCGATGATTGTATTCTTTTTTGTTAAAACAAAAAAGAAAAAAAATAATTTAGATTAACAATATAATAAAAGGCTTAAATGAGAAATGATAAAGACAATCAATAGTCGAAATATTATTTCTATTTTTTAATCATTTTTTTTGTTTTGCAAAGAATATTTTGACGAATATTGACTATAAGGTGAAAAACTGTTAAAATATTATTGCATATCAATATATTTTAAAATCAAGATGAAATTATAAACAAATTTAAAAAACAAATTTTTAACAATCTAATAATTTTGCAAATACAATTATCGCTAAAAATTCAATGTTTAAGTAATTATCCAATGAAGCGGAGGAATAATGGGAAATAAGAAAGTGTTTAAAAGAATAGCAATGTATTTACTTGTTTTAGTTAGTATTGCATTTATTATTGTCATTGCATATTTCTTTGGAAAAAGCGAAGTTGTTTATGCTTTAACCATAGAAGAAGGATCTACAAAATACTTGAATCTTAAAGATTCAATGTCACTTCCTTTATTGGCGGAAAACGCTGATAGGGAAGAATTTCCAGAAGTGAAAACTTCAGATGAAAATGTTGTCGGCTATTCGTCTTCAACAAAAACACTAATTGCAAGAGCAGGTGGAAGAGCAACAATTACAATTACACCTGTAAACAAAAATTTTGGTCCATTTCAGTTTGATATTAGAGTTGGTGACGGGACAACCGAAAACCCTTATTTTGTTACTTCTGCAACAAGTCTTGCAAGCATTGGAACAGGGCTTCCTTTAGCTGAAGGAAGAGAGCCATGGAAAGTAACTGATAGTTTTGAATTAATTAATGATATAAACTTAAATTCGCTTTACACGACTTCATCTTCATCATGGACACCAATTGAAAATTATAGCGGAAATTTTAATGGCGAAGGTTTTAAAATTTCAAATTTAAGAATTTTGACGGGCGGAACAAATATAGGTTTTTTTGGCAGTGTTTTAAAAACGGGTAAAATTGAAAATATTATTTTTGAAAATGTTATTATAAATGTTCCCATTGCTTCAAATATTGGAACAGTTGTAGGAGTTAATAATGGCCTTGTTGGTAGAATTTCTGTAAAAGGAACAATTAATTATATTGGTGAAGCAAATGTGGGAGGCATTGTTGGTCAAAATATTTTAGATGGCAATAGGCCTATACTTAATATGTGTGGATTTGAAGGAAATATTAATGCCGGCGGGACAATAGGTGGATTAGTTGGACATAACAAAGGTGGAATAATTTTTAATAGTTATGTAAAATTTGCAGATTTTTCTTTAGCAGATCCAGCAGAACCTTTTATTGATGAAAATGATAATGATACTTTTGACCTTGGAGAAGAGTATACTGACGTTAATGAAAATGGCATGTATGACAAGGGGGAAGCCTATGTTGACGTAAATGAAAATGAAATATTTGATACTGGAGACACTTTTACAGACACAAATGGAAATAGTACTTATGATTCTGGTTTCTCATATATATTAGGAGGAATTGCAGGAATTAATGAAGGTATTTATTATAATTTTCCTGATGAACATGATTATAGACAAGCAATAATAAAAAATACTTATGTTTTATATTCTGATTACATTAGCATTGCAGAAGACACGCATATTAATTTTGGTTTGATTGTTGCTCATAATTTTGAAAGAATAGACATTTATTCTTTTTATGATAACGCCTATGTTTCTAATTATGCTTGCAAAGGTTCTTTAATGACATCAGAAATCCCATTAATCTTCGAAACAAGGGAGGGTGATAACACTACTTACCTTCCAAACGATTTGTTATGGTCGGATTATGAAACTGAAACACTAGCTTTCGAAGAGGAACAAGTTGCTTTAATAGTTTTTGAAAATATTTTAGAAATGGAAACATTTGAAGATTGGAATTTTGATTCAATTTGGGTTAGTGATTATAATATACCTCCACAATTAAGCATAAGTGCCTCTTATGAAAATGTGGGTATTTTTGACCCGGGAGCAATTCTTTCTGATGCCGAAAGTGTTACTGCATTACTTAAATTATTAAGTGAAAACACAAGTAATGTATTAAATCAAAATGAAGATCCCGACGATGATATAGTTATTAACACCACTTTTTATATTGAGGTTCCGGAAGGAATACCTAACAAAACAATTACGGTTGATTGCCGAAGTGTTAAGGGTCATTCATGGGAAGAAACGTGTGCAACTTCTTGTCCAAATCCTGCAGAACATATTTGGACACCAATTTCTCATTTTTCAGGTTCATTAATTGTTAAGAAAGGAACAACATTAATTTTGGAAAATATAACAATTTTACCAACGCCAGGTGCAGGCTTTTTTAGAACACTCAATAAGATTTACACC
>CAZKOT010000004.1:34046-47633 GCA_964554475.1 uncultured Christensenella sp.
AACAATTTCTCTCAGATTTTGTTAACAACAAACAGACAAAAGCAGCAATTGCGCTTAAAGAATCCTTGGATAAGAGCCTGAGTAAAAGTCAACCGCCAAAAGAACCTGTAAAAGATGCAAATATCCAAGTTGGAACAAACTCAACAATTCAAAATATTCATTTTAAAAATGTTACAATTGGAACTGACACTGCAGGAGGAACAATTGCAGGAGCTATTGTTGGAAATTTACAAAACGGAGTAATTGAAGATTGTAAAGTTGAAAATGTCACAATTAAAAATTATATTGAAGCAGGTTTTATTGCTGGAACAATAGTAAGTTCAACTTCAAAAGTAATTAATTGCAATGTCAATGGTGAAACCACAAATAAAATTATTAACAAAATTCACGACGGAAGTATTTACTATGGTGGAATCGCAGGAACATTAACGAGTGGAGCAATCAAGGGAACTGGCGCATCATTTACTTTTGTTGAAAATGCGAAATTAGAATCAGAAATTGCAAACTCTTCTTCTTCGATAGAAAACATAACCTATCATTCTTTTGGAGGAATTGTTGGTTTAATGAATAGTGGTGAAATAACAAGAACTTACAGTCAAACAGACCTAAAGACAGTAGGTAATGTTGTTTATGCCGGAGGAATTGTCGGTTTAATGGTGAGCGGAAGTATTTCTCTTTCTTTTGCTGCAAATTATAATGCTGATGTTCCTTATCAGGCTGATGGTGATATTATTACTTACGCGGGAGGAATTGCAGGAATAACAAGAGCAGGTTGCAGTATTACAAAAAGTTTTGTTGAGGGAGATGTTGGACCTGTTAACATAACGGCAAAATATGTTGGTGGATTGGTTGCATCAAATTATGGAACAATCGAAGAATGTTACGCTTTAGGTACTTACAAAGGACAAGAACTAGGGGGATTGACTTATTACAATTATGGAACTGTAAGACATTGTTTTACAAGAGCAAATTTGCAAAGCGTTTCTACAAGCAATAAAGCAGTTGTTGCGGGATTAACAGCATATCTCCCCGAGGGTGGTCTAATACAATTTTGTTACACTGCTGCAATAGTTACAACAATAACTCCAGGTGGTAATGCAATAAAGTGGGCAGACACGTCTTCGTATTATTCTTACGATTGGTGGGATAAACTATTTACTGGTAATGCTCTTAATAATTACGGAACATTAATTAATTGTATTTTAACAAATTATGAAGGATTAAATTATCAGGGAAGCAGTATTGGTTTAGACAATACGCCCACAGTTATAAATTGTCAAGTTACAGAAATTGGAAATTCTTTTGATTTAGCGGGAATACCAACAAATTTAATTTGGGACATTTCAGCCGAATACCCCTCTCTAATAAGATGTGTTGTTGCTCCTGCGGTTGAAGAAGAAGAGTAATATTATTTTTAATTTACTATATAATTTTTAACTAGATTAGATATACAGTCGCTTCGCTCCTTTTTAATTAAAATAAAAAAATGCACCATTTATAATAGTGCATTTTTTATGCATTGCTTTAAAGAAATTAACCCTCATATAGAGAAGTCTCATAAGAATACATTAAATTTTTAGCAAATACTCTACTCTTCCGTTGGAGGATTTGCAAGAACTTTTTCATATTCAGCTAAAATTGCATCGCGAATCATTTCTCTTGTTGGAGTGTTAATTGGATGAACAATATCTTTATATTCTCCGTCTGGAGTTTTTCTAGACGGCATTGAAATAAAGATACCTTCAGTACCTTCAATAATTTTGATGTCATGCACAACAAAGCAACCTTCAATTGTGATTGAAGCAACTGCTTTTAGTTTGCTGTCATCTTTCTTTACTAATCTAATTCTTATGTCTGAAATTTTCACTGCGCTTACCATCCTTTTTGTGACAAAGTTTCTTTTGTGCAAGTATATTTTAACAATAATCAATTATTTTTGCAAATGATTTTATATATTGTTTTATAAAAAACAATAAATTTTGTAATTATTTTTTACAATAAACTAAAAACTTATCATTTAACAATAAAAAATCATATATATTGCATATGAAAAAAGAAGTTGTTTATCATTTTATTGGTATTGGGGGAGTTAGCATGAGCGCTCTTGCCCAGATTTTGTCTTCACAAGGCATTGTAGTTCAAGGTTCAGACTATTCAAACAATGATTATGTAAAACGACTCCGCGAAAGTGGGATAAAGGTTTTTATTGGTCATAAAGCAGAAAACGTAAAAGGGGCAGAAATAGTTGTTTATAATAGTGCAATTGCTGAAGATAATGAGGAGTTAGTTTTTGCAAGAGAAAATAATTTAAAAATTTTGTCAAGAGCAGAAATGCTTTTTGAAGTGAGTAATGATCATGAAAAAATAATTGCTGTTAGTGGTGCACACGGAAAAACAACAACAACGGCAATGATTACTGAAGTTTTTTGTTGTGCAGGTCTTTTTCCTACTGCTCATTTGGGAGGAGTTTTAAAAAGTCAAAATAGTAATTTTGTTTTAGGTGAAAAAAAATATTTTATTACTGAAGCATGCGAATATAAAGACAACTTCTTAAAGTTAAATCCTACCATTTCTATAATACTAAATGTGGAACCCGAACATCTTGATTATTTTAAAACCTTTGAAAACGTTCAATCTTCGTTTGAAAAATTCGCACAAAACAGTCAATTTTTGGTTTGTAATGATAAAGTCGAAATTGTCCATCCTTTGAAAATTTCTTTTGGAAACACTGGTTACCTTGCAAAAAATATTAAGCAAATTAAAAACGGCTGTTACAAATTTGATTGCTTTCTTCACAACAAAAAATTATTTAAAATTAAACTTAATATTGTTGGTAAGCATAATATTTTTAATGCTCTTGCTTGTATCGCTGTTTGTCGCCATTTTAATATAAGTGCAAAATGCATAAAAAAAACGCTTCGAAAATATAAAGGAGTGCTTCGAAGATATGAAGTGAAAAAAAACCGTCCTTTTATTGTTCATGATTATGCTCATCATCCATCCGAAATACGTTCTGTCATAAATGCAACAAGAAATTTTCGAAAAGGTCGTATTATTGTTGCTTTTCAACCCCACACTTTTTCTCGAACAAAAACTTTAATGAATGAATTTAAAGTTGCATTTGACGGAGCAGATGAGATTTACATAATTAAAACTTACAGTGCAAGAGAGAAAAAAATTCCAGGAGGAACGGCAAGAGATTTATTTTTTAATTTACAAGACAATTACTTTAACATTGAATATTTTGCCTCTTTTAATGCTTGTTATAATCATATTTGTGACACTTTGAAAAACAATGATACTTTACTAATTTTGGGAGCGGGAGATATTGACAAATTAGCAGAAAAATTTGATAAAAAAAAGCGTTAATTTTGCTTTTGAATAATTCTAATTTTTTTCACAACACTAAAATTGTGAAAAATATTCTTTTATATTTTAGTGCTTTCGTTCCGCTTTACATTTTAATTGTTGTAAAATTTGTTTTAGGCTTTATTAGTGGAACGATTGAATTATATGCTTTGACCATATTTACCATTTCAATTTACTCATTAATGATTATTATTGGAATTTTTGGACTTCTTCTTTCAACAATTTGGCAAAAAGAACAAATAGAAAAAATTACAATAAAAACTGAAAAAAACATTACAGATCAACATTTTTTAGGTTATTTCGCACTTTTTGTGCTTTTTGCACTTGGATTTCAATTAACCAGGTTAAGTATGGTTATTGACAGTTTTTTAGTGATCATTTTTATTGGCATTGTTTATGTGAACAACCAAATGTTTTACATTAATCCTTTTTTAAATCTTTTAGGTTATAATTTTTATGAAATAACCTATAAAAAAGAAGCTGATGAAAAAATTTACAGTGCCAAAATGTTTTACAAAGGAAAATTAGACCTTCAAAAAAAGAAAACTTTCAATGCAAAAACTAAAAATGTGAATTTTGTTTTTATTAACAAAAAATAAACACATCAAAAAGTTATTCAAAATGCTGTTTATTTTCAAAAATATAAGGTTACTTTTACTTAAACTAACCTGCATCTTGACAAATTTTAATAATGATATAAAATTAAAGAGAAAGTAAAACGAATTTACTAATGTAAAAGTGATTTGAAATGTCAGAAAATCAAAAAGAATTATTTGAAAAATTGTTTGTCGAGTTTAAAGAAAAATCCGATATTTTTTTAGATTCCGAAGAAGAAGATTATTTTAAAACAAGAGATGAATATTTTCAAAAAGCCGAAGAATTTTATGCTTCTTATATAAATTTAAAATATGGACCATTAGCACTAAACCTTAATTTAGATGCTCAAAGTCTTAAAGATGTAAAACGGTTTTCTACAGTCAATTCAATTTTTCATGAAAGTGTGGCGGAACATGTTTTTGGCGTGATTTTTCTTGCTCAAACTTTAATGAAAACTTATTTGTTAAATCTTGATTTTGAAAAAGTTATTTACATGTGTCTTTTACACGATTTTGGCGAAATAGGTTTAGAAAATGATTTTACCGTAGATGCTCAAGCAGACTTAAAAATAAAACAAATTAAAGAAAAATATGAACAACAAATTATTGAGCAGTTAGATGAAAAACACAATCAATACAGCATAATTGAAACAATAAAGGAATACGAAGAGCAAAAAACTTCCGAAGCAAAATTTGTTAATGCGGTTGACAAATTAGAATCGGCA
This sequence comes from uncultured Christensenella sp., assembly GCA_964554475.1. Lineage (GTDB taxonomy): Bacteria > Bacillota > Clostridia > Christensenellales > UBA1242 > CAJKWP01. The sequence continues at coordinate 38,737 of CAZKOT010000004.1, forward strand.
ATACATATCATCAAGCAAAACTGCACAAAATCACTTGATATTGAAAATCATACTATTCCCCGTCTTAAAAAAGCAATTTCGAATTTTCCTCAATTACAACCAATGTATGAATCTGTAAAAGCAAAATTATTACAACTTTCAAAAAAAGAAAGAGCTTTTAAAAAAAATTGTACTTTAGACAAATATGTATTAAGCAAATAATTTACTCGAGGCAACGAAGCATTTTCTTTTTATACTTTTCAACAATGTTGAGTTAGCCTCGTCTTGATGAGAATAACGCCTTAATATAATCATTTGCCACAATTTGCACCATTGTTCTACTCATAGGACCAGAAATAAAGAATGCTTGACCAACACCAGCTGTAACAATTGAGTTTTGTTCTTCCTCATTAATTTCTCCCGATTTTCTATAAAGTTCAATCAGGTCGTTCATATCATTTGGAGAAAGTGCAAAAATCATTGAATATTGTGAAGCATTAATAACCGCTGTTGATTGACGTTGAATTGATTCAGTTCCAACAAAGTCTTTAATGTTTTGTGTAATAACAATCTGCATTCCTGAATATTTTCTAATACGTTTTGCCATTTGCGCCATAAAGTCAAGGGCAATGGGGAAATTAGGATTAATAAAAACGTGCGCCTCGTCAACGGCAACGATAATTTTTCTATTCATTCCGAATTTTTCATTAAAATCTTTATTTTTAATGATTTCGTTGTCAAGATATTTAAAAACTAGTAACATTTGTGCACTTGCAATAACTTGGTTACGATTTGCCAGCAATGAACGAAAATTAAATGTAACAAAATTTTCTTTTGTTTCAATTGAAGTTGGTCCATTCCACAAGTTAGAGTTTCGTCCACCGGTTGAGAATTTTTGAATATAGGTTTGAACAGTAATATAATTTCTTCGATGATATTCATCTTTTTCGTTTTCAACTCTTTCGCCAACAAAGGCAAAAAGGTCGTCAAAAATAGGATAATCCTTGGGTTTTAATTTAGAAAAATCAGTTTTTGAAGAAATTCCTTTCTTTTTGTAAACTTGAACAATTGCTGAATTCAAAACCTCAAAAGCATCTGAAGAAATTCCCTCAAGAATAACTTTAAAAAATTGTTCCAAAAACTGAAGATGAACTGAAAGAGTATCTCCTTCTTCCGTTTTTAGAAGACTTTCTTCTTCACCTTCCTCTCTAATATCGTCTTTTAAAGTTGTCATAATATGGAAAGGATTAATAATTCCCATAGCTGAAGAGCCGACATCAATAACTTTTCCGTGAAGGTTTAAAGAAAGAGGAGTGTACTCATCTTCGGGGTCAAGAATAAAGATTTTTGTGTTATCTGCAGCAAAATTACAAAGAAGAGTTTTTGTTGCATAACTTTTCCCCGAACCTGATTTTCCTATAATCATCATGTTTGAGTTTACTCTTTCTCTATCCCGCTTAAAAAAATCCACAAAAACTGGGAATTCATTGTAACCAATATAAATTCCATTATAATCTTGTAAAGCTCCCGAAATAAAGGGAAAAATTGCCGCCAAAGTTGAGGTTGGAATTCCTCGTTTTGTTTCTTTGACATTGTCGCGCATTGAAATATTTGCACTAATAAAAGCATCAACCTGACGTCCAAACATTTCTGAATATTTAAAACCCTCTTGTTTTAAAATTGCTCTAACTTCTTTTCTAGCGGGTTCTTCGCATGTTATAAAAGTGTTAACATCAAAAAGTTGCTGATTATTATTTTTAAGATTAATTAAAAGATCACGAAGAGTTTCAAGATGGGTTTCATTTTCAATTCTTTTACTGCTTTTTCCACTGTAAAAAACCTTCGTTTCCATTTCCATTATTGCCTTGTCAAGATTACGTTCTGCTTCCATTTTGGGAATTGGTTTAATCTTTGTTACAATTCTAACACGGTCTAAAAGAAAAAAGGGAGCACCCCATGCATTTGGAACCTGAAGAGGATAATCCGAAACAACAAACTGTCGGTAAGGTCTTTCATCAATGAGAACACGACTTGCTTTAAAGCGAATATGATTTGGAACTGCCCATTCCATATACTTGCCCATTGAAATTCCTTCAAGTTCACGTTCATCAAATTCTTTTCCAAAAAGTGCTTTAATAAAAACTGTAAGTTCTCTACCTAAAATTCTTTGAGTGTACATTGGAGTAACCGCATTTACAAGAGTGTTCATCATACCATTAATTGTGTTTTCAAGTGATTCACGGTCTTTATCATAAACAACCATGTAAAAATGGTCTTTGTAAATTTTATCCTGTCGGTTATATCCTTCCATTGCAGAAACACGTTCTTCAAAAATACCAGCACGCATATCAACTTCTGCAGGTGAAATTTCACCTTCGTATTGAAGTTCTAAAAGGTTATCATATTTACGGTCTTCATTGTAAATATAATTATCCAAAATCATTGCTTTGTTAAGTTTTATGATTGATGCGGTTTGTTCATTTGAAAGTCTGCGTAAAGCATTTGCAAAAGTTTCAATTAACATATTTTGCTTATATTCATTTAAAAGTCCAAATTCAATGGGCATTATCTCAAAAACCTGAGCATAATAATTTTCAAAATCTATGAATCTATCTTTTTGTATTCCAACAAAAGGAATAATTTCTTCAATTGAAATCTGTCCTTTATCTTTTTTTGCATCTTTATCTTTTGAAATTTTAGCAAATTTTTTTCTTTGAGCAATAAAGCGAAATATGTAACCTAAAGTTTCGTAAAGCCTTAAATTATCTGCAACTTTAAAATAAAGTGAAATGATTATTGTTACCCATGCAATTCCAAGCCAAATATTAAGATTCATTCCAAATCCGATTCCTTCAGATAAAAAAATTCCGATTGCACCAGCAACGCCAATAGCACCCAAAATAATATCACCCAGTGTGATGCCACGGATAAACTCCATTTTAACTTTTGTTCTTCTGGGAATAACACGCATAATAGTTAAACCTCTTTTAAATAATATAAAATATTATAACCTAGTTACAAAAAAAAACAAAATAAAGAAATTAATTTCATTTGCAAATAATTTAAAAATACAACAAGGTTATTTATCACGATTATAATATACGTCAAAAATTTGTAAAATTTTTGCGACTATGCTATTATTTACTTGGGGGATGAAAAATGGCAAGTCAAGTAAATAAAGGTTTTTTGACATACTTTATGCTTTTTGTCGGCATAGTGTTTGGTGCAATTCTCGTTTGTGCATCAATAATGATTATTATGCCTGGCACGGTTATTTTTGGCTTTACATACGAAAATTATAACTCAAAAGTAACAATAAAGAATTTAAACGGCGTTGATGAGGGATATTTACAAACAGAATATGTTAATTTAGAGGGCGAAACCATTCCTCGCGAAGCTCCTACTATCCCTGGAGAAGGAACCCCTAATCCAAATTTTAAATATTTTGAAATAGCAAACATTTCAAAAATTGTAATAATAACTAATCATGTAAAATTTGCAACAGTTCAAAACAGTGATAATAACAGAATTGAAATTATTAATTCTGCTAAAGGATTTTCAAAGCAGGATGAAATAACACCTTTTAGAGTAACAAAATGCTATGACGTGGCAACAAAAACTCTTAAAATTACCATTTCTGACACAAATCCAAAATTAAGTTTTTCTAACAATAGAGCGGTGTATTTATTCCTTAATAGCACAGATCTTGGTGAAGTGGCTTTTGAAATTACCACAGAAAGTGGAAGTGTTGATTTTGGAAGCACAACTTTTTCGACCCGCTCAATTAATAATATTGAGGTTGATAGTGTAGATTTTAGTACAACAACAGGTAATTTTTTTCTTTCAAAAAACACAAATATTCAAACTACTCTTAACGTTGTAGCTGAAAAATCAACCGTTACATTACAGAAAGATTTAGATTTATTAAACTCGGCATCATTCAAAATTACTGATGGAAGAATTTACACTCAAAATTTAAAAGCACCTATAATAAATTTTAAAGGTCAAACTTGTTTTATTAATTCAAAAAATCTTAATATGAAAACAACTGTTTCATCCGTTGTTGACACACCTCCTTTGGGAACTCCTGCTGGAACAAGCACCGTCACAACAACTGACACAACATCAATTCCTGGCACCACAATTATAACAACAGTAGTAACTCAAGTTGTGGTTTTGGGGCTTTTGGCTGAAAGAACGACAACAACAACTGTAACAACAATGACTCCTGGCGAAGTAAATTATGAAGTGAAAAATGGAGATTTTAATGTTGACAATATAATTGGAAATTTAACAGATTCTGTAACCCCTGGTTCGGTTGATGTTAAAAATGTTGTTTTTAGAATTAAAAATATAACAGGTAATTTTTCAATACCGGCAACCGAAGCTGGAGCGATTGAAATTGACGAGATTTCGGGAGAAATTGCGGTTGTTGGAAAATCCACCAATATCACAATTAAAAAAGCAAATGGCGCAGTTGATATTGCAACCGAAACTGGTGATGTTAAGTTGCTAGTTACAGATACAAATGCTAATCAAATACAAGTTGAAACAACAAAGGGCGATATCATTGCATTATTTGAAAACGAATGGACAAGCACCAATAACACATTAACGACAACTGAAGGTGAAATTAGACTTTTTTATAAAACTGGAGTAAATTTCACGACAGAATCAAACACTTCAGGACAGATTGATTTTGTTGATGATGACAAGCATTATTCAGACAGTGCTGTTGCAATTATTGGTTATCCTGTACCGCTTAATCCAGGCGACCCAGTTCCATCATATCCAAATAAAATAACCATGACAAGCGAGTTCGGAAATATCAGAATTGACCGAGATGCAAATGTTACATGGGCATTAGCTGGATAAATATAAATAAAGTCAAAAAAGCAAGTAATATATTTTTAAATTAACTTGCTTTTTTTATAATCAAATTTATTGAAAAAAATCTAATCCATTAAAAAAAATGCAATTTTTTATATTTATAGAAAATTATAATCGTTGTATCACTTGACAACATTTTTTTATTATTATATTATGTTTAAGCATTTATGAAAAAGAATAATAATATTATTAATTACTTCATTTTTAAAACAATTCTTAATTGAAATTTAGTATTATAATTAAAAAAAAGAGAGATTTTAAACAGTATTAATTTTGTTAATATTTAAAAGAGAATAATGTAGCTATAATATTCCTTTTTTTAAAAACATGGGAGCGTGGTGGAATGGCAGACACGCATGTTTAAGGGGCATGTGAGAAATCGTGGGGGTTCAAGTCCCCCCGCTCCCACCAAGTATAATAAATTTGAACACTATCGTAAAGATAGTGTTCGTTTTTAAATTGTTTAAATATAATTTTTTTAGCATAATTTTTTTTATACTACTCCTCTAAAAGTGACCAATTATCCAAATTCCATGCATCACCATTGATTGCTTTTTTACCGTTATATGCTGTTTGTGAGTAGTAATTTCCATCTGCCCAGCCTGTCCAAGTGGTTAAATAAAAATATCTTATTTGATGAACATCTGGCTCAGCTAATTCAAAATATGATAGTTCAGTTGTTAAATCGTCAGCCCCGATGAGTTTCAAGATTGTTGGAACAAAATTTCGATTTGAAGTTTCTGCTGTTGTATTTATTGAAAGTGGGACATTATCGTCAACACCTTTTTGTTTTACCATTAAAGTTGCTGTTGCGTTATTAAAACCACCCTTTCTCCAACCATCTCCATGATCTGCCATAATAAATATTGTTGAATTTTCGAAGATATCAAGTTCCTTCATTTGATTAAAATATTCATTAAGAATATTAAAAATACCATAGCTTTGGGCAGATGATCTTTCATCAAGAGTCAAATTTACATTTGACGGTTCTAGATATTCATTATAAAAATAAGGAAGATGCGGTCCGTTAAGATGAACAAAGTTAAAGACATTTTTCTCTTGAATATTTGATATGCCTTCTTCTTTTAGCAAAGAATTGTATGTAAGGTCTGTGTTAGGAGACATAAATTTTGGATAATAATCGCTTTTTAATTTAATATTATCAATTTCAACAAGCTCATTTCCCAAATTTGAATAGTTGGAGATAGCTAAATTATTTTTTAATATGAAGGGACTTGACCTTAAAAGTGATAATTGTAACATTGAATTAAAAATTTTGTTGTTATTAAGAAATCGATTTTCTAGTAAAACTTTTTTTATATTATCAAAATAAGGCATAAGAACTCCTAGATTTTGATATGTAGCGGATCCATTAAAAAGACCATTAACAACATAATTCCGCTCATGTAAGGCATTAAACAATATATTATTTTCCCATGCTTTTAAATAAAATTCACTGGCAGTTTGTGTTTGAGTAAATTCAATGTTTGTTAAAGTTGAAAGAACACTTGGAAAAGTTTGACCATATTGTGATAGATTATTTTTAAAAAATGTAAAACCATTGAAAATGTCCTTTGATTCTGACCATTTGTCAAACACATCTTGTGTTGTTCGAGTATCTAAAGCATCTATTAAAAATACAACTATATTTTCACCATTTTTTGAAAGCTTTGAATATTCCTCAAAAGAAGAATAACTCAAATAATTGTTATCACTTTTTTGGGGTGCACTTATTGAAACACCAATTAATCCAACAAATTGCATCACAAAAATGAGTGAGCATAATATAAGTGTAATTTTTTTAAATAATTCATTTTTCTTTATTATTATAAAAATTGTTGGGGCAAGAATAATAATAACGTAAATGATAAGATTAAGCCAAACCATAAACTCGCTTGCACTATGTGCACCTCCACCGTCTAACCTATTAACATAATTACTGTTATATAATAAAATCTGTAAATATTGTGCTAATGTTAGACCTAACAACAATGCAAGCATAATATGAAATGCAATTTTACAATAATTACAGGTAATAAGTAATACAATAAACAAGCCAAGTAGAATCAAAAGACTTCGCCAAACAAATAACCAAACAACTTCACCGACCGAAACTCCAAATTCTGATTGGTTTGATATTAAAATATCAAATTCACTGAATATAAACATATTAAAAACAACTGAGAGACTAAATACAATTATTAAAATAAGTTCTTTTTTACTCACATTCTTAATCATGCCATATAAAAACTTTTTAATTTTTTCCATTTCTTTGTTTTCCTTTGTAAGAATTTATCCTATTTAATGTTATATTGTGAGCTGGCCGTTAGGGTCTAGAGCTTCACCCTGTGTGCGTTTTTTTCGTTTTGTAAATTACTGACGCATTGCCACTGCTTTCTTACGAAAGCGTCGCAATAACATTCGACTGTTTTATATCAAAATGGAACAAATATAATCTCGTGTACAATTTTAAAAAATTATTTTTGCTTTAAAGTTTTCTAATTCGCCAAAAGTGACCAATTATCCAAATTCCTCGCATCTCCCATAATTTCGTATTTACCTTTATATTCTGTTTGAAAATTGAAATCTCCATTCAAGCCAGTCCAAGAGGTTACTGTCCAAGATGTTAAATAAACATATCTTGTCTGAGTAACACCCGCAGCCAATTCAAAATATGATGGTTCTGTTGTTAATTCATCAGCATCAATAAGCTTTAGTATTGTTGGAACAAAATTTCGATTAGAAGTTTCTGCTGTTTCATTTGTTTGGAGTGGGACATTATCTCCAATACCTTTTGGCTTTATCATTAAAGTTGCTCTTGCATTCCCATAACTATGATTATACAAAAAAGTGTGCCCATGGTCAGCTAAAACAATTATTGTTGAATTTTCGAAAATACCAAGTTCTTTCATTTGATTAAAATAATTATCAAGAATTTTAAAAACACCATAACTTTGGCCACTAGCTTTGTTTATATCCTTACTGTTTGAACTTTCATCAATTTGCAGGTTTTCATTAAAATAATAGTGAGGATGTGCTCCGTTAAGGTGAACAAAACTAAAGACTTTTTTCTCCTGTGTATTTGATAATTTATTTTCAGTTAATAAGGAATTGTAAATAAGGTCAGTTTTAGGAGAAGCTACTTTGGGATAATAATCATTTTTTATTTCCATATTTTCTTCAATAACATTATTAACGTCAATTTCAATAAACTCATTTCCCAAATTTGCAAAATTGGAAATTGTTAAATTATTTTTTAATATGAATGGACTTGATCTAAAAAGGGATAATTGTAACATTGAATTAAAAATTTTGTTATCATTAAGAACTCGATTTTCATAAGATACTGTCTTAATATTATCAAAATAAGGCATTACATCTTCTATATTTTGATATGTAGCGGCTCCATTAATAAATAGGCCATTTACAACATAATTCTGCTCATGTAAAGCATCAAATAATTTATTGCTATTCCATGCTTTTGGCAAAAATTCACTGGGAGTTTGTGTTTCGGTGAACTCATAATTTGTTAAAATTGAAACAACACTTGGAAAAGTTTGACAATATTGTGATAAATTATTTTCAAAAAATGTAAAACCATTGAAAATTTCTTGTGATTCTGGCCATATATCAAAAACATTTTCTGTTAATCGAGTGTCTAAGGCATCTACTAAAAATACAACTATATTATCATCATTTTCTGAAAGATTTGAATATTCACCAAAAGAAAAATAACTTAAATAATTGCTATCACTCATTTGGGGCACAGTTGCGACGGCACCAATTAAGCCAACAATTTGCATTACTAAAATAAGTGAACTTAATATAATTGCTATTTTTTTGAATAATTCATTTTTCTTTATTATTATAAATATAATTGGGGCAAAAATAATTATGACGAAAATAACAAGATTAAGCCAAACCATATATTCAGGAGCATTATGTGCACCTCCACCATCTAAACTATTAACATAATTACTGTTAAATAATAAAATCTGTAAATACTGAGCTAATGTTAAACCTAACAA
>CAZKOT010000005.1:0-47480 GCA_964554475.1 uncultured Christensenella sp.
ATTAGTTGAAGTTTTTAAAAAAATCTCAGAAACTAAAAAACAAGCAGAAAAGAATGACAAACCTAAAATGGAAATTGCGAAAAAAATGACTTCGTTGTTTTCAAATTTAAGTGGCAAAATTAATGAATTGGGAAAAAGATATAAAGGAATTGGAAGTTTTTTTGAAGTTTATCAAAAAAATGGTACAGTAGAAAAGAAAAAATTGGATGAGTTGTGGTATAGTAACAAAGATTTTGTAGCAAGACTTGTTATTACAAGATTAGCATTGATTTCTGCTTATAATAACTTTTCATCTTTTACAAAATCAAAAATGAATTCTTTGGGTGAAAAAATAAAAGGATCATTTGAAAAATTAAGAAAAAATTCAATTTTTGATTTACTTGATAAGCATTTTGAGAATGTTAAACAAGTAAATGAAAGAGAATTAAATAAATTTCTTGATAGCATTGTTAAAGATGCTCCAAATGTTAACAAAGAATTAATTACAGGAGAATTTTTTCAAGTGCGAGAACTTGAACAATAAAATAAAAAATTGCAAAATATAAAATTAATATAAAGTTGAAATTATAAATAAAATAATGCGTGTAAAAAACAACAAATTTTCAAATTTTTGAGCAAAACTAACAAAAAAAAGCAAGTTATGAAATTTTACTTGCTATTTTTTTTTGTTTTGGATAAAATTATTTTGTTTGAAGTGAAACGCTGAGAAAACAATAAGTGACAAGTAATAAGTAGTAGTGAACAATTAAGGATAAAAATTTTTTTTTAATTATAATTTTTAATTCTTTAATAACTACATTAATTACTGAAGCTTTCAGCGTGGACAAATAAAAAGGAGAAATTAATAATGGCTACAAACAAATATGTTTATCTCTTCAATGAGGGAAAAGGCTCAATGAGAGAATTGTTGGGAGGTAAGGGTGCCAACCTGGCAGAAATGACAAATCTAGGATTGCCCGTTCCGCAAGGATTTACGGTTACAACCGAAGCATGCACAAAATATTATGATGACGGCAAAATAATTTCGGATGAAATTGTAACACAAATAATGGATTATCTTGCAACACTTGAAAAAATGACTGGAAAAAAACTAGGAGATCCAGCAAATCCTTTACTTGTTTCGGTTCGTTCAGGAGCACGTGTTTCAATGCCCGGAATGATGGACACGGTTTTAAATTTGGGTCAAAATGACCAAGTTGTTGAAGGACTTGCAAAATTGACAAATAATCCCCGATTTGCTTATGACAGTTACAGAAGATTTATTCAAATGTTTTCCGATGTTGTCATGGGACTTGAAAAATCAAAATATGAAAAATTGATTGATGAAGTTAAAGAGAAAAAAGGTGTTAAGCTTGACACTGAACTTGATGCTTCCGATCTTAAAGAATTAATTACAAAATTTAAGGCTTTTTATAAAAAAGAATTAAAAACCGAATTTCCACAAGACCCGAAAATTCAACTTCTTGAAGCGGTTAAGGCGGTTTTTCGTTCATGGGATAATTCTCGTGCAATTTACTATAGACGCATTAATGACATTCCTTCAAATTGGGGAACTGCGGTTACAGTTCAAAGCATGGTTTTTGGAAATATGGGAGATGACAGTGGAACAGGTGTTGCGTTCACACGTAATCCTTCAACTGGTGAAAAAGTTCTTTATGGTGAGTACTTAATGAATGCACAAGGTGAAGATGTTGTTGCTGGAATTAGAACACCAAACCCAATTAGTGATTTACAAAAGCAAAACCCCATCTTATACAAGCAATTTATTGATATATGCAACAAACTTGAAAAGCATTATAATGACATGCAAGACATGGAGTTTACAATTGAAAAAGGTAAGCTATTCATGCTCCAAACAAGAAACGGAAAAAGAACAGCAAAAGCGGCTTTAAGAATTGCAACTGAACTTGTTAAAGAGGGTAAAATTGATGAAAAGAAAGCAGTCATGATGATTGATCCAAAGCAACTTGATTCTCTTCTTCACCCGCAATTTGACGATAAAGCATTAAAAGCAGCAAAAGTTATTGCAACAGGACTTCCTGCTTCACCGGGTGCTGCATGTGGAAAAATTGTTTTCACTGCTGAAAAAGCAAAAGAAATGCATGATAAGAAAGAAAAAGTTGTTCTTGTTCGTTTGGAAACTTCACCTGAAGACATTGAAGGTATGGCAGTTTCAGAAGGTATTTTAACTGCAAGAGGAGGAATGACTTCTCATGCTGCAGTTGTTGCAAGAGGAATGGGAGAGTGCTGCGTTGCAGGATGTTCCGCTCTTGTTGTTAAAGAAGATGAAGGTTACTGCGTAATTGGAGGACAAAAATATAACGAGGGAGATTACATATCTCTTGATGGTTTAACTGGAAAGGTTTACGGAGAAAAGATTGCGACAGTTCCTGCTTCACTTTCGGGAGATTTTGCTACACTTATGAATTGGGCAGACAAATTCCGCAAAATGCAAGTGAGAACTAATGCAGACACCCCAGCGGATGCAAAAACAGCTTATAATTTTGGCGCTGAAGGCATAGGTTTAACTCGAACAGAACATATGTTCTTCGGTAGTGATAGAATTATGGCTATGCGTGAAATGATTGTTTCTTCAACAGTTGAGGAAAGAAAACGTGCTTTAAATAAATTATTATCCATGCAAAGAAATGATTTTATAGGTCTTTATAAAGAAATGAAAGGATATCCTGTTACAATAAGATTCCTTGATCCACCTCTTCATGAATTTTTACCTCATACTGATGATGAGATTGAGATTTTGGCGAAAGAAATGAAAATAACTTTTGCAAAACTAAAAAATACGGTTGCTTCTCTTCATGAATTCAATCCGATGATGGGACATAGGGGATTACGTTTAGCAGTAACATACCCTGAAATTGCTGAAATGCAAACACAGGCAGTTATTGAAGCAGCTATTACGGTTAATAAAGAATATGGTTACAATATTGTTCCTGAAATAATGATTCCGATTACTTGCGAAGCAAAAGAATTTAATTTTGTAAGAGATATTGTTGTTGCAGTTGCTGAAAAGGTTATTAAAGACAACAAAGCAAAACTTCATTACAAAATTGGAACTATGATAGAAATTCCTAGAGCAGCAATTACTGCTGATGAAATTGCAAAAACTGCAGAATTTTTCTCATTTGGAACAAATGATTTAACACAAATGACTTTTGGATTCTCACGTGATGATGCAGGTAAATTTTTGAATGAATATTATGAAAAGAAAATTCTTGAATCAGATCCGTTTGCAAGACTTGATCAAATCGGTGTTGGTGAACTTGTTAAAATGGCATGTGAAAAAGGAAGAAAAACTCGTCCAGACATAAAACTTGGAATATGTGGAGAACATGGTGGCGACCCGTCGTCAGTTGAGTTTTGTCATCAAACTGGCTTAACTTATGTTTCTTGTTCACCTTTTAGAGTGCCTATTGCAAGACTTGCAGCAGCACAGGCGAATATTAAATTTCCAAGAAAATAAATAATAAAAATTAATTATACCATAGAGAACACACGAGGGACAGCCCCTTTGACTGTGTAGCAACTTATCATTAATGAATTTAAATTTTTTAATGATGGAGTGCTAAAGGCTGAATGATGGGAAGAATAGAAGTTAATTAAATTCCATCGTTTTTGATGGAATTTTTTTAATAAGTATTTTAGTTTTTTAAATTTTTAAAAGGAGAATATTATTTTCTAATATATAAAATTTTTTTGTTAGAATAAAATATTATAATATGAAAAAAATTTTAACCAGTGAAAGCGTTAATATAGGTCACCCTGATAAAACTTGTGATATTATTGCTGACAGTTTTTTGGATTTTGCATTAGAGCAAGATCCAAATTCGCAAATGGCAGTTGAGTGTGCAATAAAAAATGACACATTATATATTTACGGAGAAGCAACAACAAAGGCAAAAATTGATTATGCAAAAATTGCCCGCAATACACTTTTAGAAATAGGCTACAAAAACAAATTTAAAATTGTCCAAAACATTTCAAAACAATCTATTGACATTAATAATGCCGTTAACAAAGAAGAACTTGCCGCAAATGACCAGGGAATTATTTTTGGTTATGCAACCGATGAGACACCGGAATTTTTGCCCTTGCCGATTGTTATTGCTCATAAAATTATGTCCGTTTATGAAAATTTTCGAAAAACAACTGATGTATTTTTTCCTGATGCAAAATCTCAGGTTTCTATCGAGTATGAGGATGACAAACCTAATAGAATTACAACAATTTTGATTTCTGTTTCACACAGTGAAAAAATTGCTTGTGAAGAAATCAAAAAAGTAATTCGTAAAAACGTTATTGATGTTGTTTTAGAAAAATATAAAAAATATGTCAAAGAAAAAATTGCTTTGTTAATTAATCCAAGCGGAAAATTTACAATCTGGGGAAGCTTTTCAGATAGTGGATGTGTGGGAAGAAAAATTTGTGTTGATTCTTATGGCGGTTTAGCAAGAGTTGGTGGTGGATGTTTTAGTTCAAAAAATGCTACAAAAGTTGATAGAAGTGCCGCTTACTATGCTCGTTATGTTGCAAAAAATGTTGTTGCAAACAAACTAGCAAGTCGTTTTGAAATTCAACTCGCTTATGCAATTGGTCTTTTTGAACCTGTTGGTTTATTTTTTGAAACTTTTAACACAGAAAAGATTTCAATTTCCGAAATTGAGGATTTTATAATAAAAAATTTTAGTTTTAGAGTTAAGGATATGATTAAGGAATTAGAACTTTTAAGACCAATTTACAAACAAACTGCTTGTTACGGACATTTTGGCCGAGATGAGTTCCCTTGGGAAATAATAAAAAAATTGACAACAAATTAAATAAAAGTTATTGATTTTGCAATATATTTAAAAAATTTCAATATATTTTAATTTATTATTTTTTAAAAAATAAAACCCATTCTTAACTTTTATCATGGGTTTTATTTATCAAAATTTGGAATTAGAAAAATAATTCTTTATCATATTCTTTGTGCTTTTCACACATTTCTGAGGGGGATATTTTAAAATATTTACAAAAGATGTAAAATAATTCAATTGATGGGATTAATTCATCTCTTTCAATTAAGCTAATAATTGTTTGGCTAATAATATTTTCACGTGCAGTTATTTGAGCAATTTCTTTTCCAAGTTTGGATTGACTCATGTTTTTCTTTGTTCTGTAATAACTAACATTTTCTGCTATTGTTTTTAAAATATCTTCTAAAGGCATTTCTAATTTGTGATTGTCTTCATTTTTTAAACTAAAAAAAATAGCGTTTAATGAAACATTTAATGCTTTGCAGATTATAATTAAAGTTTTTAGTGATGGGGATTGAATTCCGTTTTCCCAAGTTTTTATTTTTTTTACTATTGTTTTTGATTTATAAAACAAATCTTTAGACAAAAATAATGAAAATTGATATTGAGTAAGATTTTTCTTCTCTCTAAAAAAACGAATATTCATTCCTATTATTTTTTTTAAATCCATTTCTGTCATGTTTTCACCATATATCAAAAAATATATTTTGTTTAAATATTACTAAATTCTTCGTCTTTTTTGATTTGTTTTGTTTCACTACACATTATTACAGACACAGGAACATTTAAAACTTGGCATATTGCAATCAATCTTTCAATTGAAGGCCGATTTTTTCCTTTTTCAATTTGACATAGCGAAACTTTTGAAAAATCATATCCCATTTTGTTAATTTCATTTATTAATTGTTCTCGGGATATTTTGTTTTTTATTCTGTAGTAATAAATATTTTTGGGAATATTTTTTTTAATGCTTTCAAATGGAATGTTAAAGTCAATTACATCATTTTCTTTAAATCCGCACATTAAATTAATAGAAACTTTAAAAAATTTACAGATGAAAAATAGTATTTCAAGATTTGGGATTGTTAATCCATTTTCCCAATTTTCAATTACTGAATGATGGCATTTCTTTTTATAAGCATACAACTCTTTTGTTAATAAATTCGCCATTTGATATGTGGTTAAATTATGATTCATTCTTAAATAAGAAAGATTGTTTTTTATTATATTCTTTATATCATTTTTTTCCATGTTTTTACTATATATTAAAAATTACACATTGTCAATAATGAGTTTTTTGGAAAGAATTTATCATTGTTTTTTAAGTAATAATGTAAAGACTTAAGTTGCATATTAATTTTTATCTTGCACAATCTAGAAATTAAGTTTAAATCCATTAAAATTTGGAGATTATTATAATGAAATTTATAAGTGATAAATACAAAGAAGAACTTTTAGCGAAAACTTTAGAATTTGAAACCATGTATGGTGATTTGATCGAAAAAGTGCTTAACGAAAACACTAAAGAGATGCATACAATGCTAATGGAATCAGACTTTGAAAATTATCTGTTTTTAAACGAAATAGAAAAAACAGAACTTTCACAGGTGCAAAATGCTGATTTGGCTGATTTTAATTCTTATGAAAAGGAACTGGAAAAAATAGGAGATGGAACTGAAACGTGGTGAGGTTTATTATGCAGATTTAAGCCCTGTTGTTGGAAGTGAACAGGGTGGAATTAGACCTGTTTTAATAATCCAAAATGACATAGGAAATAAGTTTTCGCCCACAATTATTATTGCAGCAATTACAAGTGTGTTAAGCAAGGCAAAAATTCCAACACATGTTGAACTTTCTTCAAATGAATATAATCTTCCTAAAGATTCCGTAATCCTACTCGAACAAATTAGAACAATTGACAAAAAACGTATCAAAGAAAAAATTACATCATTAAAAGATTTAAAAATGAAAGAAGTTAATCGAGCAATACTTATTAGTCTTGGATTTGCACAGTAATTACAAAAAAATAACAAAATACAAAAAAATTTAGTGGTAGATTTGAATAATAAATAATATAAGAGTTAAGAGGTTTTTTATTCTTTAAATAATTCCCCTTTTGAGAGGGGTGCTCCGCCCGAGCGACAATTTGCGAATGCAAATTGCAGGAATTACGAAGTAATTCCGTCGTAGAGCGAGGGAGGAGCAGGGTGTGTAAAATTAAAAGATAAGTTTTTAATAATTCACATTAATAAATTTGCTATTTGGAATTTGTCATTATTTGTATTTTGTAATTTGATTTATAACTCTCAACACTCAATTCTCAACACTCAATTCTCAACTCTCAATTCTCAACTCTTAACTCAAAAACCTATTTAACTCTTAATTTTTTAAATATTGCTTTTACAATCATAACTACTGCTAAAATTATTATACTTACCAAAGCAATCGTTCCGCCAGGACGAAGATAGTAAGAAAAAATTAAACCTGCAGTCATTGAAATTAATGCAAATAAAATAGAATAAAGAATTGTGGAGCGGTAACTTTTTGCAATTTGTAATGAGGTTGCAGTTGGGATAACTATTAATGAAGAAACAATTAATGCTCCAACAACTTTTGATGCAATTGCAACAGTTAGAGCAGTTATTATTGTGAAAAAAATGTTTACAAGATTTACAGGAACACCTGAAAGTTTTGCATTGTTTTCGTTGTAAGAAATAAACATTAATTCTTTATAAAATATTATTGAAGTTATTACCACTACAGCAAAAACGCCAATTGTCAAAAATAATTCGGTCATAGAGATTGAAACTATTGAGCCAAAAAGATAGCTGCTGAAATTTGCAATTGGCGTAAATGAAGAAAGAACGCCCGCTAATCCAATTCCTCCTGAAAGAACAATTGCAATTGCTATTTCGGAATATTTATAAAATTTTTTTCTTATTAATTCAATAATAAGCGCAGCAACAACACAAGTAAGCATGGCAATGGGGAGAGGGTTTACACCCAAAATTAACCCGATTGCAATGCCTGCCAAGCTTGTATGACTTAAAGCATCCCCGGTCATTGACAGTCGTTTTAAAACAATGTTTGTGCCAATCAATGGAAGTGCTATTGCAAGCATTGTTCCAACCAAAAAGGCAATACGGACGAATTCATATTCAAACATTTTCAACTTCCTTTAAAAAGTTTTCTTCAATTCGGTAAATTTTACTTAGTCCTTCAATTTTTTCAAAATTGTGAGTTACAATAATGATTGTTTTCCCGTGCTCTTTGTTTATATGGTGAAGCAGTTCCAAAAACTCTTTTTCGCTTTCGCGGTCAATTCCTGTCATAGGCTCGTCAAGAATTAGTAAATCTGGATTTGCAACAAGCGCTTTCGCAATCAAAACTTTTTGTTGTTGCCCCCCACTTAATTGTGTTATGGGTTGTTTTTCAAAACTTTCAAGTCCGACAGTTTTTAGTGCAGATTGTGCACGTTTTTTATGTTTTGAATTAGCAAATCTAAAAAGTCCAATTTTTGAATAAAGTCCTAAAAGCACAATTTCTAATACATTAGCAGGAAAGGAATAATCATTTGAAAAAGTAACCTGTTCAACATAGCCAATTTTATTATTCATATTTAATTCAATTTCTCCACTTAAGGGTTTCAATTCGCCAATTAAAAGTTTTAAAAAGGTGCTTTTTCCGCTTCCGTTTCTACCAATAATACCAATAAAATCACCCTCATTAACAGAAAAGTTTATGTCTTTTAAAATAGGGGCATTATTATAGGCAAAATTAAGGTTTTTGACATTTATTAATTTGTTCATATATACCTTTTAACTCAAAATTTTAACTCATTGCTTGCTCAAGTAGGACTAAATTTCTTGCCATTAAACTGAAATAGTCTTCTCCTGCAAGTTTTTCTTCTTCTGTTAAACTTTCAAATGTTGATAGAGGACGAAGCACAGAATTAGTGTTTTCGGCGATAGTTTGCATAATATCCAAGTTAGTTAAAGTTTGATAAAAAATTATTGAAATTTCTTCATTGTTTATGGTGTTAATAACTTCGTTAATTGTTGCTTGATCTGGGTCTTCTTCGGAATCAATCCCGTTAAGTGAAATTTGATTTAAATTATAGGTTTCAGCTATGTAGCCAAAAGCTCTGTGTGACACCACAAATGTTTGTTTTGCAAGTGCGAGCGGATTTAGTTTTTGCGTGTATTGCTCTTTTAATCCATCAATTAAAATCTCATTTTTATTATAATTTAATTGGTAGTAATCTGTATTTGATGGGTCAATATTAATTAAAGCATTTTTAATGTTTTCCATTTGCTTTTTCGCATTGTCAAGATTAAGCCAAATGTGAGGGTCATTTCCGTGGTGCGTATGAGATTCTTCCTCTTCTTCAGATAGTTCGTCTTCGTGAATTTCAATTGTTGTTGTTCCTGCTGAAGTTGTAATTATTTTTGAAAATATTTCAGAAGATACATCTTCAATCCAAGATTCAAATCCCAAACCATTAATTAAAATTAAATCTGCATCATTAAGCTCCGACATTTGTTTTGTTGTTAGTTCAAAATGATGAGCATCTTCTCCAGATGAAAGAATATTAATTACTTCAACTTTATTGCCACCAATTTTTTTTGCAAAATCATAAAGAACATAAAAACTTGTGTAAACCTTTAAAGTCTCAGTTTTATTATTGTTATAACTGTCATAAATAAACCAACCTAAAAAACCCGCACCTCCAACACCTAGTGCAATTAATAATCCTATTACAACATATTTGATTATTAGATTTTTCGACATCATTGTCTCCTAAATGCAAATGATTTGCAATTACAAACAAAATATTAACATAATAAATATTTTATGTCAAATATTATTAATTAATAAAAATAGGGAAAAAAATATTATTTGATAAATAATAAAAGCATTAATTATTAATTTTTTTAATTGAGTTTATCACAAAATAGCAATAAGCATAATTTCAATCTCATTTTTTCGAATTTAAAGTTTTTACTTGACTTACTTTTTTTACAATGGTAATTTTAAAATGAAAAAATTTAAAAAAAATTTTTAAGCAATATTTCTAAAAAAGAAAAAATAAAAAATTTTAATTTTTATAAAAGGAAAAAAATAATAATGAGATTTTTCAGTGTGTTTTCACACAAAAAAGTAAAAATTGGATTAGCACTTGGAGGTGGTGGAGCAAGAGGTTTTGCTCATCTTGGTGTAATAAAGGCATTTGAAGAATATGGATTAAAATTTGACTTTATTGCTGGAACAAGTATTGGAAGTATAATTGGAGCTTATTATGCTGCCGGTTATGATTATGAAAGAATGTATCAAATTGCAAAAGAAATTGATGTAAGAGATTTACGAACAAATAGAATTTTTTTTATGCCCTCAAAAACTGATGGGCTTGAAAAATTAATTACAGAAACACTTGGAAACATTAACATAGAGGATTTAAAAATTCCTTATGCAGCGGTTGCGGTTGATTTAAAAAGCACGGAAGAAATTTATTTTAGTAAGGGAAATTTGGCAAAAGCAGTTGCTGGGAGCTGTTGTGTTCCGGGCTTTTTTCATCCAGTTGAATATGATGATTATTTGCTTGCTGACGGTGGACTTCGAAATACTCTTCCTTCTAATGTTTGTAAGTTAATGGGATGTGATTATGTTGTTGCTGTTGATATAAACAAATCTAGGGGATATGGAACTGAATCTTCGAAAGTTCTTGATGTTTTAGCATGCACAATAAGAATTTTGATGAAAAGTAACGTTGTTAAAGGTTATCTTTTCGCTGATGTTGTTTTAAGACCTGAAACAAAAAAATTTAAAGCAACAAAAAAAACAGGTTTTGAAGAAATGATTGAAGAAGGTTATAAAGAGGCAATTGAAAATATGGACAAAATTTTAAAGCTTTACAGTAATAAACCTATGAGCAAAAGAAAGAAAAGAAAATTTTTAGAAGATAATGAGAAGTTTTAACAAAATTTTCATATAAGTAATGATGTAAAAAAAAATAATAGTCATTTATTATTTTGATATAATTTTTTAAAAAAATGAGAGATTAGGCGGACAAAATTATAATACAAATGTTAAAGGTTGAGAGTTGAGTAGTAAAAGAACAAATCTAGTTTTTAGAATTATTATTTGCCTAATTTTTGTTGGGGCATTAAGTTTAAGTTTCATTTTTGAATCATCTATTTATAGAGCACTTAATTACGAATATGTTCAAAATTCACAAGCACTGACAGAAGCAGAACTTGTTGTTCATTTTATTGATGTTGGTCAAGGTGATGCTATTGCAATTTCTTTTCCAGATAACAAAACAATGCTTATTGACAGTGGAACGAGAGAAAGTAGGGAAAGTTTAATCTCTTATTTAAATTCAAATGTCCTCTTTAATTCCTTGAAAATTGATTATTTTTTAGTTACTCATCCAGATGAAGATCATATCGGCGGGAGTGTGGCTGTTTTTGAAAATTTTGAGATAAGTAAATTTTATCGTCCATTAGTTTACACCGAGCAAGAAGTACAAGATGACCCCTCTCTTGTTAATGTTGCAATAAAAGATACAATAATTTTTAATGATATGATTAGCATATCCAAAAATGAAATTGATTGCGAGATTGACTTTTTTGAACCAAGTGAACCTTCAATTGTTGGGGAGGATTGGACAATTGAATTCCTTTCACCCATTTCTTTTCCTCTTCCAAATACGAATAGTAATAATTTTTCTCCCATGCTAATGCTTTTTTATCAAGGAGTAAAAATTCTTTTTACGGGAGATACTCAAAACGAAATTGAACAAGAGGTTTTGAATGCATATAGTTTTGATATGGAAAAATTAAATGCTGATATTTTAAAAGTTGGACATCATGGCAGTAATACATCTAGTACAGCGGAGTTTTTGTCCGCAGTAAGTCCCGAATTTGCAGTTATAAGTGTTGGAAGGAATAATAAATTTAATCATCCAAAAGATGAAGTTTTACAAAGACTTAATAGCGTTGAAAGTGAAATTTTTAGAACAGATGACAATGGTAGTGTTGTTTTTGGATTAACT
The DNA here is from genome assembly GCA_964554475.1 of uncultured Christensenella sp. Lineage (GTDB taxonomy): Bacteria > Bacillota > Clostridia > Christensenellales > UBA1242 > CAJKWP01. The sequence continues at coordinate 11,869 of CAZKOT010000005.1, forward strand.
GATGCCGGAAAAATTATTGTTAATTATGATTATAAAGAAAGAATATCTCTTAAGGTTGAATTATGGCAAATTTATTTACCGACAACCGTAATAGGTAGTGCTTTAATTATGACAATTAAGAAAAAAAATTTAAAACAAAAAGTAAAAAAAGCTCTTTGGGAATAGTTTCAAATAACAAATTACATAATACAAAATACAAATAAGGAAACACAAAAAATTTTTAACTCTCAACTCTCAATTCTTCACTCTCAACTTAAAATATTACTTTCGTCAACAAGTGAGTGCAAGGTATTTAAAATTAATTATAAATTACAAAAAAATATGTCATATTCCTTTTGTTTTTAAAGTTAAATGTTTTAGAATAAATTATCTAATTAAATGATTTTTTGGCAAAATAGATTAAAATTTAAAAATATGCAAAAAATTATTTAAAAACTATATGTTGTGGTGATAATTTTGTTTGACACTAGATATTGTGTTTTGATAGTATGTAAATGTTAAAGAATTTTTTTAAAATTTATATATATGGAAGGGGAGTTGACTTTTGACAAATTGCGGAATTTTATACGAATATTAGCCCGACCCGTTTGATTAACGGGATGAAACAATAAGGAAAATTGTTAAAAAATTAATCGCGGTTTTTCTTAATGTTTTTTGTTTAAAATCTCGGTTACATCTTTCACTGCAATAAAATAAATTCTTAAAAAAATCTTTTAAAAAACAATGAGGAGGAATAATGGTTACAAAAGTACTAAAAAGAGACGGAACTTATGAGAATTATAACATTGACAAAATCACGGATGCAATTTTTAAAGCGGCAGTTGCTTGTGGCGGAAATGATAGAACAATCGCCGAAAAACTTGCAAAAGAGGTTGAGGAGATTATAAATAATTCCATAATCGGCACAGTTCCAACAGTTGAAGAAATCCAAAATGTTGTCGAAAAGGTTTTGATTGAGAATAGGCATGCAAGAGTTGCGAAGGCATATATTCTTTATCGTGAAAAAAGAAAGCAGGCAAGAGAAAATAATGCCCTTGTTGGAGCAACCATTGAACTTTTTGAAGATTATTTGGATGATAGGGATTGGATGGTTAAGGAAAATGCTAATATGCAACGAAGTATTGCAGGTTTAAATAATTATGTTCGTGAGGCATTTACAAAAAAATATTGGCTTAATCAAATTTATCCTAGTGAAATCAGCGATGCTCATCAAAGCGGAGCAATTCATTTGCATGATTTAGGCTTTTTGGGTGCGTATTGTGTAGGATGGGATTTAAGAGCAATTTTAACCGAAGGTTTTACAGGCGTTGTTGGAAAATTGAGCAGTAAGCCACCGAAACATTTAAGAACATTTTTGGGTCAAATTGTCAATGCTACTTTTACAACTCAAGGTGAAACTGCTGGTGCTCAGGCATGGAGTTCTTTTGACACGTATTGTGCTCCTTTTATTCGCTATGATGGTCTTACACCAAAACAAGTTAAGCAATCAATTCAAGAGTTTGTTTTTAATATGAATGTTCCAACTAGAGTGGGTTTTCAATGCCCGTTTAGTAACGTAACTCTTGATTTAAAATGCCCAAATACTTTAAAAGACCAACCTGTTATTATTGGAGGTGAGGTTAAAACTGAAACATATGGAGATTTTCAAGCTGAAATGGACATGTTTAATCATGCTTTTTGCGAAGTCTTGTTAGAAGGTGATGCATCGGGTAGAGTTTTTACTTTTCCTATTCCCACAATCAATGTTACAAAAAATCTTAATTGGAACAGTCCAATTATTGATGATATTATGGAAATTACTTGCAAATATGGAATTCCTTATTTTGCAAATTATTTAAATTCCGACCTATCACCCGATGATGCGGTTTCAATGTGTTGTCGATTAAGACTTGATGTTAAAGAACTTCGAAAGAAAGGAGGAGGACTTTTTGGTTCGAATCCACTTACAGGTTCAATTGGAGTTGTTACAATAAATTTACCCAGAATTGGATACTTGGCAGGAAACGAAGAAGAGTTTTTTATTCGTTTAAAAAGACTTGCTAACCTTGCTAAAACTTCTCTTGAAATTAAAAGAAAAGTTGTTGAAAAATGGACTAATGCAGGGATGTATCCTTATTGTAAATTTTATCTTAAAGATATTAAAGCTCGCACGGGGAGTTATTGGTCAAATCACTTTAACACAATCGGCATTGTTGGTATGAATGAAGCAATAATGAATCTTTTGGGAAAAGAAGAAAACATAACAACTCAAAATGGTCAAACCTTTGCAATTAAGGTTATGAAATACCTACGCGAACTTATGGTGCAATTTCAAAGCGAAACGGGCAATCAATATAATTTGGAGGCAACACCAGCAGAAGGAACTAGTGCAAGACTTTCAGGAATTGACGTCAAACGTTTCCCTGACATAATCACTTCGGGAATAGAACGAGCATACTACACTAACAGTACCCAAATTCCAGTAGGTTACACGGATGATATTTTTGAAGTTGTTAAACTTCAAGACGAACTTCAAAGTCTTTACACAGGTGGAACTGTTCTTCATCTTTATTTGGGTGAGCGGATTGAGGACAAAGAAATTTGCAAGAATTTAATTAAGAAAATTTTCACAAATTCAAAAATGCCCTATATTTCCATTACTCCAACGTTTAGCGTTTGCAAAGAACATGGCTATTTAAAAGGCGAGGTGTTTTCTTGTCCTACTTGTGGTGAGAAAACCGAAGTTTGGTCGCGCGTTGTTGGCTACTTACGACCGATTCAAGATTTTAATGAGGCAAAACTTGAAGAATATAAGAATAGAAAAAATTTTGTTATTCAAAAAATAAGTTAGGAGGAAATAGTAAGGTGGAATGTCAAGACTTCATTTAACATTTCACCTTATTATGTTTTTAGATGAAAATCGCTGGTTTTGTTAAAAATTCATTTGTGGATTATCCAGAAAACATTTCAGCCGTTGTTTTTACCAGCGGCTGTAATTTTAACTGTTGGTATTGTCATAACAAATGGTTAATTGAGGGTGAAATAGCGAAAATTTCTCCAAAAGAGATATTTGATTTTTTAAAAAACAGGCTAGGATTTTTAGATGGGGTTGTTATTACAGGCGGTGAGCCCACACTACAGAAGGATTTAATTGATTTCATAAAAAAAATAAAAAAAATAAATTATAAAATAAAACTTGATACAAATGGAACAAATCCCGAAATTTTAAAAAAACTTTTAAATGAAAAACTTTTGGATTATGTTGCAATGGATTTAAAAACAACACTTTCAAAATATGATGTGTTGACGGGAAAAAAAGTTGATATTAAAAAAATTAAACAATCAATAGATTTAATTTTAAATAGTGGAATTGATTACGAATTTAGAACAACTTTTGTTCCTGGCGTTGAAATTTCTGATATTGAAGAAATGGTAAAATTAATTAAGGGTGCGAAAAATTATTATTTACAAAAATATAATCCACAAAAAGACCATGTTTTAACAATTCCACACACAAAATCTCAAATTTTAGAAGTTGCCGAAATAGCAAAAAAATATGTTGAAAATGTTTATATTCGAGGGTATTGACATAAATAGATTTGCTCACAATAAAAAATTGTTTTAAAAAAAAATACTTAAAATAAGTATTTTTTTATGAACTAAATTACAAAACTAAATTATAAAACTAAATTACAAAACAAATTACAAAACTATAAAAACGAATATAAAAAAAATTGACAGTGGAATTTTTTTGTGATAAAATACTTTGAACTTCAAAATGTTTTTTTTTATTTAATTAACATTTCGTTCACAGCTAATATTCTTATAATCAAGGAGAAAAAAATGTTTGAAAAAATTAAAAAATTGATTGAAAATAAATTAAATATTTCAGCAGATAAAATTACTTTAAAATCCAAACTTAATGAGGACCTAGGCATTGACAGTTTGGATGCTGTTGAACTATTGATGGCACTAGAAGAAGAGTTTGGAATTACTGTTGATGATAAAGCAGCACAAAGTTTTAATTCAGTTGCAGACATTGTTTCATATGTAGAAAAGATTTCCTAAAGTTTAAAGTAAGGCAAGTTTGCTATTACTTTTATTTTTTTTACATAAAACATATTAAATTTATATATTTCAAATGTTAGAATAAAAATCCGTTACATTTGAAAAAATTTTCAATTCTACAAACAAAATGAGGACTTTTATGATTGATAAACAAATAACTCAAGTTCAAGAAATCATTGATAATTTCGAAAAATCTAAATTAACTTTTCTTGAACTTGAAATAAAAGACATTAAAATTAAATTAAGTAAGAATAAAAATTTTGAAAACTCTGTCAATTTTTCGAAAGAAATTATTGATACTTCAAAAAACGAACAATTTTTGCAAAAAAATGAAATAGAAAACGAGGCAAGAGTTCAGAGTGTTCAAGCTAAAAATGTTGAAGTTAAATCACTTTTGGTGGGAACGTTTTATGCTGGTAATTGTCCTGATGCAGAATCTTTTGTGAAAGTTAATCAAAAAGTGACAAAAGGACAAACACTTTGCATTATTGAAGCAATGAAAATTATGAATGAAATCGTTTCACCAGTTGATGGAATTATTGCTTCTATAAAAATTAATAATGGGGAACCAGTGGGTTTTGAGCAAGTTCTCATGACCATTGAAAAGTGTGATGATTATGCAAAATAAAATTTTAATTGCAAATCGTGGAGAAATCGCTGTTAGAATAATTCGTGCCTGTAAAGAATTAGGCATTGCTTGTGTTGCTGTTTATTCAAAAGCAGACAAAGATAGTTTGCATGCAAAATTTGCTGATGAAGCAATTTGTATTGGTGAAGCAAAAAGTGGGGATAGTTATTTAAATATTAATAATATGATAAGCGCGGCAGTTGCAACAGGATGCAATGCAATTCATCCCGGATATGGATTTTTGTCTGAAAATATGAAATTTGTTCAAATAATTGAAAGATGTCAAATTAAGTTCATTGGTCCTAGTAGTGCAACTATTGCAAAAATTGGAGATAAAATTTCAGCAAAAAAAATTGCAAAAGAAGCAAAAATACCTGTAATGGAGGGCTCTGATGGACCTTGTGAAAATGTTGAACAAGGATTGTGTGTTTGCAGTAAGATTGGTTATCCAATTTTAATAAAAGCAGTTAATGGTGGTGGTGGCAGAGGTATTTTACTTGTAGAAAATGAATTTGAATTTCCAAAAGCTTTTGAAACCGCTTCGATGGAAGCTATGGCAAATTTTGGGGATAAATCTGTTTATATTGAAAAATTCATTGAGAATCCTCGTCATATTGAGGTGCAGATTTTGGCAGATAAAGAAGGAAATGTTATTTATTTGGGTGAGAGAGACTGTTCTATTCAAAGACGCAATCAAAAGATGATTGAAGAATCTCCAAGTCCCTATGTTTCTGATGCATTAAGGAAAACTTTAGGCGAAGCATCTGTTAAACTTGCAAAACTTGTTGGATATGAAAGCGCGGGCACAATGGAATTTCTTGTTGACGAGAAAGGGAATTATTATTTTATGGAAATGAATACGCGTATTCAAGTTGAGCATCCTGTTACAGAGTTTGTTACTGATGTTGATTTAGTAAAAGAACAAATAAAAATAGCTTATGGCGAACCATTAAGTTATAAACAAAGAGATATTAAAGTTAAAGGACATGCTATTGAATGTCGTATAAATGCCGAAGACCCTTTGAACAAATTTTGCCCAAGTCCTGGTGTAATTAGTAATCTTGTTATACCCGGAGGAAATGGGGTGAGGATAGATAGCCATATTCACAATAATTTTGTTGTTTCACCATATTATGATTCTCTTCTTGCAAAACTTATTACTTACGGACACACTAGAATGGAAGCAATTAAAAAAATGCGGTGGGCACTTGAAGAATTTATTATTGATGGAGTTAAAAACAACATTGAATTTTTGTATATCATTATGTATAATCCCAACTTTGTTAAAGGAATGTATGATACTAGTCTTATAAAAAAAATTTTAGAAATAGCAAAGGAAAACAAAAAAGATGAATGATTTTTTAGAGGATAGAAAATCGAAAATTTTGTTATTCAAAACAGATTTTCGCAAGAAAAAAATTGAAAATGAAAAAATTAATATTCCCGAAGGATTATTTACAAAATGTGAAAAATGCGGTGAATTGATTTTTAATGATGATTTAGTTCAAAACAATAAAGTTTGTCCAAAATGTAATTTTCATTTTAATTTGACAGCTAGAGAAAGAATTGAAATCACTTGTGATAAAGATAGTTTTGTTGAATTGTTTCTAAATTCAACAATCGCTGATCCCTTAAATTTCCCCGATTATGAAGAAAAAATTAAAAAATATCAAAAATTGACTGGTGAAAATGATGCTTTCGTATGTGGAGAAGCAAGCATAAAAAAAAATAGATGTGCAATTGGAGTGCTTGATAGTAATTTTATGATGGGTAGTATGGGTTCTGTGGTTGGAGAAAAAGTTACAAGTCTTGTTGAACATGCAACAACACAAAAACTTCCTTTGGTGATTTTTTCAGCAAGTGGAGGTGCAAGAATGCAAGAAGGTATTTTTTCACTTATGCAAATGGCAAAAACTTCTGCTGCATTAAAGCGCCATAGTAATGCAAAACTTTTGTATATTAGTGTTTTGACAAATCCTACAACTGGAGGAGTTGCCGCCAGTTTTGCATCTTTAGGAGATATTAATATCGCTGAACATGGTGCATTGATTGGTTTTGCAGGTCAAAGGGTAATTAAGCAAACAATCAATCAAAGTTTACCAGAAGGATTTCAATCTGCTCAATTTCAACTTGCAAAGGGTGGAGTTGATTTGGTACTTAATAGAAATGAAATTAAATCAGTTATTGCAAAATTAATTTTACTGCACAAACTTGGAGATTAAATATGAGTGAAAAATCAATTAAAATAACTAATGAAAAAAAATCACACGAAGAATTAATTTGGAATCGTGTATTACTTGCACGTCATTCTAAAAGACCAACTGCAAAAACATTATTAAACTATGTTTTTGATGATTTTATTGAATTGCATGGGGACAGATTTTTTGGCGACGACCAAAGTATTATTGGTGGCGTTGGTTATTTGGAAAATATACCTGTGACAATAATAGCACAAGAAAAAGGTGAGACTACTGAGGAAAAAATTAAACGAAACTTTGGAATGACTCATCCCGAAGGTTATAAAAAAGCTCTTCGCTTAATGAAACAAGCTGAAAAATTTCAACGACCAGTCATACTCATTATTGACACTCCTGGTGCATATCCCGGTATTAGCGCCGAAGAACGTGGGCAAGCAAGCGCTATTGCAGTAAATTTGGCAGAAATGTCCGATTTGAAAGTTCCGCTTGTTTCTATAATCCTTAGCGAAGGTGGAAGCGGAGGTGCCCTTGCACTTGGCGTTAGTGATGAAGTTTGGATGTTTAAAAATGCTATTTATTCAATTTTATCCCCTGAAGGATTTGCTTCCATTCTTTACAAAGATTCATCAATGGCAAAAAAAGCATCAGCAATTATGAAACTTACTAGTGATGATTTACTTAATTATAAAATAATTGACCGAATTGTACCCGAGGTAGATGAGGGTTTACACTCAAATAAAGAATACTCTTTTGACATTTTAAAGAAAGAATTATTTAAAAAAATTAAAAAATTAAAACAAATTGAGTTAGTTCAGTTGCTTGAAAAACGATATAATAAATTTCGCTCAATGGGAACGCTCAATGGGTGATTGTTAATTGTCTTGATTAAAACCAAAAAATATTATTGAAATAAAATAAATCGCATAATTTGTGAGGAAAAATGAATAAAAACATTAACAATGTTAAAATTGTTGCAACAGGCAGTTACGTTCCATCAAAATGTTTACCTAATGAATATTTTGAAAAAATTATTGATACAACAGATAATTGGATATACACTCGTACTGGAATCAAAAATAGACATGTTGTTGAAAATATTGAAATTGAGGATACTTCAGATTTGGCTTACAAATCTGCTTTAGATGCAATAAATAAGGCAAATTATGATTTAAACAAAATTGATTTAATTATCACGGCAACAATGACACCGGATTACAAATCTCCTTCGGTTTCAAATCTAGTGCAAGCAAAACTTGGAATCAGTAAAAAAAATATTACATGCTTTGATATTAATGCTGCATGTACAGGATTTATTTATGCTTTAAATGTTGCCTCGCAAATGCTTAATAGTGGAAATTATAATCACGCATTAGTAATTGGGGCAGAGGTTCTTTCAAAGGTTATTGATTATACTGATAGAAACACTTGTATTCTTTTTGGTGATGGAGCGGGCTCTGTTATACTTGAAAATACTGAAGAAAAAAAGCCATCTTACTTTTACACAGTTAGCGAAGGTGAACTTGAAAAAACGTTATACATAGACAAATATATACATATGAATGGCAAAAAAGTTTATCAATTTGCTACTAATGCAATTGAAAAAGCAATTAAAAAATCTTTAGCAGATACAAAGTTAACTATAAATGATTTTAAAAAAATTATTCCACATCAAGCAAATGTTAAAATTATTCAAAGTGTTGCAAAAAGTTTAAGAATTGACATTGAAAAATTTTTTCTCAATATTGAGAATTATGGCAACACCTCAGCTGCAAGTATTGCAATTGCTTTAGATGAATACTATTGCACAAATGATTTAAAAAAAGATGAAAAAATTTTACTGCTAGGTTTTGGAAGTGGTTTTACTTACGGCTCGGCAATATTGACAATATAACTTAAAGTTATTTCAAATGCTTTGTATTTTGAGATTTGGAGAAAAAATTTTTTATTATTCGCAATTTAATTTTTGAGGCACCTTTGCTTCACGAAAATAAAAACATTAAATTATGTATTGCCAAAACAATTTGGTAAAAATAAAGGAGAAAAAAATGAAAAATATCAATGAGCTTCTAGGAACAAAATATCCAATTATTCAAGGGGGCATGGCAAACATTGCAACAGCAGTTTTAGCATCCGCTGTTTCAAATGCGGGCGGGCTGGGTCTAATTGGTGCAGGTGGGAATGATGCTGAATGGGTTCGAACAGAAATCCGCAAATGTAAAGAACTTACAAAAAAACATTTTGGAGTTAATATAATGCTTATGTCACCTCATGCTGCAGAAGTTGCAAAAGTGGTAATAGAAGAAAAAGTTAAAGTTGTTACTACTGGTGCAGGTAATCCAGGTCCTTTCATTAAAGCATGGAAAGATGCAGGGATTATTGTAATTCCCGTAATTCCTAGTGTAGCATTTGCAAAAAAAATGGAAAAAGCGGGTGCAGATGCTGTCGTTGCAGAAGGAACTGAATCGGGTGGACATGTTGGAGAAACTACCACAATGGTTCTTGTTCCGCAAGTTGCTGATGCAGTTAGTATACCTGTTATTGCTGCCGGAGGAATTGCTGACAAACGTCAAGTGCTTGCCGCTTTTGCTTTGGGAGCGAAAGGTATTCAAGTCGGGACAGTGCTTCTTGCAAGTGATGAATGTCCTGTCCATCAAAATTATAAAACAAAAATAATTGAGGCTAATGATACTGCCACGGTTGTTACTGGAAGAGAAAGAAATTTGCCCGTTCGGGTTTTAAAAAATCAAATGTCACGTGAATATCTAGAACTTGCGAAAAATATCGAAAATAAAGAAGAACTTGAAAAACTCACTTTAGGTTCGCTTCGTAGAGCAGTTTTTGATGGAGATATTGAAAGAGGTTCTTTTATGGCTGGACAGGTTGCGGGAATGGTTACGCAAATCAGACCTATTTCACAAATATTTAAAGATATGTTTGATGGAGTAATGGAATACAAAAACAAATTGGAAGTGCTATAATATGAATAAAGTTGGTGTTCTTTTTGCTGGGCAAGGTTCACAATATATTGGAATGGGGCAAGATTTTTATAATGAATTTGATTATGTTAGAGAAATTTACAAAAAAGCAAATTCAATTTTAGGTTATGAAATTGAAAGTATTTGCTTTAAAGAAAATGATATGTTAAATCAAACAATTTTTACTCAACCCTCTATCCTTACTACTTCAATTGGTATTTACACGGCATTTTTAAAAGAATTAAACATAAAACCAAATATTGTTGAAGGATTTAGTTTGGGAGAGTATTCCGCCTTGTTTGCTGCAAGAGTGTTTGATTTTGAAACAATTATTAAGCTTGTAAAATATCGTGCGAAATTAATGAATGAAGCAGCAGAACAAAATAAGGGTGCTATGGCAGCAATTATTGGATTAGAAAAAAATATCCTTGAAAAATTATGCCAAAATGAAAGTGAATTTGTTCACATTGCAAATTATAACTGTTCCACTCAATTTGTTGTTTCTGGAACAGAAAATGCAGTAAAAAATATTTGCGAAAAAGCAAAAGCAGTGAGTGCAAGACGAGCAATAATATTAAATGTAAGTGGTGCTTTTCATTCTCCATTAATGAGTGGCGCGGCAAAAAAAATGCTTGAAGTGCTTCAAAAAACAAAATTTTCAAAACCTTCAATTCCTATCGTAATGAACTGTAATGCACAATATTTAAATGAAAAAGATTTGTTTATTGTTATGAAAAAACAAATTGAAAGTAGCGTTTACTTTGAGGACAGTGTTAAACTAATGATTAAGGATGGTGTGGATACTTTTATTGAAATAGGTCCCGGAAATGTGTTAACGGCATTAGTTAAAAAAATTGACCCTAATATGAAAGTAATTACCATTAATAAATTAAGTGATTTAAATAATTTAAAAGGAGAAATTTAGATGAATTTAAAAGATAAAGTTGCGTTAGTTACAGGAGGGGCAACTGGAATTGGCAAGCAAATTAGTTTGCAACTTGCAAATGCAGGTGCTACGATTATAGTTAATTATAATTTAAGTGATGTTGATGCAAAAAGTTTAGTTAAAGAAATAAATAATAACGGAGGACGTGCGGAATGTATTCAAAGTAATGTTTCTTCATTTCAAGATTGTGAAAAATTGATAAACAATATTGTTGAAAAATACGGTAAAATTGATATTCTAGTTAATAACGCAGGTATTACTGCTGACACTCTTATTTTACGTATGACTGAAGAAGAGTTTGACAGAGTTATTAAAGTCAATTTAAAAGGAACTTGGAGTTGTTGTAAACACGCAATAAAACATATGGTTAAGCAGCGTAGTGGTAAAATTATTAATATCTCAAGCATATCTGGAATTGTTGGAAATGCAGGACAAACAAATTACTCTGCATCTAAAGCAGGCATTATTGGATTGACAAAATCACTTGCACGTGAGGTTGCAAAACGAGGAATTTGTGTTAATGCCGTAGCACCTGGTTTTATTAAAACTAAAATGACAGATGTTTTAAGTAAGGATATTGTTGAAGAATATGTTAAGAGTATTCCTGTTAACAGAATGGGAGAACCAGAAGATGTTGCAAATCTTGTTGTTTTTTTGGCAAGTGATTTAGCAAATTATATTACAGGACAAGTTGTAAATGTTGACGGCGGTCTTGTAATGAATTAAAATAATTAAATTAAGATTAACATAAAAAGGAAGGATATTTTATATGAATAAACGTGTTGTTATTACAGGACTTGGAGCAGTTACCTCGGTCGGTAATAATGCCACAGAAATGTGGGAGGCAATCAAAAACGGTAAAAATGGAATTGATTTTATAACTCATTGTAATACCGAAAATTTAAAAGTAAAAGTTGCTGGCGAAATTAAAAATTTAGATATTGAAAAATATGTCAATCCACGTGATGCACGAAGATTAGACCGAACAATTCTTTTGGGAATTGTGGCCGCAACACAAGCATATGAGGATTCTAAACTAAAAGATACCGATTATGATCCTTACCGTTTTGGTACATTTGTTACTAGTGGCATTGGCGGAATTGAAACAATAAGCTCCGAAACACGCAAACTATATGAAAAAGGTCCTAACAGAGTTAGTCCTTTCTTTATACCTAACACCATAATTAATCTCATTGGTGGAAATATTGCAATTAAATTTAAAGCAAAAGGCCCTGCACTTCCTGTTGTTACTGCTTGTTCTGCTTCGACAAATTCTATTGGCGAGGCATTTAGATATATTCGTTATGGGCATTGTGATGTTGCTTTTGCAGGAGGTGCAGAAGCTGCTGTTTGTGAACTCGGTTTAGCGGGCTTTTCAAATATGCATGCATTAAGCGAAACAACTGATATTAACAATGCTTCAATTCCATTTGATAAAAATAGAAATGGTTTTGTCATTGCGGAAGGTGCAGGGGTTTTGATTTTGGAAGAATATGAACATGCAAAATCTCGTGGTGCTAATATTTATGCCGAAGTTGTAGGTTACGGAACAACTTGTGATGCATTTCATATTACAACACCTGATGAAAGTGGTGAATCAATTGCAAAGAGTATGGAATTTGCTATGCAAGAAGCAGGTGTTACTCCATCTCAAATTGATTACATAAATGCTCATGGGACTTCAACTTATTATAATGACAAAATTGAAACTTTGGGCATTAAAAAAGCATTTGGGGATTTTGCTAAAAAAGTGAATATTAGTTCAACAAAATCAATGACTGGTCATGCCTTAGGTGCTATTGGTGCTATTGAAGCAATAATATGTGTTAAATCTATGTTAGATGACATTATTCCACCCACAATTAATTACAAAAATTTTGACGAAGATTGCGACCTTAACATCACACCTAACAAAGCAGTTAAACACAAAATCAATTATGCAATGAGTAATAGTGCGGGATTTGGCGGGCAAAATGCAACTATTATTTTAAAAAAATATGTAGACTAAGAATAAATAAAAAAAACTAAACAAGCAATTAATTATTATAAAATTTAAAGGAGTTTTATTATGATTTTAAACAGTAATCAAATTCAGGAAATTTTGCCCCATCGTTACCCGTTTTTGTTAGTGGATAGAATAATTGAGCTTGAGCCTGGAATTAAAGCGACAGGAATTAAATGTGTTTCAGCAAATGAAATGCAATTTATGGGACATTTTCCACAGGCACATTTATTACCTGGAGTACTTATTATTGAAGCACTTGCTCAAGTAGGTGCAGTGATTATTTTGTCATTGGAAAAATATAAGGGTAAAATTGTTTATTTTGCGGGCATTAAATCTGCTAAATTTAAAAGAAAAGTTTTTCCAGGTGATAAACTCACTTTAGAAACTAATTTAGTAAATTTCAGAGGTTCTATTGGTTTTGGAATGGGTAAAGCATTTGTTGAAGGTGAACTTGCGTGCGAAGTTGAGTTGATTTTTGCTATTGAAAAATAAAAATTATGATAAGTGTGTTATCACTTGAAGTTATAAGGATAAATGATGAAAATAGATTTTATGCATAATTACATAGAATTCGAAGAAATTGATTCCACTAATGATTATTTGAAAGCAAATTATAAAAATCTGCCTAATTACACAGTTGTGCGGGCAGATTTTCAATCAAAAGGAAGGGGACAATTTGACAGAACTTGGGAATCTGCCAAAGCACAAAATTTACTCATTTCATTTCTTTTTAAAAATGAGTTGCCTTCAGCATTAGAAGAAGATATGCATTTGTTTTTTGTTAATGTTATTATTGAAACGTTAAAAAATTACGGAGTGGATGCAAAAATAAAATATCCTAATGATGTTTATGTTAAAAATAAAAAATTATCTGGGATTTTAATTGAAAAACAATTTAACAATGATAAACTTGAATATATGGTTGTTGGAATAGGCGTTAATATAAATCAAGAAAAATTTGAAAATCCAAATGCAATTTCACTTAAAAATGTAATTAAAAAAAATATTGATTTAAAAGAATTTACAAAACAATTATTGACAAATATTTCAAAAAAATTAAATATTAGTGGTTAATAAAAAAATTTTTATTTTTTAATAATTTCATTTTGTTGCTTGAGAAACAGTTTTCGCCAATTTATTAATGCTAACATTGCAGTAATTAAATAACATAGTGTCATTGCAATAACACTTAAATTATTTATGTTTTGAAAGCTTAAAATACTATACATTATTATTGCAAGAATATTATTTGCAATTAAAAAGTAAAATGCTTCGTAGTATAAATTGCTTATTAAAATAACACCAACAATTAATGCTGAAGAAACAAAAGCATCAAGATAAAAAAGATTTGAACCTAATTTCCAAAGAATTATCATTATAACCGGTAATATTGCAACATAAATGGATGAAAAAATCATCCATTGCTTTTTTGATAGGGATTTTACATTTTTTCTTACATCTGTTTTTTTGTTTCTTTCCCAATTGATGATTGTTACAGTTGTCATAACAAAATAAAATATTGCAACAGCAAAAGAAAAATACACTTGCTGAAGATATGTTGTTATTATTAAAATTGTAAATAAGAATAAATTAAAAATAAAACCAATTAAATAATGCTTTGCTCTAAAAATTGAACCTAAAACACCAAAAAAACTTCCTATATCTGCTATCCAAATAATATTTTCAAATCCATTAATTGAGCGGTTTATAATTATGACGCAAAGCACAAAAAGAAACAAAATTGTGTAAAGTAAATTATTTTTGGAAAAAGGAATTTTAATCATTTCTTTTAATTTTTTCATATATAAAAATTTACCATAAATTTAATTTTTTTGCAAACGAAATAAAATTGATGATTTAAAAAAAATGTGATAAAATTCCAATCGTTGGTATGTATACCTATTCTTTGTTGACCAAATCAATAGAATATTATTTGAACCTTTTATTTTAAATTTGAAATTTTTTTTAAAAATTTTATAATTTTTTCTCATTTGAATTTATTTGTTTAATTTACTTACAATATGTTATATTTAAATTGATAAATAAGTTATAGGATGCTAATGAAAAAAAGAAATTTTAAACTAATATTTATTTCGATTTTTACCTTGTTTTTAGGCATTACATCTTTGCCTTTTCTTTCTTTTAAAAAAAATCAAGTAGAAGCAAGAATTATTCCACCCGAAGCAATTGAAATTAACACAATTGAAAAACTTCAAAACATAGGAAATCTTTCCTATGTTGACCCAGATTATCCAGAAAATCAATATTCTTTAGATGCAAATTATGTTTTAACTTCAGACTTAGATTTTCGCACTGTTGATGAAATAGAAGGTGAAATTTTTGAAGAGTGGACACCGATTGGAATTAAATATGAAGGCGGGAGTGTTGTTTACGCTCCATTCACGGGAAAATTTTATGGTAATGGTTACAAAATTAGTAATATGAGACTTGCGAACAAAATCTTTTCTTATTATGAATGTGGATTGTTTGGTTCGCTTTCGGGTGCTGAAATTTATGATTTGGCACTTGTGGATTATGCGGTTTTTCTTACAAATATTTTAGCAGACATCATTAACAATAAAAATACTCTTTACATTGGTGGAATTGCCGGAAGAGTTTTAGATAGTGGTACAGAATTAAGCATTATTCAAAATTGTTTTGTTAGTTACAAAAAACCAACTACTTCCCCAGCAACAGTTTATAATAGTGTTTCGGGTAATCTTTCTTTAAATTTCGGTGGTATTGTGGGAGACTTTCAAAACGGAAGTATTATTTCTGATTCCTATAGTGATGTTTCAATGATTTTAAATATGCAAGGTGGGCAAGGAACCGGAATTACATTTGGTGGAATTTGTGGCTCGTTAATTTCATCAAGTATTTTCACCTCTCATTCAAAAGCTACAATTATTTCGTCTAGTTCGGGAGGAATCTCTGCAAGTGCAAAAACAAATGGTGGTGGCATTGCCGGTTATGTTAGTGGTGCTAACAGCAAAATTATAACCACTTATTTTAGTGGAAAACTTGAAGCTACATCTGAAAACAGTTTAATTTCAATAGGAGGGATAATAGGTACAATAACACAATCCATGGGAATTACACCCGTAAATGGTAATCTCAATTATGCTCATTTTTATGCAACAACAAATGATGATGTTCTTCTCACACAAGCAATTGGTGAAGCGTATTATTATTCAATTATTGATTTAGTTCTAAATAGTTTAACTCAAGATAATTATGCGCTTTTTGATAGGAATACGGAGGATTATTTTTCTTTTTGGTCAGAAGATTATGACAAAATTTGGAATTTTGATAGTATTTGGTCATTCCATGCAGATAGTTTACCCACGCTTCAAGTTTTTAAAGTTTATACAGTTAATTTAAATGAAAATACAACATTAATTGGTGAAAATTCAATTAAAATTTCTAGTCTACGTTTTGCTTTAGAAGAAACTATTGAACCTCCAATTTTATCAAAAAATTTTAGATATAACTCTCTTGTTGAAATTGTAATTACAATATTATCAGATAATCCTTTAACTGAAGATATTATTGAACCTGATTATAATAATTTTTATGAATTAGATTCTGTTAACATTGATTCACATTCAGTAATAGACAATCCTCTTTACACAATAATAAATAACGAAACCGAGGAGGGTGAGAATAAAGGTGTTTGGACTTTTTCATATTACATTAATGACCAAACTTTGGGTAATGTTTCAATCAGTTTGCGAAAAATTCCTTTTGACATTACAGTTAAAACAGACAATCCTGAAATGGGAAAAGTTCAAAAGCAATATTCTTCAGTTGTTAATGAGTTTACCGAATCAGTAAAGGATTCAGTGGGATATCATTTTATCGCATCTCCAATTAATAATAATATTGCATTTTCTCATTGGGTTTTTGAATTTCCTCCTGAAGAAGAAGGGGGAGAATTTCAAATTGTTCCACTTGAGAGTGAGTTAAAAAATCTTGCTCAATTCGCTTTTACTTTTGGATTAAGTGGAAATGAGGAAATAACACAAGGCATATTAAATGGTGGTAAGTTAGTTGCAGTTTTTACAAGTAATATTTGTAAAATCGAATTTACTATGAGATTAACCGGTGGTGGTTCTACAAATGAGGCGGGAACAATTAGTTACACAATCGGGGGTGAAAATGTTCCATTAGGAGAACAAATTGCTTTTGTTAAAGGAAAATCTATTACTCTTGTTGTATCACCGGAAGAAGGTTTTATTTTTGAGGGTTGGTTTGATGAGGAAAATAGATTTTTGTCAAGTCAAACTACTTATATTTTTACTCCGGAAAGTGATACTATGTCTGTTGTTGCAAGATTTTCAGGCGGAGCAACTGAATCAAATTTACTATGGTTGTGGATTGTTTTAAGTGTTTTGGGTGCAGGCGGAATCGGAGTTGCAATTTTCTTTATTATTCGTTCAAAAAAGGATTCGGCATATAAAAATTTTTATTAATTAATTTGGCATATCAATATTGCATATTAAAAAAAAGTGATTTAAAATGACATTGCTTTAAAATTAAATAATTGCTGATAGAATTTAAGTTCTATTAGCAATTTTTATATTTTTATTGAGGTTTAAATGGAAGGAGAAATCACTGATAAAAAAAGAAAAAGTTTAGAAAAAGCTCTTTTAAAAAAAGCATTAGGTTACAGTTTTGATGAAATTATTGAAGAGTACACATTAAACAAAAACGGAGAATTAAAACTTGCAAAAAGAAAAGTAACTAAAACATTTGTTCCTCCCGATATTCCTGCTGCAAAAGTTTTGCTTGAAAGTGGTGTGACAGAAAATCAATTTTCGAATATGACAAAAGAAGAACTTTTGGCAGAAAAACAAAGACTTTTAAAAGAATTAGCAGAAAGTCAAAAAAAAAATAAAAAATAAAAGTTTTTAGTAAACACCCCGTCAAGTCTTCGCTCTGTGACCGATTTACTTCGTAAATTCTGCAATTTGCTCAAATGCTCGGGCGTTGCCACCAGTAATTCCTGCAATTTGCTTGACACAAATTGACGCACGGGCGGGGAATTATGTAGCGCAAACGCAAAAAAATCGTAATTAAAAAAAAGAAATAAAAAGGAGAATGAAATGGAAATTGAAAAAGCACTAATCAAAGTTAAGTGTGATTTTTATGGTTGTAAAAATATGGCTGATTTTTCATTTAAAACAAGAAAAGTTTTTCAAAAAGAATTACATTTTTGTCGAAGTTGTTTAAACGACCTTTACAGTGCAATAGGAAAAAATATTGTTCCAAAAGCAGCTGAAACACCATTTAAGAAAAAATCAAAAAATTAATTTGTAAATAATAATTAACGGTAGATGAAGGAAAAAAGTAATTTAATAAAATAAAAACATTTGCTTTGCGAGCAAGCAATGATGAAATAAGTACAAGTAACATAACTAAAGAAATTTTTTCTTTATTTTTTCTTTATTTGTACTTTGAACTAATGCCTAACATAAAGCAAATTTTATTTCTAAGGAGATTTTAATGAAAGAAAAGAATATGCAAAAATCTAATCAACACATATTTAATCAAATTGACGGTGGTAATTTTGAGCAAAAAATTGCAAAAGAAGTTACAGAAGATTTTAAAAAACGTCAAATGCAAAAAAAAAGCTTTGAAACACAATGGCAATTAAACATGAATTTTTTGATGGGTAATCAATACTGCTCTGTGGGTTATAACGGAGAAGTAGAAGAATTTGAAAAGCAATATTTTTGGCAAGAGCGTGAAGTTTACAATCACATTGCTCCATTAATTGAAATTAGGCTTGCAAAACTTCAAAAAGTTAGGCCGAGTATGGCAGTTGTCCCTGCAACAGGTGATGAGAAGGATATCAAAACAGCAAAAATTTCAAAAAAAATTATTAATAGTATTTACAACAACAAAGACATCAGTGAAATGATTAATCAAGCGACTCGTTGGAGTGAAATTTGTGGAACTAGTTTTTACAAGGTAACATGGAATTCTCAAGGTGGAGATAAAATTAAAAATGTTAGCAGTGGAGAGGTTGATATTTCTGTTATTTCTCCATTTGAAATTTTTCCTGAAAACTCAAATTGTGAACGACTTGAAGATAATCGAAGCATAATCCATGCAAGAGGTTATCATGTTGACTTAATAAAAAATATTTGGGGAGTTGATGTGGAAGGTGAGGAAATTGATGTTTTTTCACTTGACCAAATAAACAAAACTATAGGGGGACTAGAATACAATGGTTTTACAACAAAATTAATTAAAACAACTAGAGAAAATTATGCAATTGTTATTGAAAAATACGAACTTCCGACAGAAGAATTTCCTAACGGTAGACTTTTAATTGTTTGTGGAGGAAAACTTTTACATGTAAATGAATTACCCTATATTAACAAGACAAATGGCGAACGCGGATATCCTTTTATTAGACAAACTTGTATTCAAAATATTGGCTGTTTTTGGGGAAGTAGTGTAATTGAAAGAATTATTCCTATTCAACGTTCTTACAATACAATTAAAAACAGAAAACATGAATTTCTTAACAGACTTTCAATGGGAGTTTTAACTGTTGAAGATGGTTCGGTTGACATTGGAAATTTGGAAGAAGAAGGACTTAGTCCAGGAAAAATTTTAGTTTATCGCCAGGGTTCTTCTCCGCCACGATATATGTCAAATACTTCAATTCCAATTGATTTTGCTGCCGAAGAGGAAAAACTTTTAAATGAAATTATGCTAGTCAGTGGAACTTCAGATTTGTTTAGAGACCGTTCAGCCTATACTTCAAATTTAAGTGGTGTAGCGCTTCAATTATTAATTGAACAAGATGATTCTAGATTGTCAACTTCAGCGGAGCGAATAAGGGAATGCATTAAATCGTTAGCACAACATATTTTAAGACTTTACAAACAATTTGCATTAATTCCACGTCTCACAAAAATTGTGGGAGATAATGGTGAAATTGAAGTATTTTACTTTTCAAAAGGTGATATTACAAGTGATGATATTATTTTTGAAACCCAAAATGATTTAGGTGAAACTCTTGCACAAAGACGAAGCATGGTTTTTGAACTATTAAATGCGGGATTACTTTATGATGAAAACGGTAAACTTTCAAATAGGATGAGAGTTAAAGCACTTGACCTTTTAGGTTTTGGAATTTGGGAAAATGCTCAAGACATAAACGAACTTCATTTAAAAAAGGCATCGGGCGAAAATCTTGAACTTTTGGAAGAAAAAAAAATTGAAGTTTTGGAAATTGACGATCATGATATTCACATTGGAGAACATATTACTTTTATGTTAGGAAGTGAATATAAAAAACGGGAAGAAACAAATTTGAAGGAAAAAATTTTGGAGCATATTAGAATGCATAAGAAATTGAAAAAGTTACAGGGGGAAATTGAAATCAAAACTTAACATAAAAAAAAACACAAAAAATTACAAATAACAAAATATAAAATACAAATAAGGAATAATTAATATTTAATTAATTTATAAATCCTTATTTGTATTTTGTAATTAAAAATGAATACACACCCCGCCACTCCCTCGCTTATTGACGGATTTACTAGTGTAAATCCTGCAATTTGCCAAAGGAAATTGACGCTCGGGCGGGCAAAACCCCTCTCAAGAGGGAATTATTAAAGGACTTATAGTTTAAAAAACCTTATTTGTATTTTGTATTTTGTTTTGTAATTTGTATAGAAATTGGAGGATAAATGGAAAAAAATATAACAAGTCCCAGGGAACAACCCATCAGTTTGCCTGCAACATCCACAGAGGTGGAAAATGTAAAAGAAAGCGTTGAAGAAAATGTGCAGCAGCAACAATGTGGCTCCCTTGGAAAATTTAAAGACGCCGAAAGTTTACTCAATGCCTATAACAATTTGCAGGCAGAGTTTACAAAAAAGTGTCAATCACTTAGTGAAATAAAATCAAAAATTGAGAACACGCAAGAAAAAAAAGAAAGCGTGCCAATTTATGAAAAAGAAAACTGGGTGGAAAAGGTAACTTCGTTTTTATGTGAAAACAAAGATGCCAAACCTTTTGCCAAAGAAATAGCACAAAACATTATTGCAGATGAAGAACTTGCTTCAAAAGAAAATGCTTTGGAACTTGCTTGGGCAAAAGTTGCATCGTCAAAATATGTTGCTCCCGAACGAGCGGTTGAAGACGATGCGTTTGTTAATAATTACATTTTAAAAAGTGAAAAAATTAAAAGTGCGGTTTTGGATATGATGTTAAAAGAAATGGCAAAAAACAATCCGCCAAAAGTTATTGCTTCGGAGCAAAAAGGAAGTTCGGCACCGTTTTCTAAACAAAAACAAGCAACTTCACTTTCTGAGGCGAAAGAAATGGTTAAACAGATGTTTAATTAGAATGCAAAGTGAGTAAAAGTTCAAATTACATATACAAGATACAAAATACAAATAAGAAAATTTATCCCATTTGAATTATGTAATTTATATTTTGTGATTTTGAAATTATTAATTAAAAAATTTATAAAAAATTTAAGGAGGAAGTAAATGGTTACACTAACAAGTGCCGACAACGCCTTAAAATCGGTTTATTTGGGCGTTGTTGCAAATCAATTAAATATTAATGCAAACCCTTTGCTTGCAAAAATAAAACAGTCAACTCAAGATGTTTGGGGCAAAGAAATAATAAAACTTGCACCTTACGGTATTAATGGGGGAATCGGGGCAGGAGATGAAACCGATCCACTCCCAACCGCTGCTGCAAATAATTATGTTCAATTCAAATCCACCTTAAAAAATCTTTACGGAAAAATAGAACTTTCAGATAAGGCAATCAGGGCATCAGCAAACAATGCTGGTGCTTTCGTAAATCTTTTAAATGATGAAATGGAAGGATTGATTAAAGCAAGTAGTTTCAATTTCGGAAGAATGCTTTACGGAGATGGAAGCGGACTTTTAGCAACGGTTACAGCTTACACAGCGGCAACAAAAGCAATAACGGTTGACAGTGTTCGCAATTTGATTGAAGGTATGGTTGTTGATTTTTTTGATGGTTCAACAAAAGTAACAGATGCAAGTGGCTACAGAATTACCTATGTTGACAGAACAAACAAGCAATTATTTTTAAATCTTCCATCAAACTTTAGTGCCGAAACAATTGTTGCGACTCAAACAATTTTTATTCAAAACTCAAAAGGATATGAAATTACTGGTTTAGGAGCAATTTTTGACACTACAGCAACAACTCTTTATGGTCTTACAAAAACAGATTATCCTTGGTTAAAACCATATGTTAGTACTGAAGAAACGGAAATCTCTGACGGTTTAATCCAAGGGGCAATCGACTTTTTGGAAGAAGCAAGTGGAAGTCAAGTAAACTTTATTGCTTGTGCAAGTGGTGTTCGCAGAGTTTATCAAGAGTATTTAGGCGCATACAGAAGAAATATTGATGTTATGGAACTTGCCGGCGGCTATAAGGCAATAACCTATAACGGCATACCAGTTGTCGCCGACAGGTTTGTTCCCGAAGGAAGTATGTTTTTGTTAAATACAAATGATTTCACCCTTCATCAACTTTGTGATTGGAAATGGCTTGAGGGTGAGGACGGCAGAGTAATAAAGCAAAATGTAGGATATCCGACCTATAGTGCAACGCTTGTTAAATATGCAGATTTAATTTGCGACAAACCTTGCGGACAAGCAGTAATAAAAAATATTTTGTCAACTGTTACAAATCCATTTCAGGTTATAGTTCAAAGTTAATACTTTTTCGCTTAACAGTTTAACAGTATAAAACAAAAATATTAAAACTTACTTCGTTTTTGACTAAATTCGCTACTTGTCCTTGCAAATTGCGAACGCAAAATTATGTTAGGGCAAGTTGAGAAATGAGAATATTTTAAATCTTTTGTGAGTAGAGCTGAATTATTAGTGATTAAAAAAAATAATTATTTACTAATATTCGGCTCTTTACTCATTTATTAAATTTTTAGGAAATTGAAATGAAAATTAAAATTGATAGTGATGTTTTTGAAATAACGAAACGTTTAAAAGCAATTGACAATTCGTATTTCGTTTTATTTAACACACTTAAAAATTGCTATGAACTTCACAGTGAAAATCAACCTCACACAAGTTTTTGCTTAACTTTAGCTTTTAATTGTCTAGATGAACGAACAATCAACTTAACATTAAAAACTAGAAGTGAAAATAGAAAAATATTGTTTGAAGAAATTGAAAAAAATAATCAAAAAATAATGAAAAATGAACATGTTTGAAAAATCAATTACTAAATGCTTAAATAAAGTTATTACATCAATACAAAATGCCTTATACATTTTGTATGGTTTTTATTCCTAAAATAAATTTTGAAAGATTGACTTTCAATTAAAAGGAGCAATATGCAAGTCAAAGAAATTTTGGAACTGGCATGTGTTTTTTTGGGAATGGACGAAGTTTTGGAAGATGAATACTTCACCGGAAATCCTGAAGGTGGCGATGATTCAACCGAAAAAGAAATTTCAAAACTATTAAAATGCTTAAATTTAATTGTTAATGAAATTTCATCCGATTATCTTCCTCTTTTAACCGAGGAAGATGTTGTTTTTAATGATGAAAAATTATATTACACTGAACTCGACAAAACAATTTTGGAAGTTTTTTCTTTAAAAGATTTCAATGGTCGTGCCATTTCATTTAAAACTTTTCCAGAATATATTTCTGCAAATGTTCAAAATGCTTTACTTACCTACAGTTTTCAACCTCAGGAACTCGAACAAGATGATGTCATAATTTATTATGGTGGAAAAATTCCCCCAAGAGTTTATGCCTATGGGGTTGCTATGGAGTATCTTTTTATTAGTAGTCAAAGTGACGAAGCGCATATTTGGGAAAAACGATACAAAGATTGCCTGTGTGAGATTGTTAGAAAAAAAAGTGAAACAAAACTTCCTTCACGGAGGTGGATTTAATGTTTAAACGAAAAGATTTACTTTTAAAAAAAATTAAAAAGTTTAAACTCACTTATTCTTCATTTGCAAATGGAATGAACACTGAAATTGATGAAAATCTACTGCCCATTAAATATGCAAAAAAATTTTTTAATTTTTCAGTTAAAAGTGGTGCGTTAAAATCAGGTATGGGGTTTTCAGCATTATCTTTACCAAAATATTATACAAGCGATGAAGAAAGATTAATCCCCGTTGTTAATCCCGATGAGGCAATTCTTTCAATTTGGCATTTTCCCTACTATCATGAAGACTCAAAAATAATTAGAAATAGTATTCTTTTTTACACTTCAACCGAACAGCTATTTTTTTTCCGTACGGTTTGGCAGTTTTCATCTTACTATAC
The DNA here is from genome assembly GCA_964554475.1 of uncultured Christensenella sp. Lineage (GTDB taxonomy): Bacteria > Bacillota > Clostridia > Christensenellales > UBA1242 > CAJKWP01. The sequence continues at coordinate 35,992 of CAZKOT010000005.1, forward strand.
TTTGTTTAATCCAACTCAGTATTTTAGCGGAAAAATGAATGCAATATATTACAAACTTAACGGGGTTGACAGTATGCTTATTTTTGTTCCCGAAGAGCAAAAGATTATTATATTTCCCAAAACCGAAATTCCTCAAGTCATTACAGACACGCCTAATTTGGTTGATATTTGTCTTCACTATGAACGTCTTTTTGCAATTTTGGATGGTGACCGAAAAACACTAATGTTTAGTGCTAATCTTGATCCTACAAATTGGGATGTTGAACTTTCAGAAGGTGGATTTATTGAACTTGCTGATGAGCGTGGAAGCATTAATAAAATTGTTTCTTTTAATGACTTTGTTTATGTTTTTCGTGATTATGGAGTTACAAAAATTTCAGCATATGGCGAACAAGAACAGTTTAGTGTTACTCAACTTTTTAAATCATCGTCTAAAATTTATGGTAATTCTGTTGCTTGTTGTGGTGATAGAATTTTATTTCTTGCACGGGACGGTCTTCATGTTTTTGATGGCTATTCAACATCAAAAATAATTCTTAACATAGAAAGCATGTTTGAAAATATTAACAACGAGAATTGTTTTGGAGTTTATTTTAACAGTAAGTATTATTTGGCATGTAAACTTAATTTTAATGATGATGATCAAATAGGTTGTGAAAATTATAGTGGTGGTTATGTAAATAATGCTCTTATTGAATTTGATATAAAAACGGGTGATTTTAACATCTTACGAGGAGTTGACATTCTTAATATGATTGCAATTGAAGAATTAAATATTTCAAAACTTGTTGCTTGTTTTAATGGAGAATTTAAAAATCGTTTTGGACAACTTGACAAGAGTGGAAAAATTTTTGGAAATGTTTTGAGTAAGCAATGGCTCTCACCCCTTTCTAATTTCGGTTATCCAAATCAAAAAAAAATTGTGCAAGAGGTTTTAATTAAATCAAAGTCTAATTGCAAGATTATTATTAAATCAAATTTAGAAGAAAAAACTTACACGATAAAAGGTAGTGAGGTTACACAACGCGTTAAAACTAATGTTCGTGGAGAATTAATTCAAATTAAGTTTATTTGTGATGAAGAAGGAGATGTTGAAATTTCAGCACCTCAAATTATTTTTGGTGTTGTTTAAGTCATAAAGATTAAATGTTGCTTAAAAGCAAAAATATAAGGGAGGAAAAAATGTATCAATTTAATTTTTCGGATGAAGATAGCGAAGAAATTGTAAAAAAGGCAACAAAACTTGATGAGTTGTTTAAATCATTTGCAGATATTGACAAAAAATTTGACCTTTCAAGTAAAATTTCAGAAGAGGACTATAACAAAAAACTTGACTTAAAACGTCAAGAGTTTGAAAAAGCAAATGACGAAGAAGTGAAAAAAGAAGCAGAAAATAGTTTGCATGATTACAAAACAACTTCAAAAAATCAAATAGAAAATGAGTATTTAGAAAAAGGAGAAGCAATAGACAAAACATTAACATCTCTTTCTGGAAGCAAAGAGGGGGCAAAAAGCGAAATCGAAAAAGCATATAAAACGGCAAAAGATAATGCTTCAAATGATGCAATAAAACGAGGACTAGCTCGCAGTTCAATTATTGTCAATAAACTTGCTCAATATGATGAATCATATTTAAACGAGTTTACAAAAATTGAAAAAAATTATGCTGACACGGTTTCAAAACTTGATGCAGAAAAAAATTTGTTAGAAGTTCAAAGACAAAGCGCACTTGATAATTTTGATATTTCTTATGCAGTTAAACTTTCCGAAAAAATTGAGGGAATTAACGAAAAATTAGATGCAAAAGAAAAAGAAGTGATTGAATATAACAATAAAATACAGCAATTGGAAAAAGAATTTGAATTAGAGCAACAAGAGTTAAAAAGTAAAGATGAAAAAGAAAGTAAAAAAAGCAATTTAGATTTATTAAAATATATTTCACAATACGGCTCAACCACTCTTGACCGTTTTAAAGAGCAAGAAAAATACAGCCTTGCTTACAATTATTTAATGTCATTACCAAAGGGTCAGGCAATTTTTGAACTTGAAGAAAATTCTAATTTTAAAAATAATTTAAAAACATTATTTACAAAGTTGCAGAGCGAAATTAAGAATAGAAAAAATTAGTGCTTGATGGCAAGGTTAGTAAAATTGAGGATAAAAGATTTTGCTTCTTTTGCTATTTCTTAAATTTTATTATTCATTATCTAAATATTAATTATTTAAGAAAACAGATGATTTTAGACAGGAGGTTAGTGTATGATTTTTGAAGATATTTTAACCATGGCAATTAGCAATGGTATTTTTGCCGTGTTATTTGTTTTTCTTCTATTCTATCTTTTAAGAGATAGTGCAAATCGAGAAAAAAAATATCAGGAGACTGTTGAAAAACTTGCAAAACATCTTGATATTGTAGAAGATATGAAAGATGATGTTTCAAATATTAAAGAAGATGTTTTGGAAATTAAAAATATTGTGATTTTTAAAGGAAAAAAAGAGAAAAGTCAAAATACAGAGAACAAATATAAAAGCTTTAATTTTAATAAAGATACGGAGGAAAAATGAAAATTAAAAGTTATTCGTTTTGGACTTCTCTTTCAGCGGCGACGGTAATTATTGTAAAAACAATTTGTGAAGCATTTGGGCTTGAATTTGAAGAAAAAATTGTCGGAGACATTATTATGGCAATTTGCGGACTTTTGGTTGTTTTCGGAGTTGTTACAATGCCGAGTAAAAAAGAGAGTACTGAAGTAAAAGAAAAAATTGAAAAGAAGGAAAGTGAAGAAAATATTATTGACGACAGAGAAAATAAATAAAAACTGACAGCTATAAATTATAAATAATACTGCTTGTTAAGAGCAGTATTTTTTTTAAATAATTTTTTCAAAATAAGAAAAAAGTCTTTTTACTAAGTTGAATATTATCTCAATTTTTAATTTATATTAATTAAGCTTTGAGTAATCGTTTGTTGTTATTAGTTTTAGTGCCAATTTGGGAATATTTTTGTTTTGTTTGAAAAGTATGGGTAATAATTCTTCAGTAAGTGGATGAGTTAAATCATCACTCCCAAGTTCAATCGTGAAAGCGGGAACGTGAAATGTTTGACTAACCCAATCAGAATATCCGCCAACAGATTGCTTTGTTTTTTCAATTTTGTACCCCGTTATTATTGCAATTTTTTTTGCAATTTTTTTGTCTCTTTCAATTTCATTTTTTGACAATTTTTCAAAACCATAAAATATTACTTCACCTTTAGTGTGATAAGAAATTGTCATCATTGGTTTGACTTGCAAAGTAAAATCAATTAATGCTTTTACTTCGGGTTCGCTGTTTGGCTCTTTTCCCACATAATTTAACGGAGCAGGAAAGAATACATTTGATTTTCCATTTCCCCAAAGGGCATCAAAATTGACGTTGAGGTCCACTGCATTTGCATTCGCTTTCCATAGACTGCGAATAAAAGACGAAATGCTACGTTCCTCACAACTTGCTTCGGGCTCCAGGTCTTCGCCCTCAAAAAACTCTTGCGTGTTTTTGTTGTTCGGAGTACTGGGATGCGAGGCCAGACAGTCATTAACGCTCGCCTTTTTAATGTTTCCGCTCGCAAGCGTGCTCAACCTACAAAAACGTAAAATGTTTTTGGCGGCTCGCGGAAATAAACTCCTGCCTGTCCTCATATCCCGAGCTTTGCCTATTGCATTGTCTTCGAGGTCCATATTATGAGGATTGTAAATATTTTTTTTGTTTAATCTATAATTTTTTATAATCTGTTTTAAAAACTCTTTTTTTTCATCAAAAATTTTATTTTCTATTCCATTCATTGCAAGAAGTGCACCGTCGGGATTGCAAAGGGGAATAAAATAAATTCCTCCATAGTGCGTTAGTTTTGAAAAATCTTGTTTCAAATAAAATTTTAAAAGTTCCAAAACCAAAAGGGAAGAGACCCATTCACGAGCATGAATTCCGCCCTCAATAATAATTTGATTTTTTGAGTTGTCGCCTACATGAAAAGCATAAATATTTTGTCCAAGCACGCTTTTTCCAATAATTTGCTTTGGGCAAGTAATTTGCATTATTTCTTTTTCTAATTCTTTAAAGTTCACATAAGTTAATATGAAAAAAATATTTTTTATGATAAAAAAACATTAATAAATAGATAAGTTTTTCACTAAAAAGAAAAAATTATGGTAAAGCTTTTTTGTAAAAAATACATTGCTTAATGTTATTTAGTAATGTTATAATAAAAAAAACAAAAGAGGAAATTATTATGGTTTGGTGGCAAAATATTTTAATTGTTGTTGTTTTCTCCATTGTGCTTTTTTATTTATATTTAAGATTATTATCAAAAGGAAGTGCTGGTGAATTTGTTGTCAAGCTTGTTTTAATTTTTCTTAACAAGAATGAGTATAAAAAATTTCATGATATAACAATTCAAGATAATGATAAAACAGTTCAAATTGACCACTTAATTATTTCAAAATATGGTGTTTTTGTTGTGGAAACAAAAAATTATTCGGGAACAATTTATGGCAACGAAAACGCAAGTCATTTTTACAAATATAATCATCAAAAGAAGTATGAATTTTACAATCCAATCAAACAAAATTATGGACATATATTTGCTTTAAAAAATGTTTTGGGAGACTACAAATATATTTCTGCTGTTGTATTTTCGGGGTATGCAACAAAACTGAAAATTGAAAGTACGTCTTTTGTGGGATACATTGGAGATTTACCACGATATATAAAATCTTTTAAAGAAGAACTTTACAGTGAAGAACAAGTCACTGAAATTGCAAACAAGATAAAATCACTTTCCTTAAAAAATGTATTGTTAAAAAGCAAACATGTTAAAGATATAAAAGAACGCATGGAAGTTTATGATGAAAAAGTGGCACAGATGATTTGTCCAAAATGTGGAAACGTGCTTGTTGTGCGAAATGGACAATACGGTAAATTTATAGGCTGTTCATTATATCCAAATTGCAAATTTAAAAAGAAAATAGTAGATAAATTATGAAATATTTTAAATTAACTAAATATCTAAATTCGATTATGTATACTCAAGTTTCATAAGTTTGCTAAAGAATACTTTTAATGATATAATTTGAATATAATAGTGTGGGGATAAATGTTTTTTATGCCACAAAAAAAGGAAAATATGAAAATTTTTAGAACAATTTTAAATATAATATTTTTAGCAATACAAGGCGTGCTGTTATTTTTTGTTTTTCAATCTTACTTTGTAGCAAATGCTTTGATTCCGTCTGAAGGAATCGGTTTATTTGATTTTTTTGTTTTATTTACTTTTTTATTTACAACAGTTCCAGTTTTCGGTATTTTGTTAATAATAAGTTTTATCATCAATATTTCAATTTTAATTAAATCATTATTTCGAATTAGGAAACAATGGTGGTTACTTTTAATCGAATTAGCGATTTTGGGTGCGCATTTGTATTTAGGAATAAGTTTTTATTTGGCTTTAAAAGGTTAAATTTAATTAGGTAATTATTTTTAAAAAAAATGGCAATTAATGAAGAAAAGCTTTTTTTTGCAAGACATTTCGCTCTTGTTCTTCGTTAAGATTTTTTTTGCATTGATATTATATTTTAAGTACAAGCATTATTTTTATTTGAGTGAAAAAAAACTGATTTCCATCATGCAAAACACTTAATTTTTTTTCTAAAGATATATTAAAAATATTGTTGAGTTTTAATACCCCTTCGCATTTATCCTAATGGATTTGGCGTTGGTTCAAACACTGCTACATTTGGCGGCGAGTGGCAAGACTATCCAAACATTTTCACTACGAGTTTTTATAAGAAAAACTATTGACACTAAATTGTTTTATGATATAATGTAACTAATGAATTTAGGAAACATTTTAAATTTAATAATCATTCAAAAAGTTCCTAGTGGATTAGGGGACTTAGAAATTTATAAACCAAAAAATAATGCCATGTTTTAGAGTATTCTCGACGTGGCATTTTTGTTTATAAATGTAAGAAATCATTTTAAATAAGGCGAAAAAATTTTTCAATTAAAACACAAGTATGAAAAAAAGCAAATTATAAAAAAATTTGAGGTACGGATGAAAAAATATAATGTCAAATTAAATATTGTTTTTCAAACACTAATGATTTTATTAAGTGTGTTTAGTGTTGTAATTGGTTCATTATTTGTTTCTTATTCGTCAAATAAAGTATTCGCAAATTTTAATCCTTTAATGGTACAATATAACCAAACTCAAGAACAGGAAAGCTCAAGTGACAAAAAAAATATTGAAATTACCACCTACAAACTAAATGATAACACTGGATACAATATTAATAGCAGTGATCAAATTTCAAATGATAATCATTTATTAAAAGATGCAAATGAAATTGGAAAAACATTTTTAAATCTTTCAGTGATTGCAGAGAGTGATTTTCCTCAAGGTGAAACAAGTGACGGCAGAGTTGGGGCATTTATTGAAACAACAAATGAGCAAAATTTGTTATTGAAACAAAATGGAATCAATGCTTATGGTGTTTCAGGTTCACGTGTTTATATTGGTCTTAATTACAATTTTGACAAAATTTTAGGCTTTGTAAATTATGAAAATGTTCCAAAAGGAACAAAATCAAATATTGAATTTTCATCTGATACAGCGACTTCAATTGGCGGAAAAACTGTTGGTGAAATTAAGTATGGCGGAATTTTAATTCAAAAAAAGACTTCAATTAATGACATTTATCAAATGCAAACAAAGCAAGGAGAAACTTTTGATAATATTCACACAACAGACTTAACAACTTGGTTTAGTCCAGAAATCTATGTTAATGGTTATGAAACTGCTAAACTTTTTCAGTTAAGCGGACAAGACATTAATAATGGAGTTTTCATTCAAATTCAATTTGCATATGAGTTGAAATATACATATAGTTGGCATGAGCAAGCAGATTTTTGGCATTGGTGGGGTGAAGACAAAAGCGAAACGGTTTATGTCAATATGTTGGAAGTTGCCGAGTTTTATGTTGTACAAAATTCAGGAGTTGTTTCCTTTCACAATGCATCAACAACTAGCACAGTTGAAAACGAAGGAACAAGTGAGGCAGTTAGGCAGGCAGGGACAATTTTGAGCGGACACACAAGTTTTAATGGATTTAGACTTAACACTTTGGGAGCGAGTTACCAAGTTGAATATAGTAAAAATTTTTCTTCATTTGCTTTGGCAGAAGACGGGCAATTTTTCAGTGAGCAAGGCAGATATGATTTTAAAATCACAACCAAACTTGGAAAAGTTCGAGAGCATGTTATTTTTATTGATAAGCGAGAAATTAATGATGCGGTTTGGGCATATTTTGGAGAAAGTTTGCTAACAAGCAAGGGAGATAGTGAAGAGAGTCTTGACAGTTATCGTCTTTTCACAACTGGAGAGTTACCGACCTATTTAGCCGAGCAGACATATTATCACTTGAATAGTTTAAACAATTTATTTGCAAAAGCATATGGCAGAATTTACAAAGAATCTGATGTTGAAGGTGACGAACGAGTTTTTATTGCAGAAATAACACAGGAAAATCCTGATGGCACAATTTTGGAGGAAGGAATTTACACAGCCGATTTTTATACTGATTATGGGGCATATGGCGAAGCTTTTGGAATTTCGAATTGTGGCAGTTCAAGCGGTGACAGTTATCATTTTATCTTCAAATTTGAAGTTGTGGATAAGGAAACCCCGAGTAATCCATTTGTTAATGAGGAGTACTTAAACTCTTTCATTTCTGTTTCAGATTTAATGGCAAAGTATTATGCAATAACTCTTCAAAGTTCTGGAACTGGAAAAGTGGCATTTGCCTTTGCTGATTATTTTGGAGCATATAATTTTGCATACAATTACGAACGAAGTTTTATTGAAATTTTGGGAGATAATCAATTTCAATACAAATCTCTTGATGACCCTCAAATCTTAAATATTTACAACTCTCAATTTTCAGTTTTAGAGGCAGTTGATAAATATGCAGAGGAATTAATTGAAATTAAATATTTTGATGCAAGTGAGCCACAAACTTATCAAACAGCAAATATTGCCGATGAAGCGGTTTTAAATTTTGAATTTGAAGAAGATATTGTTATATTTCTAAATGACATTGAACAAGAACTTGCAACTGATAGTAATAATTTTTTAAATGGACGAAAATATCGAAGTGTTAATTCTGACGGAACTATTTCTGATGGAATTATTTATCCAACATTTTTGGCAGTTGGTGAATTTGAAACAAAAACCATTACTTTAATTAACAAGACTGACCCAACAATAGAGTTTAATATTGTGTATGGTGTTTCCATTGAACAACAACTTTTAGAAGTAAATGCCCCAAGTGGAAAATATATTGTTAAAGAAGAAAACAAATACGGAACAATAAGTGAATATGAGGTTACATATATTTGTAATGGAGAAATGAGTGGAGTTGTTACTTTTGAAGTTTTCCATAACGGAGAAACGGAAACAAAAATAATAACCAACCTTAACAATGAGCAAACAATTTTTGCAAATGGTTTTGTTTTAAAGAGTATAACAAATGAATTAGACAAGCATTCAATTATTAAAATTTCAAAGGACGGAGCGCAACAAAATATTTTTGAATTTAACGAAGTTCAAGATTTGATTTTTTATGAGGCAGGAGAATATCTTTTTACTTTTGTTGACAGACTAGGTAATTTGTTTAATTATAATGTTATAATTACTGACCAAGTTGGCTATCAAAACATTTCTTTTGTTAGTGAAGATGAAACAGTTCAAAACACATTTGCTTTTATTGGACAAACAATAACCTTTCCAATTCCAGATGTAGCAGAGGGTTTTGAATTTATGGGCTGGCAATGTGGCGAAATTTTTGCGCCTGTAGGAGAAAATTTTACATTAATTTCAAATGAAGACTTAGATTTTGTTGAAGTTTTACATTTTATTGAAACCACAATTACTTTATATGACGGAGAAATTTATACAACACTCACAGCAAAGCCCGATGACAGAGTTCTTTTACCATTTCCAGAAATGGCAGGTTTTTCATTCATTGGTTGGGGACGAGAATTAGACAGTGAATTGCATATTTATTACGGGCAAATAACCAGTCTTGACAATGTTAGTGAAATAAGACTTGATGCACTTTGGATTGCAAATAAAAATTATGACGATAATGATATTTTAAGTGGCTTTGGTGATGAAATTGTTATCACCTATGTTGACGGAACAATATTAAACAGTTTTACTGTGACAGTTGGAACAGAAATAACACTGTCAGCACCTTCACCAAGAGCGGGTTTTGAATTTGTTGGCTGGTTTGAACGAGTTAGTGGAATTAACGGTTATATTTGGAGCGGAACCGAAGTTGTTGAGGCTGATGCAGATAACAAAATTGTTTTTGAAGCAATTTGGAAAGGTATTTCACAGCAAGAACAACAAAATGCTCCCACCTTTGCAGAAACAATAAATCCTGTTGAACGATTTTTTAATAATCTTGCAAATGGATTAACAACCGCTTGGAATAATGGATTTGATGTTGCGTTATTTGTTTTATTAGGGATTACCGTTTTTGCTGTTGTAAGTTATTATCTTTCAAAAAAATTGAAAATGGAAAACAGACAATGGAAAATTAATGGTGACTTTGCTCCAATTAATTTCAATACACAATACATAATGCACAATACTCAATTAAAGCACAATGGTTTCATAAAAGAAAATAAACAAAATCAAAATAATAAAGATATTAATCAATTACTAACAAATGAAAACTTATTGCATAACGAACAATTTAATAAAGTAAAAAAAGAAAAAAATTCATATAAATTTAAAAAACCTGTAAAGTTTAAATTAAAACACTTAATGATTTGTGTTTCTTTTGTTATGTCAATACTTTTCATGGGAATTGTATGTTTAGAAAAATTGCCAAGCGGTGTTTTTGAAAATAATTCACAATCCATAGTTCAAAGTTCACAGCTGATTGATGAAGATGAAAATAAAGAAAAACATTTAACAAAAAAAGAGGTTTTAAATAAATTTAATGATTTATCAAATCAAGTAATCTCTCAATTCTCCACTCTCAATTCTCGAATTAACAATAGTTCTCAATTCTCAGGTGAAATTGGTGAAGAAGAGCAAGAAGAGCAAGTCTTAACCGATGATGAGGCTTTCTTGTTTGCTTTGGCTGCAATTGATCTTTTGGGCTTGGGTTATACTGTCTTCCCGGCAATTGCAGTAAAAAATGATGAAACAGAAATTAAAGGACTTGCTTACACAGATTTTATTGATGGATTTACACAAGAAGAGGATGAGCGAGTTTATTTCGGCAGTGGATTTGTTGCATTACCTTATCAACAAATTATAACAAATGAAGAAGTTGAAGAAGGAATTAAAATTTATTCACTTGATGAAAATGGTGAAAAGATTATTGATGATGAGTATGGCTACATTCTTTCATTTAGCGAAAGTTATGAAAATTCTTTACACTATATATCAAATGAAAAATATGTAACTTACAAATTAAATGGTTACAATGTTGAATATGAAATACTGCCAAACTTGGAAGAAAATTATAATTTAAGTTTGGGTGCTCTTTATTCTTATGATCTTGAGAGAAATATTTTTGACCCAGATTTAGGGCAAGAGTTTAATATTACAGGAACAAGCATAAATAGTTTACTTGACCCAGTTATGGCACAAGCTCAATTTAATGCTTATGTTGCCGAGCAAACAAAGAATGGCTTTACTGTTGACACTCTCAATTTCTCATATATTTCACTTGAAGCATTGGATGCGGTGATTTTAGGCGAACAAGAGGAATCCTTTTTAGGGCTTTCTCCTGATGAGATTTATGAGTATGAAAAAAATCTTGCAATAAATGAATATTACGCTGTTGTCACAGATGAAGAGGGCAACAGTCAATTAACAAAATTTGAACTTCCGCAAAACGAGCCAGAACTTTCATTTTGGGAAAAAATCAAAGCAGGTTTTTCCTCTATTGTTGTCGGCGTTGGAATGATTGTTGTTGGAGTTGTTATTGCGAGCGTTGTGAGTTGTTTTGCTTCACCTGCACTTGGGCAAATTGTTATGGGTGCATTTATGGGAGCAGGGATTGAACTTGTTATGCAAGGTATTGACGGAAAATCTCTTAGCGAAGTTAATTGGCTTAAAGTTGGAGTTGCAGCTGTTAGCGGAGCAATTTGTGCAATTCCAGGAATGGCTTGGTGGGGTGCAGCATTAGTTGGCGGACTTTCTCAAGCAGCAACAACAGCAATTGATGGAGGAAGTCTTGAAGAGTGTCTGCTATCCTTTGCAACAGGTGTGGCAATTGGTGTTGCAATTCATTTTGCAGGAAAATTACTTAATAAAGCTGTTAGTAAAATAAAAGGAAAGCTTGATTGCTTTGTTGCTGGAACATTAATACTTCTTGCCGATGGAACAGTAAAAACAATTGAAGATATTAAAGTTGGCGACAAGGTAAAAA
>CAZKOT010000006.1:0-7282 GCA_964554475.1 uncultured Christensenella sp.
TTAAAAAATCTTTATTCAAAGATAAAAAAAACTACTTGCATTTTGTTTTTTGTTTACATCGTCTTCCACATCTTTCGCATCCAATTTTCCTCTTAAAAATCAAAAAAAATATTGCGAAAATAATTAATACAAAAACTATGATGATTGCAAGTCCTTCAAAAAATCCTCCGCTTAGAAAAAAATTAAAAACACTATATATAGTAATTGCCACAATGTAAGCAACTATAAGTTGTGTTATAATAGAAAAAAACATCCATTTTCGACCTATTTCTTGTTTAAGAACTCCCAACGCAACAATGCAAGGAGTGTAGAGTAAACAAAAAATAAGATATGAAATTGCACTTGCAGGAGTGAAAAAAACTGAAGAGTTGGCATTTTTCAAACTTTCTGAAAGTCCGCCAATGTTACCTGAACCAACATTGTTAAAAATTGCAAGTGATGAAACAACAACTTCTTTGGCAATGATGCCCGCTATTAATGCAGCAGTTGCTCCCCAATTACCAAAGCCCAAAGGAGCAAAAATTGGAGCTAAAATTTCTCCCAAAAGTTGAAGTATGCTTTTTGCCCCCTGTGTCTCTGGCACAAAATTAAAACTTAATGAAAAAGAAGAAAGAAGCCAAACTATAGTATTTGCACAAATAATAACAGTCCCGATTCGAATTAAAAACATTTTCAAATTGTCCCAAATCAAACCTCCAATGCGTTTTATTTTTATTTTTCTCATTTGTGCAAATTCCAAAATAAAAGACTGCTCCTTGCTTTTTAAAACTGTTTTTTCATAAATAATACTCATAATAATTGCAACAATAATTCCTAAAAGATAAAGCGAAAAAACAACAAAAACGTTAATTGCCCCAAAAAATGCTCCACCAAAAACAGCATAAATGGGAAGTTTTGCACTGCAAGACATGTAAGGAGTGATTAATGCAGTTTTTATTTTTGCATTTTTATCTTCCATATTTCTTGTTGTCATAATCGCTGTTGCACTACAGCCAAAACCCATTAGCATTGTATAAACACCCTTTCCTGACAAACCAACTTTTGAAAAAAGGTCTTCAAACAAAAAAGCAACTCGTGAAAGATAACCACTGTCTTCCAAAAGCCCAAGAAAAAGAAATAACAAAAGTACTTGTGGTAAAAAAGAAAGCACACTTCCAATTCCACCAATTAATGCATTTTTAAAAAGATCTAAAACCCAAGCTGTTTTTATTACTTGTGATAATTTTAGGGTTAAAAAAGTACCAAGTTTGTCTTGAAAAAAGGATTCTAAAAAATCACTTAACATTGCGCCAAATGAAAAAAAGGTTAAATAAAAAATTAGTAACAAGATGCCAAAGAAAATCGGCAATGCAAAAAATTTATTTAAAAGAATTTTGTCAATTTTACTATACCCGTAAACTTTTTTTTCGTTACGTTTTATGCTAGTCAAATTATTTATAAAATTATATCTTTCAATTGCAATTTCTTCAATTTTGTTTTGCATGGCTTTTTCAAAACAAAAATCTTTTATGAATTTTTCATCTCCTTCAAGAATTTTTGCTAAAACGAATTTTGAAGGGAAATTTTCACTCTTTTTAATTTTAAAATTTTCAAACTTTTTTAAGAAGTTTTCTAAAGCATTAACGCCATTAAAATTTAATTTTTCATATTTTGATACAAATTCTTTTAATTTTTTTTGTTCTTCCTTTTCCTCAAAATTAATTTTAATAACTGGTATTTTTAGTTCTTTTGAAAGTCGGTTTTCATTAATAATGTTATAAGGTTTTTTATCCATGTGATTAACGACCAAGATTACTTTTGCTCCAAGTTCTAAAAGTTGCAAAGTTAAATACAAATTTCGTTGAATATTATTTTCATCACAAACGTTAAAAATTATTGCATTTTTTTCTTTAAAAATATAATTTATTGCAACTTCTTCTTCAAAACTTAAAGGAGTAAGTGAATAAATTCCTGGAAGGTCAACAACTTCAAATTCTTCGCTATTAAATTTAAACTTTCCCACTCTCTCACTGTTGGTAACACCATGCCAATTTCCGACATGTTCATGACCTTTTGTTAGCGCATTAAACAAGGTTGTTTTACCTGTGTTGGCATTTCCAACCAAAAGAAACTTTTTCATAATTTTCTCACAAAAATAAATTTCGCCAAATCAGCACGCAAAGAAAGAGTGTAATTATTAACAGAGAGTAAAACAACTTTTTTCAAAATTGATTTTTGAATTAAAGTAAGTTTTACTCCCGAAAAAATGCCGAGTTCAAAAATTCGTCTTTTAAATGACGGTTTAAAATCTTCAAGTTTTTCAACAATATAATTTCCTGTCTCTGCATAAATCAATGAAATCATATTGTATTTTATGTTAAATAAAAATGATAAATGCCCTTTCTATTTACAAAATTTACCAATAAAAATTTAATTGTTCCATTTTTTTACTTATCAATAATATTTTCCAAGTTTTTTTCCTCTTCCTCTTTCTTTTGATTATTTTTATTAATAAAATGCTTGCACATTTCGGAAAGCGGAATAATAATGATTGAAAGCCCAATTGCAACAAGCCATTTCCAAATCCCGATAAATTTTAAACTTAAAACATAATTTAAAGGTGTTAAAATAAAAATAAGTAGTAAAGATAAACCAACCCCAAAAGCAATTAATTGCCATTTGTTTTTAAATGGATTAGATTTAAAAATACTCATGTCAAGACGAGCAGAAAACATGTAGAATAATTGCATTAAATTAAGAGTAATAAAAGCCATTGTAGAAGCTTCCGCCGCAGCAATGATTGTTCCATCTCCAAAAACATAAAGACCTAAAATGTAAGAAGTTAAAATTATTATTGTTTGAATAATACCGTTTAAAACAATGCTATAACCCACTCCTTCGGCAAAAATGGAACGATTTGCTTTTCGAGGTTTAAAATCCATCAAATTTTTTTCAGCAGGTTCAAATCCCATTGCAATTGCAGGGAGTGAGTCAGTTATGAAGTTTACAAAAAGAATTTGCACTGGTAAGAAAAAAACAAAATTTTGAGAAGCGAAAGCCAAAGTTGCAATAAAAATTGAAAGAACCTCACCAATATTAGCAGAAAATAAAAACCTGATGGTTTTTTGAATATTCTTATAAATTTTTCTTCCCTCTTCAACTGCCAAAACAATTGTTGCAAAATTGTCATCAGTAATAATAATATCAGCAACCTCTTTTGTGACATCGGTTCCAGTTATTCCCATTCCAACACCAATATTTGCTGCTTTCAAACTGGGAGCATCATTAACTCCATCACCCGTCATTGCAACAACTTTTCCTAATTTTTTGTAAGTCTCAACAATTTTAACCTTGTTTTCCGGACTAACACGTGCAAAAACGTTAACTCTTTTTAATTTTTCAATTAACTGTTCATCTGTTAATTTGTCAATTTCAACTCCTAACATAACCTCATCAAGACTTGTTACGAGTCCAATTTCCCGTGCAATTGAAAATGCAGTGCTTTTGTGGTCCCCAGTAATCATCACTGCACGCATACCTGCTTTTTTACATTTTTCAATTGCTAACTTAACTTCTTTTCTAGGCGGGTCAATCATTCCAATTAGCCCAATGAAAACCATGTCTTGCTCCCAAGAAGTTTTATCCTCAATTTCATTCATATCAAGTTTTTTAAAACAGCAAGCAAGCACCCGTAATGCTTTACTTGCCATTTCATCATTTATTTTTAAAATATTATTTTTTAATTCATCAGTAAAATCAATAATTTTTCCGCTAATTAAAATTTTTGTACATAAATTGATAACATTATCAATTGCACCTTTTGTAAAAGCATAGCGACTGTCAATATTTAAGTTAACAGTTGTCATAATTTTTCGTTTACTGTTAAAGGAAATTTCATTAAGACGCGGAAAAACTTCATCTGCTTCTTTTTTCTTAAATCCACAATTTGAAGCAAATATTGTAAGAGCGGTTTCAGTAGGGTCACCGACAAAATTATTTTTATTTTGAATACTGTCATTACAAAGGGTCATACATTTTAGTAGCATTTTAAAATCTTCACTAACAGCATTATTTTCAGCAGGCATCATTGTATTGTTATAAAAAAGTTGCTTTACCGTCATAATATTTTGGGTTAGTGTTCCAGTTTTATCTGAACAAATAACCTCACAACAACCAAGCGTTTCAACAGCATGAAGTCTTTTTACAATTGCCCTTTTCTTTGCAAGACGACTAACTCCAATGCTCATAATTATTGCAATTACAGCAGGCAAACTTTCAGGAATTGCAGCAACTGCAAGAGCAACTGCAGTTAAAAATGATTGAATCAACGAACTGCCCGGATGAATTAATATTTCAGTAATAAATGTTACAGCAGCAATTGCCAAAATGATAATTGTTACAATTTTTGCAAATCCTTTAAGATTTTTTTGTAAAGGTGTTTCTTCTTTTTCGGTATGCTCTAGTATTTGAGCAATTTTTCCAATTTCTGTATTTGAACCAGTTGCAACAACTACTCCCTTTGCCCTACCATTAGTGATTATATTGCCAGAATAAAGCATATTTCTTCGCTCAGCAAGAGCAAGTGGTGAACTTGTTTTAAATTCTGCAAATTTTTCAACTGGATGGCTTTCTCCTGTAAGAGATGCTTCATCGCAATTAAGATTTGCACTATCTAAAAGTCTTAAATCAGCAGGAACAATATCACCCGCTTCCAATGCCACAATATCTCCTTCAACCAAAAAACGACTTGCAACTTTAATAATTTCGCCATTACGCATAACTTTTGCTTCGGGACGAGTCATATTTTTTAAGGCTTCCATTGCATGCTCTGCTTTATTTTCTTGAACAAAACCAATGACAGCATTCAAAAAAACAATGAAAAGAATAATAAAACCGTCAATTAATTCCCCTTGTGTGTTTTCGACGATTGCGACAACAATTGAAATTATTGCGGCGAAAAGTAGAATCAAAATCATCACATCTTTAAACTGGAGCAAAAATCTAATAAATCCGCTTTTCTTCTTTGTAGTTTGGATTTCATTGTAACCGTTTTTTGCAAGTCTTAAGCCGGCCTCGTCTTGACTTAGTCCGTCTTTTGAAGTGCTTAATTTATTTAAGCACTCATTTCTTGAAATTAAGTAAAAATCTTTCGTATCAGTCATAATAAAATATTATATACATTTTATTTCTACTTACAAAACAAAATAATTAAATTAAAGCAAAAATACAAAGGAACTTTA
The DNA here is from genome assembly GCA_964554475.1 of uncultured Christensenella sp. Lineage (GTDB taxonomy): Bacteria > Bacillota > Clostridia > Christensenellales > UBA1242 > CAJKWP01. The sequence continues at coordinate 5,220 of CAZKOT010000006.1, forward strand.
TTAATCAAAACTCACTTGTTTTTTCATTTTTAATAGCTTGTAAAAATAATTTTGGCGCTTTTACAATTTCTAGTTTTTCAAAAAACTCTTTCGGCATAAATTCTTTTAGAATCGGCAAACATTCTTTTAAATGGTTTGGCCGTTTTCCTATTTGTTTGTCTGAGAGCAGTTTAAATCCAAAATCGGAGTATAACTTTATTGCCCGAAAACTAGATGGTTGTGTATGTAAAAAAATCGGGAACTGCTTTTCATTCAATTGTTTCATTACAACTGATAATAAAGCTCTACCAATTCCCTTTCCTTCAAATTCTTTTAAAACTTTAAACCAATGGATTGTTGTAATCTTTTCATATGCTTTCCAAGCAAAACATGTTGCAACAATTTTATCTTCATTGTTTACAACAACCAAGCATTTTTCAAAAAATTCTTTTATTTTTGGATAGTAAACACTCTCAAAAAAATCTGTCATATATTTATAGTTTTCTTCTGCCAATTCCAAAGTGTCAAAAGGCATGCTTTTCCAAATATCAAGTTCATTTCTTTTAAGACAACGAATAGAAAAACCTTTTGGCATTTCTGTTAATGCCAAATCGTTTAATTTTTCGCACATCATGAAAATATTTTTGTCGGGAATTTCATCTTCTTTCATATGTAATCCTTATTTTTCCTTATTTGTATTTTATATTTTGTTATTTGTTTTTTGTCTAAGTATTTCACCTTTTTTTAAAGGAATTTCACACTCAAGAAAAAGCTTTTGTTCAACTAATTTTGCATCTTCAATTTGTTCATTATTCACATTAAACATTTTTTTGACAACAAATTTTTTGTTAAAATTTTTACCAAAAGAAAGAATTTCAAGTTCATCCCCAACTTTAAAACGGTTTTTCTGTTCAACAAAAGTTTTTCCGTTTTTACTATCTTCTAACACCATTGCAACGTAAGCGTAAGATTGCTCAGCTCTTGAAGTAATTAGATTTTCGCGCCCTTTTTTGTCGGGAAAAGTGAAGCCCGTTGTGTAATCCCTATGACTGCTTTTTAAAAGTTCGTTTTCAAGTTCTTTTGGAACAATCCAATTTTCAATTCCGCAAATACCTTCTTCTTTAACAATTTTTTTTCGAAAATTTTGAAAATTGTCAATTGCTCTTCTATAAGCATTTACAACATTTGCAACATAATATTGTGATTTCATTCTACCTTCAATTTTAAAGCTTTTAATTCCTGCTTCAATCAATTTGTTCAAATGTGCAATTAAATTTAGGTCTTTTGAATTAAAAATATATGTTCCTCTCTCGTCTTGCGTAATTTCAAATAACTGTCCTTCTCTTGACTTCTCGGTTACGCTATATTCCCACCGACAAGCCTGCACACACTGCCCCCTATTGCTGTCACGATTTGCCAAATAATTAGAAAGTAAACACCTTCCAGAATAAGAAATACACATTGCCCCATGAACAAAAACTTCTAATTCAATTTTTGTTTTAGATTTAATTTCCAATATTTCTTCAAAAGATAATTCTCTTGCAAGAATAATTCTCTTAACGCCAAGTTTTTCAAAGAATTTTACCGAATATGAATTTAAAACATTTGCTTGCGTGCTAACATGCACATCCAAACTGCTATGTTCTTTTATAAAAGCAATGATTCCAATATCGGAAGCAATAACTCCGTCAACTTTTGCTTTTTCTAAAAACATTAAATACTCTTTTAACTGATTAAAATCACTTTCACGTGCTAAAATATTAATTGTAACATAAACTTTTTTGCCTAATTTGTGTGCCAATTTTGATGCTTTCAAAATTTCCTCATCAGAAAAATTTCCTGCATAGGCACGAAGTCCAAAGCGTTTACCAGAAAAATAAACCGCATCAGCACCATACAAAAAAGCAATTTCCAACTTATCAAAAGTTCCCGCAGGAGCCAAAAGTTCAATCATAAAAATAGAATAACATAATGTTTAATTTTAAGCAAGTTTACATTATTTTTTTATTAGAATAGTTAAAAAATTATATTTTGGAATTAAAATGTTTTTTAGAAATATTAAATATAAATCAAATAAAAAATAT
>CAZKOT010000006.1:7368-44240 GCA_964554475.1 uncultured Christensenella sp.
ATAAGTAAATTATTCTTCCGACCTAACATAAATTTTCAACATCACTTTCATTCCAAGAAGATTTTCAATTTCTTTTCTAGCATTTGTGGAAATTTCCTTTAATTTACGTCCAAATTTTCCAATTATAATTGCCTTTTGTGATTTCTTTTTGCATATAATTTCGGCATCAATTTCGGTTATATCTAAATATTCATCAAATTTAATTATTTGAACAATTAAATTATGAGGTACTTCATCTTCCAATAACAAAAGTGTTTTTTCTCTAATTATTTCACTTGTCATAAAGTGAATTGTTTGAGTAGTATATTCCATTCTAGAAAGTTTAACTTCTCTTTCTTTCAAAGGAATTAATCGAGTTTTTAAATAATCTAAAATTAAATTTAAATTCTTTTTTTCTTTTGAAGAAATCGGAAAAACATGTTTTATTTCTTTTATTTTTGTAAACTTATCAAGTAAAGGATAAACTTTTTCAAAGCCCGCAATGTCAATTTTGGAAATTATCACAACCAATGGCGTTTTTAATGCTCTGTTTTTAATATTTTCAAATTCTTCTTCGGTTAATGGTTTTGTTCCGTCAACCAAATAAAGAATAAGGTCAACTTCCTCCATAACACTTCTAACTTTTTTCATCATAATTCTTCCGCTGTTGTCAAGTGTTTTATGAATTCCAGGAGTATCAACGAAAGTAATTTGACAATCTTTTAAATTCAAAATGCCTAAAATATTGTCTTTTGTTGTTTGAGGTTTGGGAGTTACAATTGAAACTTTTTCGCCAATTAAAGAATTTACAAGTGTACTTTTACCCGCATTTGTTTTGCCAACAACTGCAACAATTAAACTTCCTTTAAAAACTGTCATTTTTCTCTTTTAGCATATTAAATTTTTCTATCTTTTGTCAAACTTATCTGTCATTTTTTTTGCTTAATTATTATAACCTAACTAGTAACTAATTTTCAACCTTTCTTCTAATTCCATTAATTCTATCAACAATTATTTAAACTAATTTTTATTCCCACTTTTTCAAGAATTTTTTCGCAAAGTTTATTCATGTTTTTTTCTTCCTCATCATTTTCATGATCAAATCCCAAAACATGCAAAAAACCATGAAGCGAAAGAAAGCAAACTTCTCGTTTTAGACTATGTCCATTTTTTTCTGCCTGCTCTTTTGCGACACTTTCACAAATCACAATATCACCAAGTTCTAATAAATTTGTCAATGGTGTTTTTTCTTTTTGAAAAATTTCATCACTGATTTTTTCTCCGGGTTTCAATTCAACCAAAGGAAAAGACAAAACATCTGTAATTTTGTCAATACCTCTATGTTTTTTGTTTAATGTTTGTATTGCATTGTTTGAAACATAACCAACATTAACGCAAAGATTTTTTTCATCAAGACCAACTTCTTTAAGCACTAAATCAAAAATCTGTTTAATTTTTAGTTTTAGAAAAAACGATTTTATATTCAAAAACATTATTTTCATTTTTTTCCTTTATTTTTTTGTGTTTAAAATTATCAATTGTTTTAATATATCATAAAACCAAATGATTTTCAAAGAAAAACACCTTGTATAAAATATTGTTATTAACTAATTAACCTTTCAACTTCCACCACATATTCCACAATTATTTTTCCTGCAAGCATTGTTTCATTATGAAATTCCCTTAACAAAATATCATCATCATTTTTAAGTTCAAGTGATTTTTGTTTTGCCTTTTCAATAATTTGCTCTTTATGCTCTAAAAAAGGTTGCTCTATTATTTCAATTTTTGTTTCAAAAAATAAAATTTCTTCTCTATAAATTGGTAAAAAATTGAAATAAGAAATACAAGTTGTTTTGGTAACAGTTTCAAAACTTTTAAAAGGAGCATCTTTAACATGAGTATTTGTCAAATTTAAGCCTAAAAATTTTAAATTTATAAAACGAATTTGTTTACCCGTTCTAACTGTTTCAATTCGACTGTTATAATGCTCTTCTTTTGCACAAAGCCACACTCTTGCACTTATTTCTGCTTCAGCTTTAACCCCTCGCTTATTACCCGAAAGGTCTATAATAAAAGGTTCAACCAAAATTTCTCCCGCATGAACAATGTCCCCGACTTTAACTTTTAATGTTCCTTGTATTAATGTAATTTTTGTAATTTCACCCGAAAATTTTGCCTCAAGAGGAGTGAATTTACCCGAATTTTCATATTCTTCATTTAAAATTTTTTCTTTAACTGAAACAATTAAAGTATTGCCTTTAATGATAATACTAACCAAACTTAAATCATCAAGTTTTTTAATTAATTCTTTTTCCAAATCTTTTGTATTAACATTAGATTTTAGCGCATATTTTTTTAAACCACTTTCAAAAAGACAATTTTCTATTTGTGCACTCGTAAGTCGTTCTTCCCCAATAATATTTATTTGAAAAATAAAGAACGAATTTAAAATAAAAAAAACAAGTCCGAAAAATAATGCCGAAATAATTCCCCAACTCATTGCAAATTTTTTTAAACGATAAAGTAATCCAAAACGCTTAATACTTTCAACATGAAAACCATATTTATTTAAATTTTTTAAAATTGCTTTTTCATTTTTTAAATAAACGCTAAATTGCGCTTCAGTTTGTGAAAAACGTTTAATTTTAAAAAGAGGATATTTATTTGCTAAATCTGAAAAATTTCGTTCCTGATTAACTCCTTTAATTTTTAACTTTATTCCGCCGAAAAAATGCAATTTCATACGAACTCCTTTGTTCACTGCAGTGTTTTATCATCAAATTACTTCAAAATTATTGATTTTTCCGCCTACTACAATTGTATTTGCAGTTAATTCTTTTATATATAATTCTGTTCCCTGTACAATAATAACTGCTCCTTTAACTTTAAAAGTAATGTTTTCTGTCGATAATTTTAAAAGTCCCTTATGTCCTTCAACATAAAGAAATTTATTTGAAATCAAAACAATATTGAAATTGCCAAAAAAATTTTTTGGTAAAGAAAATTCTTTTTTTAAACTCTCAAAAAAATTAAACAATCATAAACTCCTAAATAATTTTATGCCCTAAAATTATGATAAATGATAATAAAATATTCTTATTAATTTTTCTTGCAAACAGAATTTTTCTATGTTATACTTCACTCATGTCATTTTAATGACAAATAGGCACTTTTACCCATTTGACAGCGGTTGCCAAAATTTGGTTGTTGTCAGAGTTCAAGGCAAAAGGATGACAAAAAACAAAAGGAGAAAATCATGTCAGTTATTTCAATGAAACAATTTTTGGAGGCGGGAGTGCATTTCGGTCATCAGACTCGTAAATGGAATCCAAAAATGAAAAAATACATTTTCACTTCTCGCAATGATATTCACATTATTAACTTAGAACAAACAACATTATTAGTAGACTCAGCTTACAAGTTTGTTCGTGACATTGTTGCATCAGGAAAATCAGTTCTTTTTGTGGGAACAAAAAAACAAGCTCAAGAAGCTGTGAAAGAAGAAGCTTTAAGATGTGGCATGTTTTATGTCAATACACGTTGGTTGGGAGGATGCTTAACAAATTTAAAAACTATTAAAAAAAGTATAGAAAGATTAAACAAATTAAATCAGATGGAAAAAGTTGGAGAATTCAATCTTCTAACAAAAAAAGAGGTTTCAATTCTCAAAGCGGAAAGAGATAAACTAGAGGCAAATCTAAGCGGAATCAAGGATATGAGAGATTATCCAGGAGTGATTTTTGTTGTTGATCCGAGCAAAGAACATATTTGTGTTAAAGAAGCTATTATTTTAAAAATTCCTATTGTGGCGCTTGTTGACACAAATTGCGATCCAACAGGAATTGATCATGTTATTCCAGGCAATGATGATGCAATAAGATCAGTAAAACTTATTACAAGTGCAATTGCTGATGCTTGTATTGAAGCACGTGAAGGAGTTAGCGCAGTCATAAAGCCTAAAGATGTAACCGAAGAAGATGTGCTAGATCTAAAGTCTATTTTAGCTGAAGTAAAACCCAATGTTGAACTTGCTGAAAGCGAAGATGAAAACAAAAGCAAAAAAAAGAAAAATTCAAATGTTAAAAAAGATGTAAAAAAATTGTCGGAAAATAAAACAACCGAACAAAACGAAGTAAAAAAAGATTCAAAAACTGAAAATCAAAAAGAAACAAAAAATATAAAAAAAGAAACTGAAGTAAAAATTGCATCTGAAGCAAAACCTGCAAAAGATGAAAAAAAAGAAAAACAAACTGAAAAGAAAACTACTAAGGAGGCCAAATAATGGAATTTACAACTGCTGACATTACAAAACTTCGAAGTACAACTGGAGCCGGAATGATGGATTGTAAAAAAGCACTTACCGAAACAAAGGGGAATTTTGAAAAGGCAATAGAATATCTCCGTGAAAAAGGTATGGCCGCTGCTGCAAAAAAATCTTCAAGGATTGCCGCCGAAGGTGTTGTCGGTTCATATATTCATTTAGGTGGAAAGATTGGTGTTTTGGTTGAAATAAATTGCGAAACTGATTTTGTGGCAAAATCAGAATCTTTTCAAGTTTTGGTAAAAGATATTGCAATGCAGATTGCCGCTTCAAAACCACTTTATATTAAAAGTGAAGAAATTCCCATTGAAATTTTGGAAAAAGAAAAAGAAATATTAAAAGTTAAAGCAAAAAACGAAGGAAAAAAAGAAGCAATAATTGAAAAAATTGTTGAAGGCGGAATAAAAAAATATTTTCAAGAATTTTGTCTTTTAGACCAACCCTTTATTAAAAACCCTGATTTAACAATAAATCAATTAATAAACGAAGCAATTCTTTCAATAGGTGAAAAAATTTCAATTAGACGCTTTGCTCGTTATGAAATGGGCGAAGGACTTGAAAAAAAGAGTGATAACCTCGCTGAAGAAGTTGCAAAACTAACAAAAAAATAAATAACAAAAAAAACACATTTTTTAATGTGTTTTTTTATATTGAAAAATTTATTTTGCATAATACCCTACCCTCGTTTTATTTTCTCAATTTTCATCTTTAACAAATTATAAATGCAAAAAAATTCTAAAGCACAAAGTTTTTGCTGTACAGTTTAGAGCATTATCAACTCAATTAAAGTTAGTTGCATTTTTTTTTGGCTTGTATGGTTACTGAATGCGAACATGATGGCGAACTTAAAATAATAAATTTTTTGTATTTTTTTTTTGAAAAGACTTAATTTTAACAAATTATTATGGTTATTTCATACATACTAATAATGAAAAATATTATTATTATTTTCGGAGGGAAAAGTGTTGAGCACGAAGTGTCAATAATAACAGGAAAACAAGTGATTGAAAACATTGACAAATCGCAGTTTAATCCCATTCCCGTTTACATCGACCGTGAAGGAGTTTGGTGGCACGGAAATGACTTTTCAAAAAAAGAAACTTTTTTGAATTTTGATAAAACTAAACACAAAAAAGTTTTTTGTTTTTTCGGTGAAAATTCTCTTTACATAAAAAATTTAATAAGAAAAAAAAGAATTCCGATATTTGCCGCTGTTAATTGCTGTCATGGCACTAATGGTGAAGATGGAGCCTTACAAGGAATTTTTGAGTGTTTAAACATTCCTTACACAAGTAGCGAAATTTTGGGTAGCAGTCTTTGCATGAACAAAATTGTAATGAAGCAATTATTTGAATTTTTTAATTATCGCATAACAAGGTATAAAACAGTCAAAAGAGGTGAAGAAATTGACTTAAGCACTATTGTGAAAGAATTTACATTTCCTCTTTTTGTAAAACCTGCAAATCTAGGAAGTAGCGTGGGAATTAACAAATGTGAAAATGAAGAAGAATTAAAATATGCATTGGAGGTTGCCCTTAATTTTGATGAGTGGGCAATTATTGAAGAAGCGGTTTTAAATCTGCGGGAAATAAATTGTTCAGTTCAAAGGATTGACGGTAGAATTGAAACTTCAGATTTGGAAGAACCGATTTCATGGGAGAAATTTTTAACATTTGAGGAAAAATATATTAACAGGGGCAAAAAAAGCGGACAAAAGCGAAAAATTAATGTTGAATTACCAAAAGAACTTGAAGAAGAAATTAGAAAAATTTCAAAAGAATGTTACGAGAAGTTTTTTCTTGACGGCATCATTAGAATAGACTTTCTTTTTAACAATGAAACAAAACAACTTTACATAAACGAAATTAACACCATTCCGGGCTCACTTTCTTTTTATCTTTGGAAAGGTAAAGGCATTTCATTTAAAAAATTAATTTCACTTGCTATAATGCAAGCAATAACCCGTTTTGAAAACAAAAAGAAAAACAAAACCGATTTCCACTCGGATATTTTAAAATAAAAATTTTAATAAATTTTGATATTCAAAAATCAATTTCCAACTTATTTATTTTCAGTAAAACGTTTCAAGCCACTTTTTAAAAACTCTTCTCTGCTAATTTCAATATCAACAATTTTATTATTGACAACATCTCTTTTAATAAACTTATTTTCTGTTGTTGATGTAATGTCTTCTAATTTGTTTATAAAATAAAATTTTGTTAATTTTTGTAATTCATTATAGTAGTATTTTATATTTTGCTCCAAAAAATTATTTTTCACTTCTAATATTCTTTGTTTGAAATAATTATAATCATTCCACTTTTTAACTGCATTTTCAATTTTTGTTTTAACAAAAATATAAAACCTTTCGCTATCTGCAGTGTTTAAAGTATCACTGCAATTATCAAGCCAATTTAAAAAAGATTCTTCAGTTGTGTTATTATGAACAAGCATTTTTACCTCAAGATATTTTAAAATATTAGAAATTGTTCTATTAGCATATTAGCATATTTATTTCAAATTACAAAGTTTTTATATTATGCTATAATATTTTTATGAAAATCATTGCTGGTAAATTTAAAGGAACAATTTTATTTTCTCCAGATAAATCAAAAAAAGTTCGCCCAACCGCTTCAATGGTTCGGGAAGCTCTTTTTTGCAAACTTCAAAACGATTTAGAAAATGCCCGCGTTCTTGATTTATTTTGTGGTAGTGGAGCATTAGGAATTGAAGCGATTTCGCGTGGAGCGAATGAAGCTATATTTGTTGACAATAATTATAAAAGCATTCAATTAACAAAACAAAATTTGACAAAATTAAACCTTCAAATGCCAGTTTTTAAAGCTGATTTTAAAATATTTTTAAATTCTCATGAAAGACCGTTTGACATTATTTTTTTAGACCCGCCTTATGCGAAAAATTATTATTCGCTTTGTTTAAAACTAATTTATGAGCGAAATCTATTAAAAAAAGACGGGATTATTATTTGTGAACATGATGCAAAAGAAGAAATCAAAACTGAATATTTTAAAATTTTTGACATAAAAAAATATGGTAGTAAAAAACTTAGTTTTCTACAATAAACTTGAATGTTATTAATTAATATTATTTTTTATAAAAAAATATTGAAATATGAAATTTCAAAAGAAAAACTCATTGTCGACAATATTTTATTATTCAAAATTTTGCTAATCCAAAACTTCACAATATGTATTTTTTACTGTTTTTTTATCAAAATCAACAATAGTTAAAATTTTGCTTTTTCCTTGAGGTTTTTCTGTTTTTGAAATGTCGGAATTCATAACTGTTTCAAAAGTACTGATTTCTTGAATGTTGTCAAGTCCGCTGTCCCAAATACGACATTCTGTTAAAACAACTTTTATCAAAACCTCGTCGGTTAAACTTGAGTAATGCCCATAAGATTTTGGATGCTTTTTTTTAAAAATTTCAATAAATTTTGGAAAATCAATTGGATGTCCTAATATTTCTGCTTTACCCTTAAAGTAATAATCACCCAATGCAATTGCAACATTTTTATTTTCTTTTATATTGTTAATCTTTTCAAATGTTCTGTCGGTTTGAATGTAAACATCAAGTCCAATATTAATTAAACAGTCCTGACTCGCTGAAACAATTCCATCTTTATCAGATGTTGCAAAAACACCATATTTTGCGTTTTCCAAAACTCTTTCAATTTTTTTAACCAATAATTGGTATTCCATACGCATATCCCCCTATCTTCACTTTTAATTTTAGTTTAGCAAAAAGAACTTTTTTCAGCAAATAAAACTTAAATATGCTTTAAAATTATTTAAACTGTTTTATTTATAATAAATTAATAAGATAAGCAATAATAATTATGTATAAGCTTATTTAAATTTAACTGTTATGGAGACCTGAAAAGTGAGGGCGAAGCGAAAGCACTAATCAAAATAATATTATTTCACTATTAAGAATCTTTTTTCTCTCTTTCCAATCTGGCATAAACTTACTTAAAAAATTATAAAAATCTTTGTTGTGGAAGCGATATTTCAAATGTGTTAATTCATGCAAAATAACGTATTGAATTTGTGCAACTTCAGCTTTAAATAAATGTTCATTTAAAGTAATAACTCTTTTCGTTAAATTACATGAACCCCACATTGAACTCATTTTTTTGATTTTCAAAGTGGGAAAACAAGCATTTTCATTCTTAAAAATTTTATCAAATATTATTTTTAATTCTTTTTGAAAAACTTCCCTTACTCTCTCTCTTTTCCAATCTAGAAAAATTTTTGTGACGAGTTCGTTGTCATCAAGTTTTTGAGTTGTCAAGTAAATATTATTTTCATCGGTAGTAATGCTGTTCTTTCCATAATTAAAAACAACCTGCTTTTCTTTGCCAAACATTTTAATAACTCCACCATTTTTTAAACAATTTGTATTCTTAGAAAAATTGAATAATTTAAATTTTTCAAGATGTTTGTTAATCCAACATACTTTTTCAATTAAAAACTTGTTAATCCAAATATCGTTTACTCTAACGGGAGCTGACAAAGTAACAGTTAAATCTCTTTTAACCTTTAAATGAACATTCTTAATTTTTTTCTTTTCAACAATAATTGGAATATTTTCAAAAATACCATTAATTTTTTTTAAAAATTTCATTCATACTCCATTTATGTTTTGTCTATTGTTATTATGTTAAAACTGCTTTTATGCGTCTCACTCCGGCGCTACAAGATTCTTCTTTAATAATTTTAAACTTACCTAATTCGCTTGTGTTTTTAACATGCGGTCCTCCGCATATTTCACTTGAAAAAAATCCGCTTTTTTCTTTTGGGTCTAAGATTGTGTAAACTTTAACCACATTTGCGTATTTTGAGTCAAAAACGCCAATTGCTCCTCTTTTTTTAGCCTGTTCAACTGTCATTTCCTTCATCTCAATTGGCAATTTTTCTGTAATTTTCGAATTTACTAAATCTTCAACAAGTTTAATTTCTTCCACAGTCATTTTTCGCTCAAAAGTAAAATCAAAACGAAGTCTTTCAGCTGTTATGTTCGACCCTGCTTGCTTACATTCACTTTTTAAAATTTTCATTAATGCCACATGGAGTAAATGTGTGGTGGTATGATATTTTGTTTCCATTTCTCCAAATGAAGAAAGTCCACCTTTAAATTGCCCCACGTTTGCTGTGCGTGCTAATTCTTGATGTTGTTTGTAAGATGTTTCATACTCTTCTCTATTAACTGTAAATCCCCTTTCTTGTGCGAGAGAAATTGTTAATTCAAGGGGAAACCCAAAAGTATCATACAGTCTAAAAGCAGCCTTGCCTGAAATTTCTTTTTTTACTTCTTCAGTTTTACCTTGTTGTTTAAAAAACTCTTCTTTTTTAAGTATACTTGAAATCAACTTTTCGAACTCTTTTTCACCCGCTTCAATGGTTTTTAAAAATCTATTTTCTTCTTTATTAATTTCATTAAGTATTAAATCTTTATGCTCCAAAAATTCCGGATAAACATCTTTAAAATTTTCAATAAAAATAGAAGCTATTTCGCAAAGTTTAGAAGGTTCAACAACACCTAAACGGCGAATGTGTAAAATTGCTTTTCTTATTAATCTTCTTAAAACATATCCGGCATCTTTATTTGATGGAAAAACAGGTGTATTATCACCAAGAATTGCAACTGTGGCACGTGTGTGATCGGCAACAATTCTAAATGAGCGTGTAAAATTATCTTCAGGGAAATCAAAATATTTTTTTCCGGAAAGATTTTCTAATTTTATAATTGCATCAGCAAATAATTCGGTTGCAAAAGGACTTGCAAGATTATTTATAAAAGCTAAAATTCTCTCAAAACCAAAACCTGTGTCAACACATTTCATTTCTTTTTCTTTAAATTCTTTTTGTGAAATTTGAACATATTGCATGTAAACATCATTACCTATTTCAACCAACTTGCCATTAGGAGCAGGATAAAACCACTCATTATCAGGACCACAAGGAGTACCATTCGTGCCAAGTCCCCACCAATTATCTTTTTCAAAATGAATTCTGTCATCTGTAATTCCAAGTTCTTTTGCATATTTCACAGCATCGTCATCACGAGGAGCATAATCATTACCAGCAAAAACCGTTGTTTCAATTTTTTTTGAATTTAGTTTTAAAACTTTTGTTAAAAATTCAAAAGTCCATGACATTTTTTCTTTTTTAAAATAATCTCCTAAAGACCAGTTGCCAAGCATTTCAAAAAAAGTCAAATGACAATTATCTCCCACCTCATCAATATCTCCCGTTCTAATGCATTTTTGAATGTTACAAAGTCTTTTACCAAAAGGATGAGATTCGCCCAAAAGATAACGAACAATAGGATGCATGCCTGCAGTTGTAAAAAGTACCGAAGTATCATTTTCGGGGATAAGGGATGCTGAACCAATGTCTTTATGCCCTTTAGAAATATAAAAATTAAGCCAAGCTTTTCTAAGTTCATTTGCAGTGAAGTTTTTCATATAATTTATCCTTTAATTAGGAAAAGTATAATATATTTCTTTTTATAAAGCAAATGTTGCACTGTAATCAAATTTCTATTTTGTATTTTGTTATTTGTATTTTATTATTGTTGTGTTATACTTAGAAAAAAATATCAGGAGTTTGCAATGTTACAAGCAATAAATGTTTCATTAGGATTTGGCGGAAGAATACTTTTTAAAGACGTCAATTTAAAATTTACAAGAGGTAATTGTTACGGAATAATAGGAGCAAATGGAAGCGGAAAATCAACCTTTTTAAAAATTTTATCAGGTGAACTTGAACCAAACAAAGGCGAAATTTTAATTGATAAAAAAGAGCGAATGAGTGTTTTACAACAAAATCAAAATGCCTATGATGATTACACAGTTTTAGACACCGTTCTTTTAGGACACAAAAAACTTTGGGAAATTGGAAAAACAAAAGATGAATTGTACTCAAAACCAGATTTTTCCGAAGCAGATGGTATTTTGGCGGGCGAACTTGAAACTGAGTTTGCTGAAATGGGCGGTTGGGAAGCTGACGGACAGGCAAAAAGTTTACTTTCATCAATTGGGATTTCGGAAGACAAGTTTAATTGTTTAATGAGTGAGATTGACCCGAAGCAAAAAGTTAAGATACTTCTTGCTCAAGCACTATTTGGAAATCCGGATATTTTAATTTTAGACGAACCGACAAATAATCTTGACTTTAAAACATCAATTTGGTTAGAAGAATTTCTTTTAAATTTTGAAAATACAGTTATAATTGTAAGTCATAACCGTCACTTCTTAAATAAAGTTTGTACACATATTTGCGATGTTGATTTTGGACAAATAAATATGATGATTGGAAATTATGATTTTTGGTATGAAACAAGTCAACTTCTTTTAAAACAAAAGAAGGAACAAAACAAAAAATCTGAAGAACGGGCAAAAGAATTAAAAGACTTTATTGCACGCTTTGCGGCTAATGCTTCAAAATCTCGTCAGGCAACTTCACGAAAAAAAGAGCTTGAAAGATTGACAATTGAAGATATAAAACCATCATCTCGAAAATATCCTTTTATTGATTTTAAATTTGAACAAGAAATTGGAAAAGAAATATTAATTGTTAAAAATTTATGCTTAAAAGGTATTTTTAAAGATCTTTCTTTTAGTGTAAATCGAGATGATAAAATTGCTTTTATTGCAAACAACAGTTTAGTTATAACAAAACTTTTTGATTGTCTAACAGGAAAAATACAGCCCGACAGTGGTATTATTCACTGGGGAAAAACAATAAAACATACCTATCTCCCACAAGACAATAGCGAATTTTTTGAAGGAAATAAACTTTCAATAGTTGATTGGCTTCGTCAATATTCAAAAGACCAAACTGAAATGTATATTCGCGGTTGGCTGGGCAGAATGCTTTTTTCTGGAGAAGAGGCATTAAAAGAAGTGCGTGTTCTTTCTGGAGGCGAAAAAGTTCGTTGTATGTTTGCAAAAATGATGCTTGAAGGAGGAAATTTTTTAATTTTAGACGAACCAACAAATCATCTTGACCTTGAAAGTATTACGGCATTAAATAAGGGAATGACATCTTTTAAAGGACCTGTTCTATTCACTAGTCATGACCAAGAACTTGTTGAAACTGTTTCAAATAGAATAATTGACATTAAATCTGAAAAAGAAATAATTGACAAATCAATGACTTATCCAGAATATATTAAAACAATATAATTTATTCAAAAAATTTTTAATCAATAAAAAGGGAACTTATTTGTTCCCTAAATTTTTTTAATAAAAATATATTAGTTCTTTGGAGGCTTTGGTGGCAAAGATGAATTTGGTCTTGGAGGAAGAGAAGAAAAGGATTTTGAAGGTTGCCCCGGTGGCTTTGGGGGTAAAGTGTTAGGTCGTTGCGGAAGTGGTCTTTTGGGTTGAGGAGGCAGAACTTGTGATTTTGCTTGACCCATTGCAAAAGTTTTTGCTGCATCATAGGGCTCATTTGTCGCAGATTGACCTCTATTAAATTTTGCTCGTAATTCCGATGTTGATTTAATAACTTCGCTACCAGCTTTTTGAATACTTACTTGTTCAATTATATCAAACACCAACAAAAGAAGAAGAACGCCAAGCGGAACAATTGTACTCAATATAATTGATAAAGTTGAACTAAATCCTCTAATTGCCATTATAACAAACTCATTACCGCTTCCGCTGTAAAGTCCTATTATATTTTCTTCTCCCACAATATCACCCTCACCGAAGTCAAATGTCCATTCCTCTTCAATATCTGAAATATTCAAAACCTTTTTAAACGCAATAGGTGAACCTTCATCTTCAACTTCTTCTTCGCTAATCGGTTTATAATATGCAACATAATTATTTTCTTGAATATTTCTTGGATTAACCTTGTCAACTAAAACATCTTGCCCTTGTGAAAAAGTGTCAATATCTTCGAGGATAGTAATAACGCATTTGTTAAAACCAGTTGGAATACCGTTGTTTTGTTTTGTTGTATAAAAAATATAAACGCTAAATGAAGCAATAATAAGAACTGGAACAAGAAGAACTTTTGTTAGGATTGAAAAAAAACGGTGAAATTTGCTTGTTTCAACTTTTTTTTTACTTTTTCCAATTACTGCCATTTTTTCCCCTTTTAATCTCCGAATAAAAGTTTCAATGCTTTATTATTATTAAAATTTAATATTTTAACCTAGTTTGTTTTTTAGATAATAATTCTTTTTGGTAATTTTATTTAAACATTTCAATCTCTTAGTTTTATATTTTTTACATACAAACTTCAATGTCAAACAGTACACGAAAACAAAGTAATTTTTGCAAGCAGTTAAAAAAATTATATAAGAAAATTTTTCTTATTTTTCATAACTTAAGTATAGCATTAAAAAAAAATATAAGTCAAATAATTAAATATAATAAAAATTTTAGTTATAAAGATTTAATCAAATCACTATAACTAAAAAAGGAAATAACAAGCATAATTATTTATCACAAAAAATACTACATAATGTATAAAGATATCATAATATACTACATATAGTTGTAAAAGAAATATATATATTTAAAGCGATTTACTTATTTATTAATCATACTTTTAGATAATTAGACAGCTAAAAAAAAACGCCTATTCGGCGATTTTTTTAATTTTTTTATTTTCAATTATATTAACAAATTTTTTATTACCTGCATTTATAAATTCAACTTGTCCATTAACGAGGGCAAAAATAGTGTAGTCTTTTCCAATGCCTGCACCTTTTCCTGGATAGAAGCGTGTTCCTTTTTGCCTAATAATAATTGAACCAGCGGTTACTTCTTTTCCGTTCCCAGCTTTAACACCAAGTCTTTTTGCTTGAGAATCTCGTCCATTTTTTGTACTTCCGCCACCTTTTTTATGAGCAAAAAACTGAAGATCAATTTCTTTAACTTTTTCTTTTGCAATTTCCGGTTTCCATTTTTCAAAAGTTGTTTTTAAAACTTTGTATGCCCCAAGTATTTTATTTTTCGCAACACTTGCATCTTTAGAAATTTTTAAATTATCCTCTGTTTTTTCTTTCTTTTCTAATGAATCAAATACTTCAATTAAAGTTTTTATTTGAAAAAACTCGTATCTAATGTCTTCGATTAATATATTCTCTTGTTCACCTTTAATATTTTGTTGGTCCTTAACAATTTGATTATTTATTTCATTAACCAATTTTTCTACTGTAGAAGTAATAATTTCAATTTCACCAGCAAAATAGACGAAAGAATTTTCATCGCAGTTAACATTCTTGATTTCATTATTTAATTTCTTTTCCATCTCTTTCCTTCCTTTTAATTATATTTTAATTTGCTTCAATAATAAATATTTTTCATTTCCAATTAAAATATCTTTTAAACTTAATTCTAATGTTTTTAATAATATTTGAGCATTATCAATTTCAATATTATTCAAATTTAACAAATCAAATGAAATAATACTTTTTTTTCTATCAACTACTACTTCAGGATTTATTTTTAAGACTTTTTTTAATCCCAAAAGTGTTCCTTGACATAGTGCTGAAACAGCAGCACAAACAATATCTTTTCCATGTTCGGCAAAGCACGCATGCCCGCTTGCTTCAACTTTAACAATTAAATCATTCTTTTTTATTATTTTGACAGTTGTCATATTTTTAACCAATTGACATTATTTTTATTTTTGTAAACGGTTGTCTATGCCCATATTTTCGCCTATAATTCTTTTTAGCTTTATACTTAAAAACAACAAGCTTATCACCCTTTCCGTGCTCAACAACTTCGCCTTTTACTTTTACTCCTTGAACAAAGGGGGCGCCAATTTTAACCTCTCCATCTTTTTCAACTAAAAGAGCATCAAAATCAATTTTTTTTCCAATTTCCAAATCAAGCTTTTCAACAAAAACGATTTGATTTTCGCTTACTTTGTATTGTTTTCCGCCAGTCTCAATCACTGCATACATTTTTTATTCCTCCGACTTTTTAATCTCGCTAAGTCTTATGCTTTTAATACCCTTGTATTAATTGCACGATAAGGTGGCATTTCAATAAACAATTAAAGATGCACTTATAGTTTAAAATTGAATTAAGCTGAATTATAATCCCAACATTAAAAACTTATCACTATAAAACCCTACTTAAGCGGCACATGTGAAAAATAATAACACAAAACATTTTTTAAGTCAATGTTTTTCAAATTTTGTTTTATAAATAAAAATTTAGCAAATTTTCTAAATTAAATAATTTTTTTCTTTTAATCTCTTACTTTTAATTTTTCTTTTTTCAATTAAAAATTACAATTAAAAATTTGATAGGATTATTTTACAAATTCTAAATCATCAAGCCAAACAGCAGGTATTCCTCGTCTTGCATTTGCAAGTCTTTCATACATTTCTTCTTGTTGTTTTTTATATTCATTGTATTTTTTTTGAGTAAATTCTTCAACCTGTGAAATTGTTTTTAAATTCAATGAATTTTGAACAATTTTTGGAACCCAATCTATATTGTCGCTCAATAATTTTTTACTAATTTCTTTTAATTCTTTCAAAATTTCTTCAGAATAAATATTCCTTCTAACATTAAAAGATTTAACTCTTCCTATAAAAAAACATACACTAATTATTTCTTTTGCTGCTTCATCTAAAATATCATTTGGAATTGTCAAAACTAGACCCGTCAATTCATCCTTGTAAATTTTCGGATTACTTTTTACAATTGTTTCTTGAGGGATCATTTTAACATTTTCAACTAATTGTTTTAATTCATTGATTTCTGTAAAATTCCATATTCTTTTTGCTTCCATATTTTACCCCTATTCAAACTGCAAACCATTTACATGTTCATGTGCTTCCCAGCAACAATCTTGCATTTTTCTTTTTGCTAGTTCAATTTTTTCATAAATTTCAATTTGCTTGTCTTGAGAAAGATTATCCATAAGTTTTAATTTTTTTTCTAATTCTATGATGCAATTATTAACATTCTCAATTTTTTGTAGTAAAGTTTTCACTTCTCCTGATAAAACATTTTGTTTCTCAATTTGTTGTTGTTTCATTTGTTTTTTCTCCTTTTTATTTTATTTTTTATAATTTTAAATGAATAATAATTTAATATTTTTTTTCATTTTAAATTTTAAATTAATGCTTTTTTTAATTATGTGACTTCACTTTTACAACAAAAAACCGCCACTCATTTTTTGTTAGTGACGGTTTTTTTTAAAAAAAAATTGTAAAACGAATTTTAATAAAAAAACTGTCACTTTATAGCTACGGTTGCCTTAAGTGACAGTTTTAAAATAATTATTAAACTTGATTCACTTAAGCAACCATGCTAAAAGCGAACCAATAGAATTTTTTAACATCTTGTTTTTCAATTTTTCTCACTGCGTTCTCCGTTTTGTATGATAGTATTATAATCATTATATTCTTTTTGTCAATAGTTTATTTAAAAATTTCATTTTTTATAATAAAAGAATTAATCAACGAATGGTTCAATTGTAACGGTTTCATTATTAACACTAACAAAATCCCCTGTTTCAACATTTAATAGAAAATCTTCCCCTAATTTGTCTAAAACAATTAACGGAGTGTTAAAAAAAGTTTTGCAAACAAGAATAGAGGAGAGTATTTGCTTTGAAATTTCTCCAGCAATAAGAAAGCAAATCGGTTCACATTTCTTTGAACACATACTTTCAATCAACAAACCATCTGAATCTTTAAAATTATGAGTGATTACAACCTTTTTTGAAATGTTTTGTTTAAAAAGTTCTTTATTATATTTGTTTCTTGAAACAAGTTTTTTAAATCCAAATTGAAGAGTTTTTCGAAAATTTGAATCTAAATCAATAAGTTTTTTACTAACAACGCAAGTTGCATTACACTCCCCATTAAGAATCACTCTACCTTTAAATTCAAGCATTTTCACCTCCTCCCGTAATGATTTGAAGTAATTTCGCATCTTCATAAAACTTCGCTCTTGTTCTAGTACGAAGAATAATTGAATTAGTAATTACTTTTTTATGCCAAAAACATGGTAAAGCAAATTTGTTAATTGCATTGTAAGTTCGCACTTGAACACCAAAAGAAAGGAGTTCTTCATATTCGGGTAATATTTTGAATTTTTCAAGTGTTTCAGGACTTGTTAACAAAACCGTTTTAATTTTTACTTTTTTTCTTTGATTTTGACGAAGCTCCCAACCAATTTCATTTGCCCAAAAAACTAATTGATACAAATTTAAGTGCGGGCATCCAATAAAACAAAATTTCGGCTTTGCATCTAAATTTTTCCATAAAATTTCAAAATCTTCCTTCACTTCTTCAATACTTGATCTGTTAAGAGTGATAGTTTGAGCAGAGGGAAGAATCAAAAGTTTTTTTAAATTTTTCGCTTCGGGAGTAATATTGTTTATGTGAAAAAGTCTTGCCGTGGTTTCTGAAGCAAAACCTGCTGAAAAATCTTTTAAGAATGCAATCGTTCGCTCATCATATTTTAAATTTAAGAGCTTTTCAAGTCCGTAAATAAATGGAATTTTCCCTTTTGATTTTTGAGCAATTGCACTTCCAAGTAACCCTGCATCGGGTAATCTTTCAGTTTCAATTTTAATTATAATGGATGCATATCGTTTTTCATCTTCTAAAAGTTCAAATTCTGGCGCTTTACCCAAAATATTACAAAAAAGCGAAAGCAAAGCACCCATATCATTTACTTTTGCTCCGATAACTGAATTCGCATAAGTTACAGCAGTTGCATCTGACCATGACAAAACATCACCAAAAACAGCATCACAATTCATGGGCAATAAATCGGAAAAACTATCAGATGAAACAAGACCTAATTTTAGAAGTTTTTCTTCTAATTCTTCTTGCTTGTCAAAAAAGAACTTTGTAAAAGAAAACAGATTAAAAAATTTATCCCAAAAATTAAAAGAATCAAATGGACGAGGATTTGCTGTAAAAAGTAAATGAGTTTTAAGGTTACTTTCAATTAACTTATCCAAAATTTCAAAGCTTCCTTTTAGTTCGCGTGCGCCAAAACTTAAGGAAAAATGCCCTCCTTTTGAAAGAGGAACAAATCTTTTCGCTCCAACAAATTTTCCAAAAGTTACTAACACTTCAATAATTTTTTGAAGAATTTCTCCATTTTCACCATTCAACATTTGTTTTTCTTCTTCAGTTAATTTCAAGTTTCTTCTCCCATTTAAATATTATCATATTTGCATATTATCACAAAAGATTTTTTACTTCAATACATTTTATCCAAATTTAAACAAATTACATATCAAAACGTCAAACTAAAAAAAGTAAAATTAGTTTAAAAATAAATTAATAAATATATTTAATTTTATGTTTCATTTTTTGAATTAATTTTTCTTTATCTTTTTGTATATGACTTTTTAAAACTGGTCTTGTTTTTGCCTCAGGTTTACTCATTATGTAATAACGTAATTCGTCTAAAGCATGGTCATTTTTTTTTAAAGGAGCATCACTTTCTCCCCACCAATAATTTTTTATTTCACGAATTAAATTTACACAAGTTTTAAAAATAAAAAGTTTTGCTCTTCCGTTTGCATCTTTAAAATAACTTTTTACTTTAGAAATTCCGCTAAACAAGTCCTTGTTAACTTTCGGGTTAACCAAAATTCCGTTTTCGTAAAATAACTCCACAACACTTTTTGAACTTGCAAGAGTTTTTTGCCCGGCGGCTGAATCAATCAAAGCACTAAACATTCCATTTGATGCTCTATGCCATGATAATTTTTCACATATCATTTTAATTGCTTCAGAATGATAAATAATGTCTTTTTTTGCTTCGTAATGTTCAGCAATGACAAAAATATTGCCATCATAATCAACAGCATACCAGTGAGCAGAAAGTGGATTATTTAATCCAGGGTCAATTGAAATGTTATCATACCATTCTGAGGGAATTTTAAAAGGTTCAATCACATGTAAATTTTCATCAAATTCATTGTAAACTCCTCCACCTAAGCCAACAAATTTTCCAAATTTTCTATTTTCAAGTTCACTGTCAGAAATTACGCACGAAAATTTCTCTATTTCATTTGCACTCAAGAATGGATTATCATCCCAATTCATTGTGATATGCCAAACTTCATCATCTTTTTTTTCATTTAAATAAATTTCATTAAAAACCCAAGTAAGTCCTTTTAAAGGTGTCATTGTCCCAAAAATTTCGCCACAAGTATCAAGTGTTCTCATACGGCATTCAATATAGATTTCATAAGGAGGCTCTTCATCAAACCAAACAAAATCAAGCGAAGCACCTTGAAATTTTTCTCTGCCCTGGTCGCAACTTTTAAAACCTATTTTACTTAAAGTTCCAAAAATATTTTTAATTAGAATATAATCAATAAAACCACCCTCCGGATTATCTTTTTTTCCCTCTGACATAACAACATCAAAAATCCACTGTGGTTCTAAATATGAAAGAATTTTTTTTTGAGCAACATCACGTTGAACTTGTCTAGAAACCGAAACGACCCAACCAGAAACTTCTTTTGAGCGTTTTTTAAAAGGATGATTACCCCTTGCAAAAAAAATACTTTCAACAGCACCACATTCTGTTTTGCCTGTTCGATTTCCTCCAAAAACCCAACGATTTCGTTTTGTACATTTGTGAAATTCCATTTGTTTTTTATGTTTTTTTTCTCCACTATTATATAGTTCAAGTGGAGAATTTTTTATATTTTTTAATTTACTTTCTATTTCAAAAATTTTTTTCAGTATTTGTTTTTCTCTCAAGTCATTCTCCTATTTCAAAGTGTTTTTCCTTATTCTTTATTCTTTTTTCTTTATTCCTTATTTAAAGACATTTTTTTAGCAAAGTAAAATTTTCAATAAACTTATAATAAAATTAATGGGAAAAGAATACTTTTTAAAGTTCAAATCTTTATTTCTTTTTATGTTTTTTTTTATTTCAATAACAGTGAATTTTTTGTCGCCTGTTTTATATACCTATGCTACAAAAATATATTATGCACGAATAACTTTACCAGCAACAGCGCTTTACGCCTTCCCACTTGTAACTTCAGAAATTAAGTTTTATCTCGCCCAATCATATTTTGTTAAACTTTTAAAAAAAGAAAATGAAAATTTTTATGAAGTTGAATATATGAATGGAATAACGGGTTACGTTCAAAAAAGTGATTTAAAATTCGTTATTGGAACACCAATCAATCCTTTTCCTTCCAATTTGAATTTGCAAATTATTGCTCCTGATGGTCTTAATTTGTGCTTAAGACCTTGTGAAAATGAAACTACTGTAATCAAAATTCCTCGTAATAAAACAGTTTCTTACTATGGAGAAATTCACGGTGAAAAATTAATTCCCTACCAAGGCTACACTGATATTTGGTATTACTGTAAATACACCGATGGTGAAAATGAATATTTCGGATACCTTTATTATTATTATTGTTATCCGTCAATAATCTCAACTGTACAAAACAATGAGGTTTTGGATTTATGTGAAGAACCAGACTTAAATCAAACTAGCGAAGCAACAACACAACCTGATTTTATTGCAAGTCTTTCAAAAACAGCACAATATGTGATAATTTTTTTAGTTTGCCTTCCTTGCATCTTAATAATTTACTTATTATTTAAACCAACAAAAATAACTGTTGATAATGGGAAAAGAAAAAGAAAAATTCGCAAACTCAAAAAATCGGATTATTATGAAATTGATGATAATAAGTAATATTTTTTGTTTTAACTCATTAAAATTTTAATAAAAAAGATTTAACCATTAACTAAACTTTTCGCTTTTATTGTTTTTTCATAATCTTTAAAAATTAAATTAGAAAATTTCTTGTCAAATTTTTCTAATCCACATCGACTAATTTTTTCTTTTGCATCCATAATCCAATTTTCATTATGTAGCATTTTTTGAAAAAATTCAGCATTATAACCTAATTTAATTAATGAGCATTCAAAATTATGTAGTGCAAGTGGCATTTTACGAAAATAACTTCGTAAAGAAATTTGCAAAAGTTCTGCTGTTTCGTAACATTTTCTTCTGTCAATATAATTAGAAATTAAAATTCTAGCATAATTTTTGTTGGTAAGCTTTAATGCTTGTTCAGTAATTAATTTTAAATTGATTAAACAAACTTTACGTTGAGTTAAATTTATAATGCTATTACTAACCGACCAAACATTATTAAAAGAAAAGTCGGCTCCAGCAATAAATACAGAGTTGGCGGCACGAGTTAAAACCATTTTATCAATTGCATTTGCAATTCGCTCCAATAATGTATAAACCGTTAAAATAGTTTTTGCCCACTTTGATATTTCCATTTGCTTTCTCCTTCTCAACAAAAATTTGTTAATATTTTATAAAACTGTAAAATTTTAATGGTTTTAAGACGTAAACAAAATTTAGAGAAAAAAAATGTTTTTAGAAATTATATTATTTTTACAATTTTATTAATTTAATAATAAAATGAGAAAATTCAAGTGTCAATGTTCATATGCCACTTTTTTTTAAATTTTTGTAAAATATAAAATATTTTTGTAAAATGATATTATTTTTGTCGAACTTTGTCGAATTTGTGTATAAATATCGACTTTTTTTGAAGTTTTTGTACTTTTGTTCCGAATAAAAAAAGACTTCAAAGTGAGCATCTAACATCACTATGAAGTCTTTAAAGATTAATAAAATCAAACATTTAAAATTGAAAAATCTTCAATATTTATGTAAACAATTGACGGGGTTGTTCCATCAAAATTTACATGAAGAATATTAATATTTGGAGAAGATAAGCAAATTAAATCAAGAACTTCATCATATAAATTAAATACATAATCTGTTGTTTCACCTACTCTTTGAGCATCAATTATAATAGTTGTCATTATTGAAGTATCAAAAGACAAATATGTGATTTGCAAATAAATAGTTGCATCCCATTCAGCTGGTGGTGTTTCTGGGTCAGCAGTCAAAGTTATTACATCTAATATTTTTGTAACTGTAACTGTATTTTCATCACTGCTAATTAAATTACGTTCAAATATATCAAATAAATTATACACTAAACCACTGTCAACCACATAACTTCTTGCAAAATCCACATCACCTCTTTCCTGTTCAAAGAAGTAATAACCTTCTCCTTCACTAACAGTCCATCCGAGAGTACTTTCTGTCGTTAGAACAAAATTTAATTTTGAATAAACAATTTTTGTATCATCAATTAAGTCAAACAAAGCACCTGCCTGATCAAGATAAATGTCATTTGATGAAGTTAAACTGTCATAATAAACCCATCCAATTGTTACACTGTCATATTCTATTTCATAAATGTTTCCCACACTTGCTTCAAATAATGTCAATAACTGTCTAAGTGTAATGTCTATTATTGAAATTTCACCAAATAATGTCCAATCAAGATAACCATCTAAAAGTTCTCCTAAATTAATTCTATATGTGCCATAATTCCATAAATCATAATCATTATATTTAAAATAAACCATTTCGTCATCAGGTGTTTCATCATAAGTAACTAATAGGTTCTTATTAGAATATGAACTATGAATTGAGTCGCTAATTACAACTGTTCCGTCCCAAAGATTTGTAATTAAATTACCGTCTGTAAGCGGTGAGTAAACGCTACTAATAAACGCTTCAATTAAATATATAGGAGGATTTTCTTGCGTTCTTGAAATTTCATCCCATTCTCCTTGTGAAGAATTTTGTTTGAACTTATAAAATACCTTGTTTATTGGGAAAGGATTTGCCATTCCATTTTTAGCTATTAGTTCATGCCAAACAAGTTTTCCTTCTGTCTCTACATTACCATAAAGAATTGTAATTGCATTATCATTTAAACCAAAAGTAAATGAATTTCTATCTGAAGAAGCATATTCATAAGTATAAACAATTCTGGAGTCTGTTTCACTGTAATCACTATTTGTTACAATTGTACCATTAGAATAATCACTTCCAGTCCCTAAATCAACATTAAAAGTTACTGGTGAACTGCCACTTAATTTTCTAGTGTAAATTGCACCAAATATTTCTTCAGTTGCATCAATTTGATAAAAACTTCCTCTAAAAGGATCAATGTAATTAAATCCATTAATATTAAATGGTAATAATTTAGGTCCGCCATAAGTTTGTTTTGTTATTACTGAAACAGTATTTTCAAAATTGGTCATAACTCCACTATCAAAAGTTACAATACCCTCTTCAAAAACATAAAAACTATTTGGATCTAAATTAACAATATTTAAATCATTAAAACCTAAATACGTGTCAATTTTGTAAACGACAACAATAACAGTTTCAGGTGCTTCCAAAAGTCCAAACTGTTCATAATTCCAAGAGCGTAAAGTTATTGTGTTAACTTGACTTGTTGATGTATTATTTTCAACTCTATAACAATACGTTTGTGCATATTCAACAACATCACCGCTTGCTAAAGTCGCAATTTGAGTTATAGCATAATACTCTGTGCTGTTTGGCATAGCTGTAACTTTAACATTTGATATTGTTTCAACTACCCCGATTTTTTTAATTTCAAAAAGTTTACTGCAATCTATGTTAGGAATTAAAGTTGTAATGGGTGATTCTTCTCCGGGTAATTCGCTACCATAAAATTGAATATCATAAGTGTCAAGAATATTTAAATTAAGTTTTGTCCACATAACACTTGCAATTTCAATTTCACTTTCAGGATCTGCACCAACAACGACTACTGAAAAATCGAAATCTCCAATGTCATCTTCGCCCTCTTCAAAACCAAGTAACAACTGCTCATAGGTCAAAGCGCTCACTCCATCAGTCCAACTAAAACTACTTAACGGCAAAGTTGTAAAAAGAGGTCCTGTTTCATAAGACGGTCTATTATATGTTCCGTAATAATATCTCGACGGTGAACCTTGATAACTTGCCGTAACAATAGCAGTTCCACTCTCAGAAAGTCCTTGTAATGTAATGACAGGTAATCCACCAACTTCATCAATTGGCGTACTTGTAGCAATAATGTCAATTTTTGTCGAAGAAGTATCATAATAACTTAGTTGATAATTATTTATTTCTCTTTCTTTAAGGTACACAGATTCAACACTAGGCCCAGTACCGTCAATTCCCATTCTAATAATATTACCTGAAAAAGTAATATTATGATCAGCAAAAAGTTTGTTAATGCTAAAAGTTATAGGATATGTATCATCGTAATTAATATATCTCAAATATTGCTCATCACCAGTTGAATCTGCTCCAACAGAAACAATATAACTTCCTTGAGGCATAAAATATTGTTCATTGCTTGAAATCCAGAATCTAATACTACCAATAGGTAACCAATCTATGTTTTCATCCAAAACATCATGATCTTCGTCTGTGTCAAAAACAATTCCATTAATTGCAACTCTCACACCAACTTCAAAGTATTCTTCCGTTGTAACATTAACAGCAGTTATTATACTCAAATCATTTTGTAATTCGGCACGTCCGTTCATCCAAACAAAACTAACAATAGGTAGTTGTGGATTTGTAATACTATAAGGTCTTCCCATCTCTGTAAGTAAAATTTTTCCTTCACCTGCATCAACAATTCCATCTTCATCATAATCATAATAAATTGAATTAAACAAACCATCTGTAAAAGTTAATCCGCCTGCCCATGATTCAAATGGAACAACATATCTTGTACCCTCTATTTCACTAATTTGAGAATATTCAGTAATAGTTCTATTTCCTGTGTAAATTCCAGTTGTATCAATCGAATGGAAATATGGTGAAACATTGAAAGGAATCCCATTCAAAATATACCATGCTTCATTGAATTCAATTAGATAAAACCTATTAACATCAACGATTTTGTCACTTTCAATAATATATTGACCCAAAGAATCAAGTTCAATTTTAGTTCTTCCAATCTTACCGTTCAATTCAATTTTAATGTCTTCAAAACTTGAAACCGTATAAATTTTAAGTAAATCAGCAACTCCAAATTCTCCCTTGAAAGTACCCATATAAGTCGCCGGAGTTCCACTACTAACTGTAAACGGCTCACTAAGTCCATTTATGTGAGAAGGCCATTTAATAGTAATAAAGGAAGGAACATTGCCCGACATAGAATCGATTCTCAATGAATAAACATCACCAATTTGAATTTTTTCATTAAACAATTTAGAAAGACCAATTGAAACAGTTCTTTCATATGATTGATAAGAAATACTGATTGATTCATTAGAAGGAGTAATAATCTCACCCCGTTTTCTAAAAATTCGAACACTCATTGAGGAGCCCTCACTGGAAGCACTCGGTCCAATTAAGATTTCAACAGTATCATTATAATATGTCATATTTTTAATTGCATATAAATCTGTTTTTAAAACTGGTTCAACACTATTTAAATAAACGTTTTCAGAAACAAAAACACCCCAATCAATTGTATTCCAATTTTCCAAAACTGAAATTGATTGTAATCCATTCTTGTTAAGTTCAACTGGAATAGACCTGTCATCAGGACCATTAAGTTTGACATTAACAACTTTTGGAATTTTTTGTTCAAATTCATCAAGAATAAAATTTCCATCTCCATCACGTTCATAATTTTCTACAGTAATGATGTCAATTCTTCTATCATTATAGGATGAAAATTCAATCGGGTCACTTCCATCTGTTCGTGCAAAAGAGATAATTCCAACTTTGGTTATATCAGAAAAACCACTAATAATTGTCGTTAAACTTGTTCCGGTAAAATTAAGAGGACCAATAGTTTGTGTGCTTCCACCAATATCTTTTAGCGTAATATTGAATGCCTGTGCGGTATGTGTGTGTGAAATCCCATTAACACATTCAATTTTTAATTCACCGCTAACAGTGTCTACACTAATTCTATAATGACAATTATCAGTTATTTCAGTAACACTTCTAACGAAAAAATTGAAATCTGGTTCAGTAACATTAATGTCATCAAAGTAATCACTCAACATAATGTATTTGTTTTGTTTATCTTCTGGGTTTGTACTATTGTATGAAGTTGAAATTTCACTACTTCTTTCAATTGAGTCATTTTTTGCAATTAAGTTAAAATTTAATTGATAATTATCTCTTTCGGTTGCAATATTCAAAGTTTTTTCGTCTATAATTGTTGGCTCTCCAATAGGTGCATTCTCTTTGTAATCTTGAATCATAACATAATCAATTAAATCAAATGCCGCACCATCACGCACATGAGTATTTGAAATTACCGTACCATAACGTTGTCTTAAAATAATATTTGTGCTGTTAATAGTGTAAGTTTCTGCATTTTGTAAAACATCATCTAAAAAAACACTTCTACAAAGATTAATTTCAAAATAAACCTGAACTACTTTTGATGAAGGATTAAAGAAATAATTATCAATAAATCCGATATTAAATTCAGTTCCAAGACCATTAAAATTACCATTTGGTTCAACAGCACCTAAATCTATGTTACCGTCAGAGGTTAAAATTCTAAACGAAACAGTATAGAAAACCTCAACTGATCCACCTTCTTCATTGGTAAATGTTGGTCTCGTCAACACTAAAATATGTTCAATTCCTGCTTCTGTTTCACTGAGTCCATAACGAAGCATGAATGAATCGCCCTCGAAATAATTTGTGTATTCAGGATCTCCATGAGCAAAGAACGAAAACTCAATCTCGTTCTCAGGTAACACTTTGTAATAATACTTTATTTCATAACCATAAATATCTGAAATTGAAAGAATAATTGTTCTTTCAGCAAAATCGGGTTGCCAAATAGTAATTGTTCTTCCTGTAAGTTCTTCACCAACTCTAATTTCATTAATTCTTGCAATTGAAACAACATTGTTTGGAGAATCAATGGCATAAGAAAAACTATCATGTGCACGATTTAGTCCCATGCCGTTTACTCGGGCATCAATGATTGTAAGTTCGTGATTATTTAAATTATTTTTGTCAGTCAACGAAAAATCTTTTTGCAAGTCAATGCCAAATATTGATTCATCAATTACTTCTGGATTGTCAATACTGTTAGTTTGTCCATCTGCATTATAAGCTGTAATAATCCAACTGGGCTCAATTCTTACAGTTAACGGAGTATAACAAACAAGGTTTTCATCAGGGAAAGTGTAACTAAGAATTAATGTTGCAAGAAGACCTGAATTTGGACTTCCATTTGCTATATAATTCCAATCATAATAATAAGATGTTCCTGTTACAACACTTACCCTATCATAAGAAGTGTGTTGCAGCGGAGGAGGTTGGTCAAGCGCAAGTGCTCTATTGTAAACTTGCTCATTATCTGCATATCTAAAACCAAAATTAAGCCAAGGATTTTCATGCTCATATTGATAGTTTGGTAAAGAGAGTAAAGTTTCGATTGTTTCAGAACCTGTTAATAATCCTGGTAATGAATTAATAGTTGTCGCTCCAATTTTAACATCCATTGAATGCAATCCCGCTGGAGCAGATGAATAGTAAATGAAATAAACATCACCATCTTCAACTATTTCGCCAAAAATTGTTGTAAGGTCATTCATGTAAGTAAATGAACCTGTTCCATTGATTTCGTAATCAAATGAAATTGTATGTACTGATGATAAAGATGTGCGATATCTGTAAATTTGAGCAGTTATTGTTCCACTACAATTTGACCCGTCAAGAATAAATTCAAGCGGAACAATGGGTAAAATGTATAAATTTAAACGCATGATATCATTTTCCAAAATATTGAAAAAACCGCTTCCGTCAATTCTTGTAATTTGGAAATTATTAATAACACTTTGTGGAGCATCTCCTACATAAATTGTATTTTCAGTTGTTCCGACAGCGACATTAACTTTTAAGTCATACAAATATTGCCAAGTATCATCCAAAATTTCTCCATAAGAAATTTCTATGCCTTCTTGAGAAAGGCGTTCCATTCCTTGACCACCAATTCCATTATTTGAAAGTTGGAAAGATGTTAAATCTTGCTCGGATTGTTCTGGGGTGTCCAAATCTTTTACTTTGAACATGTTTAATATATCTGTGTCAGTTACTTCAAATCCCAGGTATTTAATGTTAATTCTTTTTGCAAGTTTAAAAACGGGATTTCCGTCAATACCTATTCTAAAATATGCTCCGCTACCCGAAGACAGTTCACTAATAGTGAAATATTGCGAAGGTCCTCCATAATAAGTTTGTGTAACTTCATTATATATTCTAATTCTTAAATTGTTTAAAGTTAAACCTTCAAAGGCACTTATTAACTCTAATATTTTAACAACTTTGTCCGCACCTCTATCAGCAGATGTTAAATAAATTGAAGCTCCTAAGGAAGTATTATCTTTGTAAAATGACATTGTAACTGGATCACCTAAAATTGAGGTGGAATTATTTAGTCCAAAAGTAATAGCTTGAACACCATTAAAGATATCCTTTCTATCCTCTCCGACAAAGAATTGTTCAACCGCACTTTCAGGATTGTTAATATTATTTATTTCAACTTGGAAAATACTACTAATTTTTTTGTAAACTACCAAAGAATAACTTTCTCTTGAAATTCCGCTTACAAAAACTTCAAAATTTACTTCTCCAAACTCTTCAACTCCAGTGAAATCAAAAGTAAATTCTGTTCCATATTTAAAATAACAAGTTGCCAAACTATGCTCATGTCCTGGCTGAGAAGTCAAGAAACAATCATTATCCCAATTAGATGGTGTAACTTCAACATTTCCTGCTCCTTTTGAAACAACAATGTAAACATTTTCCATTATTGAACTGGGAACAAAACCCGAATAATGAGAAATTTGAATACGTTCTAATGTTTGGAAATCTGCCGCAGCATTCATTCTAACTTTTGCACCATCATAGTAAATACTTTCTTCATCAAGTTCATTTGTTCCATCAGGTTTTGGATAATTAAACTCAATATTAGTGTTTGGTTTTAAAACAACTTGATAGTAAGAAACAACACTAAAATCATCAAAAATTAATTCAGCACTTAAATTTATGACTGTGTCATAAGCAACAGCTCTGGTTCTCAAAATCAAGAAACGACCTTCGCTACCTGCGTCTAAACCTGCCTCTTCAACGGGTGAAATTTCAATTAATTCAATTACATCATTTCCCGATAAAATTGTAACTTCTAAACGATAACGGTAATCTGTGCTTGCACTAACAAATTCAGCATACATTTGTGAACCTGTAGAACCCGGGGTAAACAAGATTTCGTTTCCACTATTAACGAAAAGTATATTATTTCGGTTTGCGGGCATATCGTCAATTGTTCCAAAAATCTCAATTGCGACAGGTTCAGTTCCATAATGCAAATCAATTCCATCAATATAATGATTTATACTAGTTGTTAAAACTTCGGCTAAAACAGGTTGTGATGAATCTAATGAATGTAAAATATTAAGTGTGTAAACAAAATTGTAAGAATAAATTCCTCCAAGTAAAACTGTGCAGTTTAAAGTAAACGTGCCGTCAATATCTGTCGGTAAGATTAAAAGTTTACTCTTGTCATCACCCAAAGTTGAAGTTGAGTCAATAGTTTCTCCTGTGTAAGAAAGTAAGACATAAGAGGGAGCAGAACCTTGAATTTGCATTTCAGACCATACAACCGAAGTAAATTCTGAATATCTTCCTTCACCGTCCTTATCTATAAAAGTGATTATTTCTTGCAAATCATAAACTCCACCCGAATAAACCGAGTCAGAAAGCTTAATTTCATAAGTTTGCTCGCCTGTGGGTGGTAGACTTAATCCTTCAATTTCTACAACTTTTATTTGTGAATGAACATTTAGAGGAACAATTTTAACAATGCCGTATTTTGAATAAAAAACTAAACTTGCATGAATCGTATTAACTGTGTAACGAGCGAAAATTGTCTTATCAACAATTTCAAGACCAATTAATTCATCTAGAGTATAGTTGTCAAAAATATGGTATCTCAAGAGTGATGTGTCATCACCACTAGTTCCGCTTGTTCTTCGTAAATAAATTGAATTTAAAATATCATTTTCGTAAAGTTCCCACTCGGATGAAGGAGCGGGAGCACCTGACGGAGGAGAATCAAGATCAATTGAATTATCTGTCCAAGGCGACATACTTCCAATAAGTCCTGTTCCTGTAACTAGTTCATGTGTGAAAGAGACATATTCTATTGCAAATTTATAAATTACTTCACAATTATTTGTTGTTATAATCTTTAATTCAATAACATAATTCCATCCATTGTTTTTTAATAAAACATTGAAATTGCCCGATTCATTATTTATTTCAACAAAATTAGCATAATATGCTGGTGCAACAACTGTTCTTGGAGTGTATGTTTGACCTTGCACAAAAAGTCTTCCTTGTTCAACATTATTAATAACCACATTTGAAATTGTGAACGGCATTAAAGAAAATTGAAATGTTTCTCCACCTGTATCACGAAGTAGCATTAGTCTACTTGCAATCAAAGCTTGATTGCCAAGTGCATCTTCAGTATTAGGAATTTCTTGATTAGTTGCAGGTATTTCTTTGGTAAAAGGTGTATTTAAGGTAATAATTTTGTTCTGGTCGCCACTTTTATAGAGAATGATTTCAGCAATTTCATTTTCAGTTTCTTCAAAATTGTCAATATAAGGATAATATGTTTCAAAAGACAAGCTAGGAACAATTTTCAATCGGTAATAAATTGTTAATCCTTGAACTTGTGCGGTGATAATAAAGAAAGTTTCAACTCCAACAAATGGTGTTGTCAAAATTCCATAATTGTCAACACTAATGCCAGATAGTTCTGTTCCCGCAGTGCCACCCTGACCATTTCGAATGGAATAATTTATTGAAATTTCATCTTTTACAAACAAACCAAAATTATTAAGTAAAGGTTCCAAAAGTGCAACAATACTAAAAGCGTCTGCAGATGTTAAGCCATCTGAAACAACATCGTAAATTCCATAATCATCAAAAATTCCATCAGCATTAAAATCTTTACTAATAAGATAATTGAGTGAAAATAAGTTTGCCAAATCACTGTTTGCTTCTGCGTTTTTGAAAAGTTGTTCGGCATCAATTCCCGTCTTCAACTCTATTTCATTATATAAGACAAGAGGTGAAAGTCTAGGCATTATTATTATAGGAACAGTCATTGAGGCGATCGAAGGAATTGTGAGAGTAACAGAAATTTGTCCCGCTACAATGCTGGTTATAAATGATTTAATGGAAAGTGTTCCAACACCTTCTCCTCCTAAAATTATGTCCCAATAAGAAGTATGCATTGTAACATCTACAAAAGAAACACTTGGTTCAAATGGAGGATTTACAATACCGAAAAATGAAGAAATACCATCAATTTCGCCATAACTTTGGAAAGATAAGCTTTCTCCGCTTTCAAGTTGTAAATAGGTTAATCCGTTATAAATAACAAATCTTTCCTCCACAATTTTTAGAATGCTTGGAACAACGGTTATATTAAATTTTTTAACTATGAATTCATTTGGAGAAATGAAATGGAAAATACTAATATAAAAACTTTCACTTTGAGAAACCATTTGCCCATCTTTCAATTTTAGAAAATAAGCATCTTCCCCGGAGTTGTAAACAATTTCAAAATTTGAAGAATCATAAATTTCTCCTAATGAATTTGTTATTCTTGCTTCAACATAATTTGATAAAGCTTTTGTTAAACTAAGAGGTTCATCTCCATGTTTTCTAAAAACATGAATCATTGCATCTGATTCGTTTGTAAGCGAAATAACTTTTGAAACCGTTTGTGATGAAATGACAATACTTGCATTTAAATCGTCTTCAGTTGAAGGTGTGCCCAGAGTGTCAACATCCATTGTCAAGTGGTCAGGATTTAAAACTGCATTTATGTTTGGATTGAGATTAAAATAAAGGTCAATTGCAAAATCATAAAGTTGTCTTTGATAAGTAGCTTCAGGATCAAAAGCTTCACTACTTAGAATAAAAATATAATGTTTCAAAGTATAACCTGTCACATCATCAAGTGTTAAAGTGCAAAAAATATCATCCCCATTAATACTAATAGGATTTTGTGCATCTACTCCTGTATGCGCTAGTGGTTTTCCTCCATTTTCATTTGGAGAATAAATAAGAGGATAAAAAGAACTTAAAGACGAGGTTGTTGAAAAATCTAAAAAGTCTAAATTAATTCCAAGATTTGTAAAAACTCCTATATATTCGTGATTGTCCGCCGTTGTTCTTTGAGCAAAATAGGGATAAGCTTCATGACCTGTAGTTGTAAAGTTTGCTGTAATTTTTCGCCTTATTTCAATTTGAATTTGAATTGTAAAACCAATATCTGTTTCAACTTTTAAATTTAAATAAGCGGGGGTCTCTTGACCAAAATCTTTTATTATTTGAAAGCCTAAAAATCTACCAGTGTCATCAGCATCATTGTCGTAAATAAAATTTATAAAAGCATTTTCGTCCTGCCCAAAATTTATAGTGTCAACTCTAGAAAATCTTAAAAGTTCTCCAATGTCAAAAAATTTATATTTTCCCGTTTGCACATTATCTTCAAGTGCATAAAAGACTTTCAGAAGTGGATTCAAGCCGTAAAAATAAACTGCAGTTCCAGTGCTTCCAACAATACTTAAATTTGAAGAAGTATCTTTACTGATAATGGTTTGCGTAAAATAATTGTTAAGATTATCTAATGTAAACAAATTGTTTACATCTGGATTGCTTGCTGATCTTGTATAATTTTGGAAAATGTTTTCATAATCTAAACTTCCGCCTGTAACATTTGTTCTTACATCAACAACTCTTCCGCCAGTTTCAACCTTAAAGAAAATGCTAAATTCGCCATCAACTGTTTCTCCACCTTGACCAAAAGTAGAAGAAATTGAAATTTCAACCAGTGTTGCGGATGGTTTTAAAAATATTAAACTTTGACCGGTTGAATCAACTGCAATAATAGATGGATCGGAACTAAGCATCCAATAATTTGTGCTTTGAATTTCAATTCCGTATTTATCCCTTGCTATAATAATAACTCTTGCCGTTCCATCGTAAAACAAAACATTAATAACATCGGGAACACCGTTTAAAGAGAAAGAACTTGTTGAACCCGTTTGTGCAACATAAACTCCTGCATCATCTCCACTCAAAAGACTGCCCTCAATTAATGAAGTTTGAACAATAATTGGAGTAATTGGAGTTGTGGGATTACCATCATCGGAAGCAACATTTAGTGAAGAATTAAACGATAGAAAATCAATTTTGCCGTCATAAATTTCTAAAATCGGGTCATCAGAAGGATCTCCACCTTTGTAAAGGAAAGTTGACGGTGTTGTGATTGCATGGAACTCTGTAATGTAAATATCAGAAATTTCAGGCGCTTGGTTATTTCTTGTGTATCTAATTTTAATCTCAAAATTTTTTGAAGCAGTATTAGGCGCTAACATGCCAACAGTAATAGGAAATTCAAAGGGCCCAATATCAAGGGGGTTAATCACTTCTTTATCATATCTAAACAAATCAACTTGTAAAATTCCATCAATATAAAATTCAAAAGATATTTTGTTTTCATTCCAATCTTTAATAAAAATTTCTCTTATTTGTGAATTTGAAATGTTAACAATGATATCAAAAGCATCTTCATTACCATTAACAACAGCCAAAGTGGATTCCGAATGAGCAATAAATTGTTCATTGTCTAAATTAAAACTTGAAAAAACATATTGATTAACGGTTTTAATTGTTTTTTGAATATTAAATGGAATTGTTTCAAGTGCCCCTAGTGCCGAGGACTGCGTGCTATAAAGGTCAATCAAATAATAATTTTCAGAAACATATCTAACCTGACCACTTGCGGTTGTTTTAACACTTGCAAAAACAACTTTCAAAACTGCATTTTCAGGGAAAACGTCTTTAGGAGTGATGATTCCGTTTGGAATTTCATAAAGAATAATAGTTTCGGAAGATATTTCATGGGTTGCCATTTTTCCCGAAGTAATAATATAATTATTTAAATCTACATTAATAGGTTGCCCAAAGCTATCTTCAAGATAAGCAAAATAGCGAATTACTTTATAAGTATTTTCTTGCGGAACAATAATAGGAAGTAAATTTAAATTAAACTCTTGATAAGACATTTTCGAAACATCTTCATCTTCGTAAATATATAATGTTTGGGTGTCTATTATTGGATCTTCCCAAGAAATGCGATTAGAAATAATTGTTGCAGGATCAACATTTATAATATATTTAGGGTTTACTTCGGTGAGAGAATATTCATTAGGAATTTTTTCGCCTAGTTCATTTTCCTCAAATAAAAGTATAATTAGTCTTGCTTCTTCTAATCCGTCAACAAGAGCAGTTAAATTCCAATAAGATTTGTTTACATCTGTTGAATGTTTATAAGGAAAAAAGAATTCAAAATCTTGTTCAAAAACATTATAAGTTAATGAATCAAAGCCTTGAATAAAAATTTGGTCAGAAGTTGCTGGTTCATATCCATCTCCACCCAAAATTGCAACCGCGATTGCAACATTTTCAATTTCGGACTGTAGTGGGGTTTGATCTTCATCTTTTGCAACAATTGAAATGCCGAGATTAGATTCATTATTTGTAAAATTATCATAATTTGCAAATATTTTAACAGAGTTATTAAAACATGTTGGAACAGAAGGACTGGCAACAAAAAAATTTCCAATAACTAAAGGTGCAAAATCAACACTTTTTTCACCATCTCCACGCAACTGTTCATTCATTTCCGATAGTAATGCTAAAATCTCTTCTTTTTGTCTTTCTTCATCAGGAAAATTTGAAACAGATTCTAAAGCAATATCCTCTTCTTTTGCATTAGCAAAACATTGTGCATTAATTTGCACATTATCAGCTTGATTTAATGCTTTAAAACATTGTGCATAGTGCCTTACTTCTTCGGGAGTTTCTACTTCTTCAATA
Organism: uncultured Christensenella sp.; assembly: GCA_964554475.1. Lineage (GTDB taxonomy): Bacteria > Bacillota > Clostridia > Christensenellales > UBA1242 > CAJKWP01. Next base: position 42,546 of record CAZKOT010000006.1, read on the forward strand.
TTTGAAGAAAGACTTGAAAAGAAAACCTTTTTATAGGCGACTGGACTTCCGTCAGAGCCATCTCTACTATAACGAAATTGACTTGAAGCAGGGTGAAATGAAGCAACTGCCCAAAAATTTGATGAAATGTTAAAAATATCTTGCGATGATGGAGTTTCAAGTCCAACTCTTGTTTCAACACTTAAAGAAAAAACCGGAACATCAACAAAAATTGTTGTTGTTTGAACTTGTGCAAGAATATTTGATGATGTCGCTTTAAGAGTTGTAATTCCTCCCGAAATCCAATTTGTTTCATTTATTCCGTCATCATCCATATCTTGAAAAGTTCGAGTTAAAAAGACCGTAAAAGGAACACCTATTTTAACTTTTTTAGGAACAGAAACAATGCTGTTTGATATGTAAGTTATGCCTTTGTTATCTTCTTCTTCAATGAAATCTCCCGACTCAAATGAAAGCGTTACTTTTGTTTCAGTAACATTTTCAGTGGGCGAAGTGATCAACATTTCAAAATCTTCAGTAACTTCGTAATTGGACGTTTCAAAAGCAATCACTTCAGGTTGAACAACATCCTGTGTAAATTGACCGGTAGCGTACATAATTCCAATGCCCGCACCAACAATGCCAATAACTGCAGAAAAACTTACTAAAAACACCTTAAAAAATCTCATTAATCACCTTTTTCTGTTCAATTCTTAAATCTAGCTCACAGCAGAAAATCTTACCAAAAACACTTTAAAACTTGTAAACATTTTAAAAATTCTCTATTGAAATATTTAAATCGTCATGTCTAGACATACTCCTAGGATATCCATGATTAAAACTACTTCTTTTCTTAAATCAATCAATATTGCTTAATTCCTATTAAAGTGTGATGCGTTTATATTATTATCAATTATAACAAAGTAATTATACAATTTAAGAAAAACTCAAGTCAAACAATTGTCATATTAAAATATGAACATATTTAAATAAGTTAATATGAAAAAAGAATGCAAAGTATAAAAAATTTAATGTTTCTTTATTGAGAAATAAACAAGTGCTAGTGAACAAAAATTGAGTTTTAATTTTTTAATTAACTTTGTAAGAACCCAACGAAATAAATTTTTTTTATTATCCTTTTGCGAAAAAGCGCAACAAAATCAATATGTGTTTTACAAGCATGAAAATGCGTAGGCATTTTTGGGACAAGCAAAGCAATAACGATTATAAAACGTATTATTGTAAAAATTGACAGATTTACAAAAATATGATATAAAGAAAACATTTTTAAATAATTTCACAAAATTTAATCTCAAAAATATTTTTAAAAAATCTAAATTAGGAGAAAAATTTAATGAACGAAGAATTAAATGAAAAACTGCTTGAAGCAGTAAAAGAAGGAGATATTGATTTGGTTCAAAATCTCATCAAACAAGGCGCAAATGTTAATGCTAGAGATGAAAATGGGGATACCGTATTGATGTGGGCAACCTATAATGACGAGGACGATAACAACACTGAACTCGTCAAACTTCTTATCGCAAAAGGAGCCGATGTTAATGCAAAAAATAATAATAATGAAACCGTTTTAATGGGTGCAGCAGGATATGGAAACACCGACATTTTTGAAACTCTTATTAATTACGGAGTCAATATGGACGCAAGAGACAAATGTAATAATACTGTATTAATATGTGCAGCAAGAAATGGTCAGAC